>NZ_JBSICG010000019.1:0-110617 GCF_056156645.1 Enterobacter sp. Li2LvB3 | reverse complement strand
GGAAGCCCGGCATACAACTGCCAGGCATCAATTAAGAAGAACCCCGTACCGAAGGTGCGGGGTTTTTTGCTTTTGTGCGAAAAAAATGCCCGGTGGCGCTACGCTTACCGGACCTGCAAAACCGTAGGCCGGGTAAGGCGAAGCCGCCACCCGGCAATGTCGACCGCACGATCCCTCCTTGAAACTTTCTCACCTTTCACTTGCAGGCTCGACATTCAGGCCATTTCTGCGTATCGTTAGCTATCTGGATGTCTAAACGTTTATACGTATGCTGTGAGGATATAAGGTTATGCCGATTCGGGTGCAGGACGAGCTACCAGCCGTCAATTTCTTACGTGAAGAAAATGTCTTCGTAATGACAGCTTCACGTGCAACAGGTCAGGAAATTCGCCCGCTGAAGGTGCTTATTCTCAATCTGATGCCGAAAAAGATCGAAACAGAGAATCAGTTCCTGCGTCTGCTGTCGAACTCGCCGCTTCAGGTGGATATCCAGCTGCTGCGTATCGATGCCCGTGAGTCGCGCAATACCCCTTCTGAGCATCTGAACAATTTCTACTGTAATTTCGACGATATCCGCGACGAAAATTTCGATGGTCTGATCGTGACTGGCGCACCGCTTGGGTTGGTAGAGTTTAATGATGTCGCCTACTGGCCGCAGATCAAACAGGTGCTGGAGTGGGCAAAAGATCACGTCACCTCCACACTCTTTGTCTGTTGGGCGGTACAAGCCGCGCTGAACATTCTTTATGGTATCCCCAAACAAACCCGCACTGAAAAGCTCTCTGGCGTATACGAACACCACATCCTTCATCCTCATGCGCTGCTGACGCGCGGTTTTGATGACTCCTTCCTCGCCCCGCATTCCCGCTATGCCGATTTCCCGGCACAGCTGATCCGTGATTACACCGATCTCGAGATCCTGGCGGAAACGGAAGAGGGTGATGCCTACTTGTTTGCCAGCAAAGACAAGCGTATCGCGTTTGTGACCGGGCATCCTGAGTACGATCCAAACACACTCGCGGCGGAGTTTTTCCGCGATGTTGAAGCCGGTTTAAGCCCGGAAGTTCCTTATAACTATTTCCCAAAAGACGACCCACAAAACAAACCACGGGCCACCTGGCGCAGCCATGGAAATCTGCTCTTCACCAACTGGCTCAACTATTACGTCTATCAAATCACGCCATACGATCTGCGCCACATGAATCCGACGCTGGAGTAATCCACTACTCTGGACGATCCTAAAGCGTTTCAGCTATTCAGATCAGGCACCTTCGGGTGCCTTTTTTATTTCCGAAATGCCACTCAACATTGCAAAAAACTTTAACTCTATATTAATCAGTAAGTTGCATTCAATTAATAATTAAAATGGAAATTGTTTTTGATTTTGAAAAAATTATAGATAATCTTAATTCTGCTGAGCGAAAACCACACAACGATCTTTCGCTCGCATTGGGGGAGTGTTTTTGGATCTTTGATGAGGAGCAGAATGATGACTCAACAGGCAACCACGGCCGACGAACTGGCTTTTAACCAGCCACATGGCGAACAAGAGCAGCAAATCTTAACGCCAGAGGCTGTCGAATTCCTGACCGAACTGGTGACCCGCTTTACGCCAAAGCGCAATAAGCTGCTGGCGGCACGCATCCATCAACAGCAGGAAATTGACGATGGCAAGTTGCCTGGGTTTATTTCGGAAACCGCTTCCATTCGCCGTAGTGACTGGACAATCCGCGGTATTCCTGAAGACTTACAGGATCGTCGCGTCGAGATCACCGGCCCGGTGGAGCGCAAAATGGTGATCAACGCCATGAACGCCAACGTTAAAGTCTTTATGGCCGATTTTGAAGACTCTCTGGCTCCGGACTGGCGCAAAGTCATCGATGGGCAAATCAACCTGCGTGATGCCGTGAACGGCACCATCAGCTATACCAACGAAGCCGGGAAAATCTACCAGCTCAAGCCGAACCCGGCAGTGCTGATTTGCCGTGTACGTGGTCTGCATCTGCCTGAAAAGCATGTCACCTGGCGCGGTGAAGCCATTCCTGGCAGCCTGTTCGATTTTGCCCTCTATTTCTTCCACAACTACAAAAGCTTGCTGGCGAAAGGCAGCGGCCCGTACTTCTATCTGCCAAAAACCCAGTCCTGGCAGGAAGCGGCCTGGTGGAGTGAAGTCTTTAGCTATGCAGAAGATCGTTTCAACCTGTCGCGGGGCACCATTAAAGCCACGCTGTTAATTGAAACGCTGCCGGCGGTATTCCAGATGAATGAAATCCTGCACGCGCTGCGTGACCACATTGTTGGCCTGAACTGCGGACGCTGGGACTACATCTTTAGCTACATCAAAACCCTGAAAAATCACGCTGACCGGGTGCTGCCGGATCGTCAGGTTGTCACCATGGACAAGCCATTCCTCAGCGCCTATTCGCGTCTGCTGATTAAGACCTGCCACAAGCGCGGTGCGTTTGCGATGGGCGGTATGGCGGCATTTATTCCAAGCAAAGACACCGAGCGAAACAACCAGGTACTCAACAAGGTGAAAGCCGACAAAGAGCTGGAAGCACGTAACGGCCATGACGGCACGTGGATTGCGCACCCGGGCCTTGCCGATACGGCGATGGAGGTGTTCAACCGCGTACTGGGCGACAACAAAAACCAGCTGTTTGTCACGCGCGAAGAGGATGCGCCAACCGCAGAAGAGCAGCTGCTGGCGCCGTGTACGGGCGAACGCACTGAAGAGGGAATGCGCGCCAATATTCGCGTTGCCGTGCAGTACATCGAAGCGTGGATCTCCGGTAACGGCTGCGTGCCAATCTACGGGCTGATGGAAGATGCCGCCACGGCGGAGATCTCCCGTACCTCTATCTGGCAGTGGATCCATCACCAAAAAACGCTCAGTAACGGTAAGCCGGTAACCAAATCCTTGTTCCGTCAGATGCTGGCCGAAGAGATGCTGGTTATCCAGGACGAACTGGGCGAGCACCGCTTCAGTAGCGGGCGTTTTGACGACGCTGCGCGCCTGATGGAGCAAATCACCACATCAGATGACTTAATCGACTTCCTCACCCTGCCAGGCTACCGCCTGCTTGCGTAATCCACCACATAACAATATGGAGCATCTGCACATGAAAACACGTACCCAACAGATCGAAGAATTACAAAAAGAGTGGACACAGCCGCGCTGGGAAGGCATTCGTCGCCCGTACAGTGCCGAGGAAGTGGTGAGATTACGTGGCTCGGTCAACCCGGAGTGCACGCTGGCGCAGCTGGGTGCGGCCAAAATGTGGCGTCTGCTGCATGGCGGCTCGAAAAAAGGCTACATCAACAGCCTGGGGGCGCTGACGGGTGGTCAGGCGCTGCAACAGGCGAAGGCGGGTATTGAGGCGGTTTACCTGTCGGGCTGGCAGGTGGCGGCGGACGCCAACCTCGCCTCCAGTATGTATCCGGATCAATCGCTCTATCCGGCAAACTCTGTGCCGTCGGTAGTGGATCGGATCAACAACACCTTCCGTCGTGCGGATCAGATCCAGTGGTCTGCGGGCATTGAGCCAAACGATCCGCGTTTTGTGGATTACTTCCTGCCGATCGTCGCTGATGCAGAAGCTGGTTTCGGTGGCGTGCTGAATGCGTTTGAGCTGATGAAATCGATGATTGAGGCCGGTGCAGCGGCCGTACACTTCGAAGATCAGCTGGCATCGGTGAAGAAGTGCGGACATATGGGCGGTAAGGTATTGGTTCCGACTCAGGAAGCGATTCAGAAACTGGTTGCAGCGCGTCTGGCTGCGGATGTTCTGGGTGTTCCGACGTTGGTGATTGCCCGTACCGATGCAGACGCGGCTGACCTGATCACCTCTGACTGCGACCCGTATGATAGCGAGTTTATTACCGGTGAGCGTACCAGCGAAGGCTTCTACCGCACTCATGCTGGCATTGAACAGGCTATCAGCCGTGGTCTGGCCTATGCCCCGTATGCAGACCTGGTGTGGTGTGAAACCTCGACACCGGATCTGGCGCTGGCAAAACGCTTTGCCGATGCTATTCATGCGAAATATCCGGGCAAACTGCTGGCCTATAACTGTTCGCCATCCTTCAACTGGCAGAAGAATCTGGACGACAAAACGATCGCCAGCTTCCAGCAGCAGCTGTCTGATATGGGCTACAAATATCAGTTCATCACCCTGGCGGGTATCCACAGCATGTGGTTCAACATGTTCGACCTGGCCCACGCTTATGCGCAGGGTGAGGGTATGAAGCACTATGTTGAGAAAGTACAACAGCCAGAGTTCGAGGCCGGTAAAGAGGGTTATACCTTCGTTTCTCACCAGCAGGAGGTGGGAACAGGCTACTTCGATAAAGTCACCACCATCATTCAGGGGGGCGCCTCCTCCGTGACGGCCTTAACGGGATCGACGGAAGAAGCACAGTTCTGATGTTTTCCCCCTCTCCCCGCTGGGGAGAGGGTTGGGGTGAGGGGGAATAAGATGTCGCGTGGCCTGGAATTATTGATTGCACAAACCATCCTGCAAGGCTTTGACGCGCAGTATGGTCGTTTTCTGGAAGTGACGTCCGGCGCACAGCAACGTTTTGAACACGCCGACTGGCACGCCGTTCAGCAGGCCATGAAGCAGCGTATTCACCTTTACGATCACCATGTGGGTCTGGTGGTGGAACAGCTGCGCTGTATTACCGATGGCAAAAACCCTGATGCCGCATTTTTGCTACGTGTTAAAGAGCACTACACCCATTTATTACCCGATTACCCGCGCTTCGAAATTGCGGAGAGCTTTTTTAACTCTGTCTATTGCCGGTTATTTGACCACCGCTCGTTATCTCCCGAGCGGTTATTTATTTTCAGCTCCCAGCCTGAGCGCCGTTTTCGCACCATCCCGCGGCCGCTGGCGAAAGACTTCTTTCCCGATAACGGCTGGGAATCTCTGCTACACCGTGTGTTAACCGATTTACCGCTGCGCTTGCCCTGGCAGAACAAAACCAGAGACATCGGTTTTATCATCGCGCATCTCAGTGAGACGTTTGGTGAAGAGGTGCTCACTCACAGCCATCTGCACGTTGCGAATGAGCTTTTTTACCGTAATAAGGCTGCCTGGCTGGTCGGCAAACTGATTACACCCACCGCTACCGTGCCGTTCCTGCTGCCCATTCACCGCAGCGATGAGGGCGAGCTGTTTGTTGATACCTGCCTGACAACCAGCGCCGAGGCCAGCATTGTTTTTGGTTTTGCCCGTTCTTATTTCATGGTGTACGCCCCGCTACCTGCGGCTCTGGTGGAGTGGCTGCGTGAGATCCTGCCGGGGAAAACCACCGCCGAGCTGTATATGGCGATTGGCTGTCAGAAGCACGCCAAAACCGAAAGCTACCGGGAATATCTGCACTACATCTCAACGGCTGATGAGCAGTTTATCGAAGCCCCCGGCATTCGCGGGATGGTGATGCTGGTGTTCACCCTGCCAGGTTTCGATCGGGTGTTTAAGGTTATCAAAGACAAGTTCGCGCCACAGAAAGAGATGACCGCCGCCCATGTCCGATCCTGCTATCAGCTGGTGAAAGAACACGACCGCGTCGGGCGTATGGCGGATACCCAGGAGTTCGAAAATTTTGTGCTGGATAAGCAGCAGATTGACCCGGTGCTAATGGCGCTTTTGCTCCAGGAAGCTCCGGCAAAGATAACCGACCTGGGCGATAAGATTGTCATCAGCCACCTCTACATAGAGCGCCGCATGGTGCCGCTGAATATCTGGCTGGAGCAGTCGGAAGGGCAAGGATTACGGGATGCCATTGAAGAGTATGGCAATGCTATCCGTCAGCTTGCCGCCGCCAATATCTTCCCGGGCGACATGCTGTTTAAAAACTTCGGCGTCACCCGTCACGGGCGTGTGGTGTTCTACGATTACGATGAAATTTGCTATATGACCGAAGTGAATTTCCGCGATATACCGCCCCCACGCTACCCGGAAGACGAGATGTCCAGCGAGCCGTGGTATAGCGTCTCACCGGGGGATGTTTTCCCGGAGGAGTTTCGTCACTGGCTATGTGCCGACCCGCGCATCGGGCCGTTATTTGAAGAGATGCACGACGACCTGTTCCACGCCAGCTACTGGCGCGGGCTGCAAACGCGGATTAAAAACGGGCACGTGGAGGATGTGTACGCCTACCGGCGTAAGCAGCGGTTTTGCATCAGATTTTCTCCCTCCCCCGCAGGGTGAGGTCATCATGTTTTCTCCCTCTCCCGGTGGGAGAGGGCCGGGGTGAGGGCATCTGGCCGCACTCAATCCTAACGGATCCCACCGTACGCCAGCGTCACCTCTTTTGCCGCTTTAATCACCAGCGCACCTAGCTCGGTTACCCGGTCATCGGTCATGCGGGAGATTGGCCCGGAGATGGAAATGGCTGCAAACGGCTCGCGGTGCTCGTCAAAAATACAGGCCGCGAGGCAGCGCAGACCCAGCGCATGTTCCTCATCATCGAACGAATAGCCGCGCTTGCGGGTCAATGCCAAATCTTCTTTCAGATGCACCGGCGAAACCAATGTGGCGTGGGTATAGGCGTGTAGCCCTTTACGATGCAGCAACCCCGTCACTTGTTCCTCGCTAAGCTGCGAGAGAAACGCTTTGCCCGCCCCGGAGGCGTGCATTGGCAGCTTGCCGCCAATGGGAGCAGACATACGCATCAGCTGTGTACATTGCACCTGGTCGATGATGATCGCCTGATGGTCACTCTGGTCCAGAACGGCCAGGTTCACTGTTTCACCGGAATCTTCCATCAGCTTGCGCAGAATAGGGTGCACAATGGCCAGCAGGTTGCGGCTTTGCAGGAAACTACTGCCGACGATAAACGCATGTGCGCCCACCGCCCAGTGCCCCAGCTCGCCCACCTGACGCACAAAGCCCAGCTGTTGCATGGTGGTGAGCAGACGGTGAGTGGTGGAGTTCGGCAGTCCGGCCTGTTGAGCCAGCTCCGTCAGGGCCACGCTGCTGTGCGACTCGGCTATCCATTCCAGCAGCTTCAGACCGCGAGTCAGCGATTGAACCTGTCCGCCCTGTGGTGCAGCGGTGGTGGCAGCAGGTTTTCTGCCGCGTTTAGCGGGAACGGTCGCGACCATGACGATCTCCTTTTTCTGTATCGTGGAAATCATTTTCGTTTTATTTGCTGTTTTTGCAACCGTTATCCTGACTGATCGGATGAGTGATGGTGAACATGTCTCATGTTACCGCTGTGTGACTTTTCCACTCTGTCAGATTATGCCAGTATGGACTGCTGGCCTTTTGGCCTGGTTGAGCGTTGTCGGGAGCAAGTGTGAGCAGCAAAGTAGAGCAACTGCGTGCGCAGTTAAATGAACGAATTCTGGTGCTGGACGGCGGCATGGGCACCATGATCCAGGGCTATCGTCTGAGTGAAGACGATTTCCGCGGCGATCGTTTTGCCGACTGGCCATGTGATCTGAAAGGGAACAACGACCTGCTGGTGTTAAGCAAGCCGCAAGTGATTGCGGATATCCACAATGCCTATTTCGAAGCAGGCGCGGATATCGTTGAAACCAACACCTTTAACTCGACAACCATCGCCATGGCGGATTACCAGATGGAATCCCTGTCGGCGGAAATCAACTATGAAGCCGCGAAACTGGCGCGCGCATGTGCAGACGAATGGACGGCCCGCACGCCGGATAAACCGCGCTACGTTGCCGGGGTACTTGGCCCGACAAACCGCACGGCGTCGATTTCACCTGACGTGAACGACCCGGCGTTTCGTAACATTAGCTTCGATCAGCTAGTGGCCGCGTACCGCGAATCCACAAAAGCGCTGGTGGAAGGCGGTTCCGATCTGATCCTGATTGAAACGGTATTCGATACCCTCAATGCCAAAGCCGCGATTTTCGCGGTGAAAGAGGAATTCGAAGCACTGGGCGTTGACCTGCCGATCATGATTTCCGGCACCATTACCGACGCCTCCGGCCGTACGTTATCCGGCCAGACAACTGAAGCCTTTTATAACTCGTTACGCCATGCCGAAGCGCTCTCCTTCGGCCTGAACTGCGCCCTGGGGCCAGACGAACTGCGCCAGTATGTGCAGGAGCTCTCGCGTATTGCGGAATGCTACGTCACCGCCCACCCGAATGCCGGTCTGCCAAATGCCTTTGGTGAATACGATCTGGATGCCGACACCATGGCGGCGCAAATCCGCGAGTGGGCTGAATCGGGCTTCCTGAATATCGTGGGTGGTTGTTGCGGTACGACGCCAGAGCATATTGCCGCAATGAGCAATGCGGTGGCCGGGCTGCCGCCGCGTAAATTACCTGAGCTTCCCGTTGCCTGCCGTCTTGCCGGCCTTGAGCCGTTGACCATCGGCGACGATAGCCTGTTTGTGAACGTCGGTGAACGTACTAACGTCACCGGCTCCGCGAAATTCAAACGCCTGATCAAAGAAGAGAAGTACAGCGAAGCGCTGGACGTTGCCCGCCAGCAGGTGGAAAGCGGCGCACAGATTATCGATATCAACATGGATGAGGGGATGCTTGACGCCGAAGCGGCGATGGTGCGTTTCCTCAACCTGATCGCCGGTGAGCCAGACATCGCCCGCGTGCCGATTATGATTGACTCCTCGAAGTGGGAGGTCATCGAAAAAGGGCTGAAATGCATTCAGGGTAAAGGCATCGTTAACTCCATCTCGATGAAAGAGGGGATCGATATCTTTATCCACCACGCGAAGCTGGTACGCCGTTACGGCGCAGCTGTGGTGGTTATGGCATTTGATGAAGTCGGTCAGGCCGACACTCGCGAGCGCAAGATTCAGATTTGCCGTCGCGCGTATAAAATTCTGACCGAAGAGGTAGGTTTCCCACCGGAAGACATTATCTTCGACCCGAACATCTTCGCGGTGGCAACCGGGATTGAAGAACATAACAACTACGCCCAGGACTTTATCGGCGCGTGTGAAGACATCAAACGCGAGCTGCCACATGCGCTTATTTCTGGCGGTGTGTCGAACGTGTCGTTCTCATTCCGTGGTAACGACCCGGTGCGTGAGGCTATCCACGCTGTATTCCTTTACTACGCTATCCGTAACGGAATGGATATGGGGATCGTGAACGCCGGGCAACTGGCGATTTACGACGACCTGCCGGCAGAGCTGCGTGATGCGGTGGAAGACGTTATCCTCAACCGTCGTGACGATGCCACCGAGCGAATGCTGGATCTGGCAGAAAAATACCGTGGCAGTAAATCGGATGAAGCCGTCAACGTTCAGCAGGCTGAGTGGCGCTCCTGGGATGTGAAAAAACGACTGGAATATTCGCTGGTTAAAGGTATCACCGAGTTTATCGAACTGGATACCGAAGAAGCGCGTCTTCAGTCCGCACGTCCGATTGAAGTGATCGAAGGGCCGCTGATGGACGGCATGAACGTGGTCGGTGACCTGTTCGGCGAGGGCAAAATGTTCCTGCCACAGGTGGTGAAATCTGCCCGCGTAATGAAGCAGGCGGTGGCCTACCTCGAGCCGTATATTGAAGCCAGCAAAGAGAAAGGCTCCAGTAACGGGAAAATGGTTATCGCCACCGTGAAAGGCGATGTTCACGACATCGGTAAGAATATCGTCGGCGTGGTGTTGCAGTGTAATAACTACGAAATTATCGATCTTGGCGTGATGGTGCCTGCGGATAAAATCCTCAAAACCGCACGTGAAGTGAATGCTGACCTGATTGGCCTTTCCGGGCTGATCACCCCGTCACTGGACGAGATGGTCAACGTGGCGAAAGAGATGGAGCGTCAGGGCTTTACCATTCCGCTGCTGATTGGCGGTGCGACCACCTCTAAAGCGCATACCGCAGTGAAAATCGAGCAGAATTACAGTGGCCCGACGGTCTACGTGCAAAACGCCTCGCGAACCGTGGGGGTCGTCTCTGCGTTGCTTTCAGCCACGCAGCACGATGACTTTGTGGCACGAACCCGCAAAGAGTACGAAACCGTCCGTATTCAGCATGCGCGTAAAAAACCACGTACGCCGCCGGTTACGCTACAGGCCGCGCGCGATAACGATCTGGCGTTTGACTGGTCCAGCTATACGCCGCCGGTTGCGCACCGTCTGGGCGTGCAGGATGTGACTGCCAGCATTGAAACGCTGCGTAACTACATCGACTGGACACCGTTCTTTATGACCTGGTCGCTGGCGGGGAAATATCCGCGCATCCTCGAAGACGACGTGGTCGGTGAAGAAGCACAGCGCCTGTTCAAAGACGCGAACGAGATGCTCGACACGCTGAGTGCAGAGAAAACCCTTAACCCGCGCGGCGTTGTCGGGTTGTTCCCGGCAAACCGCGTGGGCGATGACATCGAAATTTATCGCGACGAAACCCGTACCCACGTACTGACGGTGAGCCATCACCTGCGCCAGCAAACCGAGAAAGTGGGTTTCGCGAACTACTGTCTGGCCGATTTCGTGGCACCGAAGCTTTCCGGGAAAGCCGATTACATCGGCGCATTTGCCGTAACCGGTGGTCTGGAAGAAGATGCGCTGGCAGATGCATTCGAAGCGCAGCACGATGATTACAACAAAATCATGGTCAAAGCGATTGCCGACCGCCTGGCGGAGGCCTTCGCCGAGTACCTGCACGAACGCGTGCGTAAGGTGCACTGGGGTTATGCGGCGAACGAAAACCTCAGTAATGAGGAGCTGATCCGCGAAAACTACCAGGGCATTCGCCCGGCACCGGGCTACCCGGCCTGCCCGGAACACACCGAGAAGGGCACCATCTGGGAGCTGCTGGATGTGGAAACACACACAGGCATGAAGCTGACCGAATCCTTCGCCATGTGGCCCGGGGCGTCGGTTTCTGGCTGGTACTTCAGTCACCCGGACAGCAAGTACTTTGCTGTGGCACAGCTTCAGCGCGATCAGATAGAAGATTATGCGCAGCGTAAAGGGATGAGCGTTCCAGAAGTGGAGCGCTGGCTGGCGCCGAATTTAGGCTACGACGCGGACTAAGGTCACTTTTCCTTACAACAAACAGGGCGCTCATTGGGCGCCCTGTCTCTTTCTTACGCTTAAACCCTTATACTTGAGAAAAGCTCAGGTTAATCGTAGGCCGGATAAGCGAAGCGCCATCCGGCTTGTATAACATGGGCTTAAGGAACCTATAACGATAAGGAGAACCCCCTTCTGTGCTGACTCTGTTACACCTGCTCTCCGCAGTGGCATTGCTGGTATGGGGCACGCATATTGTCCGTACCGGTGTGATGCGCGTATTCGGTGCGCGCCTACGAACCGTTCTCAGCAGCAGCGTTGAGAAGAAGCCGCTCGCCTTCTGTGCGGGCATCGGCGTGACGGCGCTGGTGCAAAGCAGTAACGCCACCACCATGCTTGTCACTTCGTTTGTGGCGCAGGATCTGGTGGCGCTAACGCCTGCGCTGGTGATTGTGCTGGGTGCCGATGTGGGGACCGCGCTGATGGCGCGTATCCTGACGTTCGATCTGTCGTGGTTGTCGCCGCTGCTGATTTTCATCGGCGTTATCTTCTTCCTGGGTCGTAAGCAGACCCGTGCCGGGCAGCTCGGGCGAGTGGGCATTGGCCTGGGGCTGATCCTGCTGGCACTGGAGCTGATTGTGCAGGCGGTGACACCCATTACTCAGGCCAACGGCGTGCAGGTGATTTTCGCCTCGTTGACGGGCGATATCATGCTGGATGCGCTGATCGGCGCCGTCTTTGCCATCGTCAGTTATTCAAGCCTGGCCGCCGTGCTGTTGACCGCTACGCTGGCGAGTGCCGGGGTTATCTCGTTCCCGGTGGCGCTGTGTCTGGTGATTGGCGCGAACCTCGGCTCTGGCCTGCTGGCGATGCTCAACAACAGCGCCGCCAATGCTGCTGCCCGTCGCGTTGCGCTCGGCAGCCTGTTGTTTAAGCTGGTGGGAAGCCTGATTATTCTGCCGTTTGTGCACCTGCTGGCTGGGATCATGCAAAAGCTGCCTTTGTCGGACGCCGAGCTGGTTATCTATTTCCACGTGTTCTACAACCTTGTCCGCTGCCTGGCGATGGTTCCCTTCGCCGCGCCAATGGCCCGTTTCTGCGAACGTCTTATCCGCGATGAACCTGAGCTGGATGCCCGGCTGAAACCGAAGCATCTGGACACCTCTGCACTGGACACGCCAGCTCTGGGCCTGGCCAATGCTGCCCGCGAGACGCTGCGCATGGGCGATGCGATGGAAACGATGCTGGAAGGGCTGCAAAAGGTCATGCATGGCGAGCCTCGCGAAGAAAAAGAGCTGCGCAGGCTGGCAGATGATATCAACGTGCTTTATACCGCCATCAAGCTCTATCTGGCGCGGATGCCGCAGGACGAGCTGGCGGAAGAGGAATCGCGCAGGTGGGCGGAAATCATCGAAATGTCCCTCAACCTGGAGCAGGCCTCTGACATCGTCGAACGTATGGGCAGTGAAATAGCCGATAAATCGCTGGCTGCGCGCCGTGCGTTCTCGGTCGAAGGTCTGAAGGAGCTTGAAGCCCTGCACGAACAGTTGTTGAGTAACCTCAAGCTGGCGATGTTGGTCTTTTTCTCAAGCGATGTGCCAGGCGCACGCCGTTTACGCCGCAACAAACACCGTTTCCGTATTCTTAACCGCCGCTACTCTCATGCGCACGTTGAACGCCTGCATCAGCAAAACGTGCAAAGCATTGAAACCAGCTCCCTGCACCTGGGGCTGCTGGGCGATATGAAACGTCTTAACTCGTTGTTCTGTTCCGTGGCCTACAGCGTGATGGAACAGCCGGATGAAGACGACGAGCGAGACGAGTATTAATCTCTGAAAGCGCCTCGCAGTTTCCCGCTGTGGGGCGTGACTCAATCTCACTGAAAATTTAACGTTATCCCATTGGACATGTGCGTACGCATGAAGGAATGTGTTATGCCTGTGTTTGTATAAAATTTTATACAGGGATGTGTTATGCTTTCAGAAAGGCCAGCGATGCGACCCATCGCATGGATAGGGAGTGCATTTGACGATTTACTCAGCTTTCCTGAGGTCATCCGCAAAGACGCAGGTTTTCAGTTACACCGCCTGCAAGCCGGGTTAGAGGCCGCTGACTGGAAGCCGATGCCGGAAATCGGTAAAGGCGTTGCTGAAATACGGCTTAGAAGCCATACGGGCGCTTATCGAATTCTCTATTTGGCCCGTTTTGAAGATGCGGTATATGTGCTGCATTGCTTTATGAAGAAAACACAGCGGACTTCCGGACAGGATAAGCACATCGCTAAAGCCCGTTTGCAGGCAGTGATTGATGCGAGGAATAATCGAAAATGAGTAAAGGTGTTGATACTAAAATTCGCCATGTTACGGCGGCAGAAACCAACATATTTTCCGAGCTGGGCTTTGAAGCGAGTGAAGCAAAACGGCTGCAAAAGGATGCTGATAAAGAAGTTGAACAACTGCTGGCCATCAAGCGACAACTGATGCAGGAGATCTCCGCATGGATTGCTGATAATAAGCTCCGTCAGGCTGATGCTGCAGCCATGCTAAATGTCTCTCGTCCACGTGTTTCGGATGTGGTTAACCTCAAAACCAGCAAGTTCACGCTCGATACTCTGGTCATGATGCTAAGTAAACTTGGAAAACCTGTCTCAGTTACCATCGGCTAATCTTTTTACCAGCCCAAACCTAAGGTATATTTCGCCTCTACAGGAGAAACTATGCTGCCAACTCAATCAACCCGATTAAACAAATACATTAGCGAGAGCGGGATCTGCTCACGTCGCGAGGCTGACCGTTACATTGAACAGGGTAACGTGTTCCTCAACGGCAAACGCGCCACCATCGGCGACCAGGTGGTACCTGGCGATGTGGTCAAAGTGAATGGTCAGGTCATCGAACCCCGCGATGCCGAAGACCTGGTGTTTATCGCGTTGAATAAACCGGTTGGTATCGTCAGTACCACGGAAGATGGCGAGCGGGACAACATTGTTGATTTCGTTAACCACAGCAGCCGTGTCTTCCCGATTGGCCGACTGGATAAAGACTCTCAGGGGCTGATTTTTCTCACCAACCACGGCGACCTGGTAAACAAAATTCTGCGTGCCGGAAACGACCACGAAAAAGAGTACATCGTCACGGTGAATAAACCGGTCACTGACGAGTTTATCCGTGGAATGGGCGCTGGCGTGCCGATTCTGGGCACCGTTACCAAAAAGTGTAAGGTGAAGAAAGAAGCCCCGTTTGCGTTTCGCATTACGCTGGTACAGGGCTTAAACCGCCAGATCCGCCGTATGTGCGAGCACTTCGGTTATGACGTGACGAAGCTGGAACGCACCCGAATCATGAACGTCAGCCTGTCCGGTATTCCATTGGGTGAGTGGCGTGATTTAACCGGTGACGAGCTGATTGAGCTGTTCAAGCTGATTGAGGATTCATCTTCTGAAGCGAAACCAAAAGCGAAAGCCAAACCGAAGGCTCAGGCGGTTAAACGCCCGGTGGTGAAAGCCCCGCAGGCAGAAGATAAAGGGCGAGGTAAACCGGCTAACGGAAAACGCTTTACCCAGCCTGGGCGCAAAAAGAAAGGGCGCTAATCAGCGCCGTCCCCGGGTAGAGGTGTTTGCCGACCAGGAAAAAGTCGTCTCTGCATCGGGTTTATAAGCCTGCTGTTTCTTCAACTTGCGGGCTTTTTTTGCTTCTGCTTCACGCTGTTCCATCAGTTTGTCGATGTACTCTTTTTTTACCTGATTGGTTTCGCCGTTAGTCAGTGTGCGGCCATGGGCGATACGGGCGCGGTCGAGAAGCGTCTTGAGTTCACGCTGCTCGGCTTCTGTCATCTCTTGCTGGGTCAATCGTTGTGTCGCCATCGCTGAAGCCTCATGTGGAAGAGGCTTCAGTGTAAAACAAGTGGCGGAAATTAACCTTGTTTCACCACATCTTTTTTCGGTTGTTCTTCGATGGGTTTACCAGACCAGTAACCTGCCAGCAGGGAGCCTGAAAGGTTATGCCAGACGGAGAACAACGCGCCAGGCAGGGCGGCCAGCGGCGAGAAGTAGATTTTACCGAGTGCCGCTGCCAGGCCAGAGTTTTGCATTCCCACTTCAATCGCCAGCGTGCGGCAGGTAGATTCGTCAAAGCCGAACAGTTTGCCACCCCAGTAGCCGCCCAGCAGGCCAATGGTGTTATGCAGTACCACAGCAATGATCACCACAAAGCCGACAGACGCAATGTGCGAGGCGGAGCCTGCTACCACGGCGCTGATGATTGCCAGAATACAGACCATCGAAAACGCCGGCAGACAGGGTTCGACCGCCTTCACCAGGCGCGGGAACAGATGGTGGATAACCAGCCCCAGTGCAATCGGGATCACCACAATTTGCAGAATGCTGAGCAACATCCCCATTACGTCTACCTGAATATGTGCATCGACATACAGGCGGGTTAACAGCGGTGTGGCAATCACGCCCACGAGAGTAGACGCGGACGAGATGGTCACGGAGAGCGCAACATCGCCTTTCGCCAGATAGATCATCACGTTGGATGCCGTACCGCTTGCCACGCTGCCCACCAGCACCATCCCGGCGGATAAATCTGGCGGCATCTTAAAGGCCATTGCCAGCAGCCAGGCCGCGAGCGGCATCACCAGATAGTGCAGGAAAATACCCGCCGCGACAGGTGCAGGGCGCGACAGCACGCGTTTAAAGTCGTCAATTTTCAGGTGCACGCCCATGCCGAACATAATCAGCATCAGCAGCGTGGTGACCCAGGGGCCGATGCCCGTGAAGCTGGTGGGGGTGTAATACGCGAGTACAGAGAGCAGCAGTGCCCATAACGGGAACAGCCGGGTGATGGCGGATAACATAGTTAATTCCTTGCAGTATTGTCGTGTTGTTTAGTTATGAAAAAGCCGGGTCTGTGCCCAGCTTATAGATATTGTTTATCGTGCTAACGAATTTTATTCAAACAAATTCTGATGAAGTTTTTGCACGACAAGCTCTGCCTGATCGGCCGGCACCAGGAAGCAAAGGTTGTAGCTGGATGCACCGTAGCAAATCATGCGGATGTTGAACGGGTCGAGCACGCCGAAGACCTCTTTACCCACGCCACAGGCGCGTGACAGCTTGTTACCGATGATGGCAACCAGCGCCAGGTTTTCTTCGACTTCCACACGGCACAGCTCCGACAGCTCAATCAACAGCGATTGCGTCAGCAAGGTATCGCCAGTAGAAGTTGAACCGGTGGTATCCAGCGTCAACGCGATGCTCACTTCGGAGGTGGTGATCAGATCCACGGAGATATTATGGCGTGCCAGAATGCTAAACACTTCCGCCAGGAAACCGCGGGAATGCAGCATATTGTGGCTATGGAGCGTCACCAGCGTCTGGCGGCGACGCAGGGCCAGCGCGCGGAACAGCGGTGGGTTTTCCGTTTTTTTACAGACCAGCGTACCACCCGCTTTCGGATCTTTACTGGAGCCGACGAACACCGGAATATCGCTGCGCACGGCTGGCAGCAGCGTTGCAGGGTGCAGCACTTTCGCGCCGAAGGTGGCCATTTCCGCCGCTTCTTCAAATGCGATCACATCAATTCGTTTCGCTGCGGAAACGACGCGCGGGTCGGTGGTGTAAATGCCCGGAACGTCAGTCCAGATATCCACACGGGTAGCGTGCAGTGCTTCACCCAGCAGTGCGGCGGTGTAGTCGCTGCCACCACGGCCAAGCGTTGTAGTACGGCCTTTCGCTTCGCTACCGATAAAGCCCTGGGTGATAACGATACCCTCTGCCAGACGTGGTGCCAGCTGCTGAGTAGTCAGCTCGGCCAGCGCTTCAACGTCCGGTTCGGCGCGGCCAAAGCGATCGCTGGTACGCATCACTTTACGAACGTCAAACCACTGCGCCTGAATGTTACGTTCGCGCATGATTTCCACAAACAGCAGAGTGGACATCAGTTCACCATGGCTGACCAGTTCGTCGGTCAGGGCGGTGGAGGTTGCCAGAGAGGCGGCTTCTGCCAGGGTGGTGATGTTTTCCAGCAGACGTTCCACTTCCTCGCGGATGACGTTCGGGTTCTGCAGGCGTTCAAGGATGTCGAACTGAATTTTGCGCAGTGCATCCAGCTTAACGAAACGTTCTGTCGCTTCCAGTCCTTCAGACAGAGAAACCAGCAGGTTCGTCACGCCAGCGGATGCAGAAAGCACCACCAGGCGGGCATTCGGATCGGCTAGCACCACATCGGCGCTGCGGTTCATGGCATCGTAATCAGCCACACTGGTGCCGCCAAACTTAGCGACCACAAAACTCGTCATAACAACCTCGTGTCAGGGAATGAATAAAGCGACCTTGGCACAAGAATGAAACGAAAACAGGTGCAGGCGCAAATACGGCCCTATAAATAAAATGTGGGGGAGGTCCTGTCAATGCTGGGATTATGCGGATTTTTCATGGGGGGGCACCCCTCAGTAACAGGACTTATAACAAGCCGCTATTTTATTCTGCAAATCAGGACGTTCTGAACGACATTCAACCCCCTCGGGGGCAGGTTTTAGCAGCTATACTTTTCGGGTCTTTTCACCTGCGTTTGATGCAGGCCAGGGCAATGGCATAAAAACCATCACAATTTTTATTTGCAGGCGCTACAATCGACCGCAGTCACAATTCTCAAATCAGAAGAGTATTGCTAATGAAAAACATCAACCCAACGCAGACCGCTGCCTGGCAGGCACTACAGAAACATTTTGATGAAATGAAAGACGTCACTATCGCGGATCTGTTCGCGAAAGATGCCGATCGTTTCAACAAGTTCTCCGCGACCTTCGACGACCTGATGCTGGTGGACTTCTCCAAAAACCGCATTACCGAAGAGACACTGGCAAAATTGCAGGATCTGGCGAAAGAAACCGCGCTCAGCGATGCCATTAAATCCATGTTCTCTGGTGAGAAGATCAACCGCACCGAAGACCGCGCTGTGCTGCACGTTGCACTGCGTAACCGTAGCAATACTCCAATCATCGTCGATGGCAAAGATGTGATGCCGGAAGTGAACGCGGTGCTGGAGAAGATGAAAGCCTTCTCTGAAGCGATCATCTCTGGTAGCTGGAAAGGTTACACCGGTAAAGCTATCACTGACGTGGTGAACATCGGTATCGGCGGTTCAGACCTCGGTCCATTCATGGTGACCGAAGCGCTGCGCCCGTACAAAAACCACCTCAACATGCACTTCGTTTCTAACGTTGATGGTACACACATCGCTGAAGTGCTGAAGAACGTGAATCCGGAAACCACCCTGTTCCTGGTGGCGTCTAAAACCTTCACCACGCAGGAAACCATGACCAACGCCCATAGCGCGCGTGACTGGTTCCTGGAAACCGCAGGTGACAACAAGCACGTAGCGAAACACTTCGCCGCGCTGTCTACCAACGGTAAAGCGGTTGGCGAGTTCGGTATCGACACGGCAAACATGTTCGAGTTCTGGGACTGGGTTGGTGGCCGTTACTCTCTGTGGTCTGCAATCGGTTTGTCCATCATCCTGTCTGTTGGCTTTGACAACTTCGTTGAGCTGCTTTCCGGCGCACATGCGATGGATAAACACTTCGCGTCCACCGCGCCTGAGAAAAACCTGCCAGTGCTGCTGGCGCTGATTGGTATCTGGTACAACAACTTCTTTGGCGCTGAAACCGAAGCCATCCTGCCATACGACCAGTACATGCACCGCTTTGCTGCCTACTTCCAGCAGGGCAACATGGAATCCAACGGTAAATACGTTGACCGTAACGGCAATGCCGTGGACTACCAGACTGGCCCAATCATCTGGGGCGAGCCAGGCACCAACGGCCAACATGCGTTCTACCAGCTGATCCACCAGGGCACCAAGATGGTACCGTGCGATTTCATCGCGCCTGCTATTACTCATAACCCGCTGTCGGATCACCATCCGAAACTGCTGTCTAACTTCTTCGCTCAGACTGAAGCGCTGGCGTTCGGCAAGTCCCGCGACGTGGTTGAACAGGAATACCGCGACCAGGGTAAAGATCCGGCGACCCTGGATCACGTTGTGCCGTTCAAAGTGTTCGAAGGCAACCGTCCAACCAACTCTATCCTGCTGCGCGAAATCACCCCGTTCAGCCTGGGTGCGCTGATTGCCCTGTATGAGCACAAAATCTTTACTCAGGGCGCGATCCTGAACATCTTCACCTTTGACCAGTGGGGCGTTGAGCTGGGCAAACAGCTGGCAAACCGCATTCTGCCAGAGCTGGGTGACGACAAAGCGATTAACAGCCACGACAGTTCTACAAATGGTTTGATTAACCGTTATAAAGCATGGCGTGCATAATTAATATGTCATGAAAAATGCCGGCGAAATGCCGGCATTTTTTTATCGGATAATTCCTGATGTCTGTTATTTAACTCAAATTACTGTTCTGAGTTTAATCTGAAAAAGTCCATTAACCTGTTAATTACTGCGGTTTATTTTAGGAATATACGGAGAATGAAACCGGTAATAACTTATTATAACTTTATGAATATAATGTAATTTATATTTATTTAATTATTGTTGTGTGTCGCAAATATCCAATATTCTGAAAACCCCCTCTCTATTTACCTGCACGGCAATCCCTCTGCTTTAGTTGTGTATACTCGATTCCGCTCGAAATTCTTTTTGGGCACATCTCCATTCATTCAATGAAGGGAAATTGTTATGAAGAAAGTACTGTATGGCATTTTTGCCATATCTGCGCTTGCGGCGACATCTGTATATGCGGCTCCGGTTCAGGTCGGGGAAGCGGCAGGGTCGGCAGCGACGTCTGCGTCTGCGGGGAGTTCTACCGCAGCCAGCACCAGCACCGTAAGTTCAGCCGTGGGTGTCGCGCTGGCGGCAACCGGTGGCGGTGATGGCTCCAATACCGGAACCACGACCACCACGACGACCAGCACCCAGTAATACCGGGTGTTTTAATCATAACCACACTTCGGTGTGGTTATTTCGCCCCTTCGGAGAAGAGTCGTGAAGCGACCTGCAATCATCATGATTTGCCTGCTCTTGCAGGCGTGCTCAGCCACCACTAAAGGGCTGGGGAATTCGCTGTGGGACAGCCTGTTTGGTACGCCTGGCGTCCATCTTACTGATGACGATATCCAGAACATGCCTTATGCCAGCCAGTACATGCAGTTAAACGATGGCCCACAACTGTTTGTGGTGCTCGCTTTCGATGAAAACGGGCAGCAGAAATGGGTGACGCAGGATCAGGCCACCATCGTGACGCAGCATGGTCGCATCGTAAAAACGCTGCTCGGCGGCGACAACCTGCTTGAGGTCAACAACCTTGCGGCCGACCCGCTCATCAAGCCGAATCAGGTAACCGACGGCGCAAGCTGGACACGCACGATGGGCTGGACGGAACACAAACAGGTGCGCTACGCCACGGCACACTCTGTATTCCGCTGGGACGGTACGGACAGCGTAAGGGTCGGCAGTGATGAAACCCAGGTTCGCGTGCTGGATGAAGCGGTCACGACCGACCAGGCAAGCTGGCATAACCGCTACTGGGTGGATGAAGAAGGGCAGATACGCCAGTCACTACAGTACCTCGGCGCTAATTTCTTCCCGGTAAAAACCACTCTGATCAAGGCGGCGAAACCATGAAAATCCGCACTAGCATGGCGCTGATCCTGTGCCTTGCCGCGCCGCTGGCCTGGTCTGCGGGCACGGTGAAGGTTTACACGCCTGACAGCACACAACCCAAAACCTTAACCAATGCCGGGCATCTGCTTGATCTTGTCGGTCAGCCAAGGCTTGCAAACAGCTGGTGGCCCGGGGCTGTTATCAGCGAGCGTCAGGCAACGGTGCTGGCAGAACAAAAACAGCGCGCGTTGCTCGCAAGGCTTACCGGCCTTGCAGAACAGGAAGATGGCGATGACGCGGCGGCACTCAACAGCGTTCGCCAGCAGATGCAGACGCTGAAGATAACCGGCCGCCAGCAGATCAATCTCGACCCGGATGCGGTGAGAGTGGCAGAGAACGGCAACCCAACGCTCGAAGGGGAGTACACGCTCTGGCTTCCGGCTCAGCCTTCAACCATCACCGTGATGGGGCTTGTCAGCAGTCCGGGTAAAAAGCCCTTCACGCCAGGGCGCGATGTGGCGAGTTACCTTGACGAGCAGAGCGTGTTAAGCGGCGCGGATAACAGCTACGCCTGGGTAGTTTATCCCGACGGGCGCACGCAAAAAGTCCCCGTGGCCTACTGGAACAAACGCCATATCGAGCCCATGCCCGGCAGCGTGATTTTTGTCGGCTTTGCCGACCACTTCTGGACGAAGGCATATGACGGACTCAACGCCGATATCCTTCACACCCTGATGCAGCGGATACCGGATTAATGAAAAGAACTTATCTCTACAGCATGTTAGCGCTGTGCGTTAGCGCTGCCTGCCATGCAGAAACGTATCCGGCGCCTGTTGGTCCATCGCAATCGGACTTCGGCGGTGTCGGGTTAATGCAAACGCCCACGGCACGCATGGCGCGTGAAGGGGAACTGAGCCTTAACTATCGCGATAACGATCAGTACCGCTATTACTCTGCTTCTGTGCAGCTGTTTCCATGGCTTGAAACCACGCTGCGTTATACCGATGTGCGCACCAAAAAATACAGCAGCGTAGAGGCATTCTCCGGCGACCAGACATACAAAGATAAAGCTTTCGACGTCAAACTGCGATTATGGGAAGAGAGCTACTGGATGCCACAAGTGTCCGTGGGGGCGCGGGATATCGGCGGTACGGGCTTGTTTGATGCGGAGTATATTGTTGCCAGCAAAGCCTGGGGCCCGTTTGATTTCTCGTTGGGTATGGGCTGGGGGTATCTCGGCACCAGCAGTAACGTGAAAAACCCGTTCTGCTCCTACAGCGACAAATATTGTTATCGCGACAACAGCTACCAGAAAGCCGGCTCCATCAACGGCGACCAGATGTTCCATGGCCCAGCCTCACTGTTTGGCGGCGTAGAATACCAGACGCCGTGGCAGCCATTACGCCTCAAGCTGGAGTACGAAGGGAATAACTACAGCGACGATTTCGCCGGGAAGATTGAGCAGAAGAGCAAGTTTAACGTCGGCGCCATTTACCGCGTCACCGATTGGGCCGACGTTAACCTCAGCTATGAGCGCGGTAACACCGTGATGTTTGGTTTCACCCTGCGCACCAACTTCAATGATATGCGGCCGCATTACAACGACAATGCACGGCCTGCGTATCAGCCCGAGCCGCAGGACGCCATTATTCAGCACTCCGTGGTGGCCAACCAGCTTACGCTGCTGAAATACAACGCGGGCCTGGCGGATCCGAAAATTCAGGTGAAAGGCGACACACTTTACGTCACCGGCGAGCAGGTGAAATACCGCGACTCGCGTGAAGGGATCGAGCGCGCCAACCGGATAATCATGAACGATCTGCCGGACGGGATCCGCACGATCCGCGTCACGGAAAACCGCCTTAACTTACCGCAGGTGACCACGGAAACGGATGTGGCCAGCCTGAAACGCCATCTGGAAGGTGAACCGCTGGGCCATGAAACCGAGCTGGTGCAAAAACGCATTGAGCCCGTTGTGCCTGATACCACCGAGCAGGGCTGGTATATCGATAAATCGCGCTTTGATTTCCATATCGATCCGGTGCTGAACCAGTCCGTCGGCGGGCCGGAAAACTTCTACATGTATCAGCTGGGTGTAATGGCCACGGCGGATCTGTGGGTTACTGACCATCTGCTGACCACTGGTAGTCTGTTTGGCAACATCGCCAACAACTACGACAAATTCAACTACACCAACCCGCCAAACGACTCGAAGCTGCCGCGCGTGCGTACACGCGTGCGTGAGTACGTGCAGAATAATGCCTATGTGAATAACCTCCAGGCGAACTACTTCCAGTACTTCGGCAACGGTTTCTACGGCCAGGTGTACGGTGGCTATCTGGAAACCATGTACGGCGGCGCGGGGGCAGAGGTGCTTTACCGTCCTGTTGACAGCAACTGGGCGTTTGGAGTGGATGCCAACTACGTGAAACAGCGTGACTGGCGCAGTGCGCAGGACATGATGAAGTTCACCGATTACAGCGTTAAAACAGGCCATCTGACGGCCTACTGGACGCCATCGTTCGCCCCGGATGTGCTGGTCAAAGCCAGCGTCGGGCAGTATCTGGCGGGGGATAAAGGCGGTACGCTGGATATCTCTAAACACTTCGACAGCGGTGTTGTGGTGGGCGGTTATGCCACTATCACCAACGTGTCACCGGATGAATACGGGGAAGGGGACTTCACCAAAGGGGTGTATGTATCGATTCCGCTGGATCTGTTCTCCACCAGTGCGACGCGCAGCCGCGCGGCAATCGGCTGGACGCCACTCACGCGTGACGGTGGCCAGCAGCTTGGGCGTAAGTTCCAGCTGTACGACATGACCAGCGATAAGAACATTAACTTCCGCTGATGTTTGTTTGCCCGGTGGCGCTGCGCTTACCGGGCCTACGATAGTGTTTTTTGTAGGCCGGGCAAACGCAGTGCCGCCCGGCAAGAATGCTCATGCGGACAAAACATAAACAAAAAATATAGATCTCCGTCACATTTTTGCGTTATACAGGAACCTCGCCCTGGAGAATGAGGTGCTGTATGACATCCCTGACTCGTCCGCGCGTTGAGTTTATCTCAACAATCCTCCAGACCGTGCTGAATCTCGGTCTGCTGAGCCTTGGTCTGATACTGGTCGTCTTTCTGGGAAAAGAAACGGTGCATCTGGCGGATGTGCTGTTCGCCCCTGAACAAACCAGCAAATATGCGCTGGTAGAAGGACTGGTGGTCTACTTTCTCTACTTTGAATTTATCGCCCTGATTGTGAAGTATTTTCAGTCAGGCTTTCACTTCCCGCTACGCTATTTTGTCTACATTGGGATCACGGCGATAGTGCGGCTGATCATCGTCGATCATAAATCTCCCCTGGATGTGCTGATCTACTCGGCGGCGATCCTGCTTTTGGTTATCACCCTCTGGCTGTGCAACTCTAAACGGCTGAAACGAGAATAAAAAAAGGGCGCTCCGAAGAGCGCCTAACAACAGTCACAAGTTGGGTCAATACAATACGTCAAAGTTGAGGGTTGCAGTGGCATAACACAATGAAACTTAGCCTTTTACACCGCCCGCCGTCAGGCCGTTAACCAGCCAGCGCTGCGCCAGCAGGAACACCACGGTAATCGGGATGGCAGAGAGTACAGCTGCCGCAGCAAAGTCGCCCCACAGGTAGTTTTGCGGGTTGAGGTATTGCTGCATCCCTACCGCCAGGGTGTAGCTGTTCACATCGCGCAGTAACAGAGACGCGACCGGCACTTCGGTGATAGCGGCGATAAACGACAGGATAAACACCACCGCCAGGATAGGCACCGACAGTGGCAGCAGTACCAGACGGAACGCCTGCCATGGGGTTGCGCCATCCAGCGCCGCCGCTTCTTCCAGCGAGTTGTCGATGGTTTCGAAATACCCTTTGATGGTCCACACATGCAGTGCGATACCGCCAAGATAGGCGAAGATCACGCCGCCGTGCGTGTTCAGGCCGATAAACGGCACATACTGCCCAAGGCGGTCAAACAAGGCATACAAGGCGACCAGAGACAGTACCGCCGGGAACATCTGGAAAATCAACATCCCTTTCAGCAGTGTAGCTTTGCCCGGGAAGCGCATACGGGCGAAAGCATACGCACAGGTGGTTGAGAGCGTTACGATACCAATCGCGGTGATCCCGGCGATTTTTATCGAGTTCCACAGCCACAGCAGCACCGGGAACGGTGGCGGCGTGACGCGGCCATCCGCATGTTCCACGCTAAAGCCAAGCGCTAACTTCCAGTGTTCCCAGGAGATTTCATCCGGGATCAGGCTACCTGTCGCAAAGTTACCCGAGCGCAGGGAGATGGCGATGACCATCAGCAGCGGGAACATAATAGCCGCGATAAATATCAGCAGGCCTAAATGCGTCGCGAAGAGGCGCAATTTCTGAGATTTGGGTTGAACCATAGACATAGTCTTCTTTACTCCTTAACACCGCTCCAGGCTATTTTGCTTGCCATTTTGAACGCTGGCAGTGCTCAGAATCCTCACGTACTTCGTGTACGCTCCGGTTCTTGCGCGCTGGCAGCGTCCAAACTGGCTGCGCCAATGACGCCTGGTGATTCCAGTTAGTCAAATTTCATTCGTGTAGCTTTCAGATTCACAATCGCCAGAGCGCCTACCAGCAGGAAGATCAGGGTGGCAATCGCCGCCGCCAGACCGAAGTCCTGACCACCGCCACCTTCGAAGGCGATACGGTAGGTGTAGCTCACGAGCAGGTCGGTATAGCCTGCGGGCGTTGTGGTGCCAAGACGGTCAGGGCCGCCGTTGGTCAACAGCTGAATCAGTACGAAGTTGTTAAAGTTAAAAGCAAAGCTTGCAATCATCAGCGGCGTCAGCGGTTTAATAAGCAGCGGCAGCGTGATTTTAAAGAAGTTCTGGAACGGGCCAGCGCCATCCATTGCCGAGGCTTCGTACAGGTCGTCCGGGATGGCTTTCAGCAGGCCCATGCACAGGATCATCATGTACGGATAACCAAGCCAGGTGTTCACGATGATAATCATCGAACGGGCCGTTGTCGGGTCGCTGAACCAGGCCGGTTTGATACCGAACAGTGCGCTCAGCATCATGTTGATTTCACCGAAGCTCTGGTTAAACAGCCCTTTGAAAATCAGAATCGAGATAAACGATGGTACGGCATACGGCAGGATAAGCAGCACGCGGTAAATCGCTTTGCCTTTCAGGGATTCCCACTGTACGAGACACGCCAGCACCATGCCCACGGCAACGGTCAGGATCACGGTCAGCACCGAGAAGACGACCGTCCAGACAAAGATGGCGAAGAAGGGTTTTTGAATGCCTTCATCGGTAAACACGCGGGCAAAGTTGTCCCAGCCGATGGTCACGGTATAGCCCGGGCTGAGTTTGTCATCACCCCATTTGCCATCGGCAGTGATGGACTGATAGAAACCAATGTCGTTGTTCGGGCGATATTTCACGCCGCTCTGGTTGTTAGTCAGCGTGCCGTCATTGGCCAGTGTGTAAAGCGGCTGAGTGCCGGAGAACTGGCGCAGTGAACTCATGGTCACTTTGCTTTCATCGGGCAGCATGGCAGTCAACTGGGTCAGTGCCAGGCGGTTCTGGGTAATGATTCGCAGGTTGGCGCGTTCACCTTCCGGCAGGGCGGCCTCTTTTAAGGCCAGCTTCTGTTCGCCGCCGAATTTGAACGTGTCGGAAACAAAGCTTTTACCGCTCTCTTCGTCAGTGAGTGCTAACTTCCACTCATCACCCGCAGGATACAAGCCGAAGTTGAAGGTCTTACCCGCCTGGTATGAGCGATCCAGAAGCACCTGCGTTGCGCGTTCTTGCGCCAGCTGGTTGGTGCTGCTGTAGTTAGTAAAGGCGATAGCAATGGTACAAATCAGCGGGAACAGGACGAACAGCCCCATCCCGGCGACCCCCGGATAAACGTAACGCCATGCATAGGCTTTACGATTAGCGAAAATATACAGGCCAGCAGAGCTTAAAATCAGCGTCACGATGGCGAACAGGTACTCCCCCTGTACGTACATTAAAACAATCAAGTAGCCCACCAGCAGGCATAACAGACCAATCACTGACCATTTCAGTGTGTCACTTTGCCACCAGTGTTTCTTTTTAATGACATCCATGGGGTTCTTCCTCTACAACGGTGAAAACTTATTGTCAGGTGGCGCTGCGCTTACCTGACCTACGGATCGTGCCGTAGTCGTAGGGCGGGTAAGCGCAAGCGCCACCCGCCGTTTTTCTGACTTACTTGGTGATACGGCCCTGAGCATCTTTCAGCGCAGCATCAACAGTCTGACGACCGCTTGCGGCGTTAATGACCGCAGTACGGGTGGCATACCAGAATGCGGCCATTTGTGGGATGTTCGGCATGATTTCGCCTTTCTGGGCGTTATCCATGGTGGCCGCGATACGTGGGTCTTTTGCTAAATGATCCTGGAAGGATTTCAGCGCAACAGCACCCAGCGGTTTGTCCTTGTTCACTTCATCCAGACCCTGATCGGTCAGCAGGTAGTTTTCCAGGAACTCTTTCGCCAGCTCTTTGTTCGGGCTGGCGGCGTTGATACCTGCGCTCAGCACGCCAACGAACGGTTTAGACGGCTTGCCTTTGAACGTTGGCAGCAGCGTTACGCCGTAGTTGATTTTGCTCTTGTCGATGTTGGTCCAGGCCCACGGACCGTTGATGGTCATCGCGGTTTCGCCTTTGTTGAACGCAGCTTCCGCGATGGAGTAATCGGTATCAGCGTTCATGTGTTTGTTCTTGATAAGGTCAACCAGGAAGGTCAGACCCGCTTTCGCGCCAGCGCTGTCCACGCCCACGTCTTTCACGTCATACTTGCCGTTTGCAAATTTGAACGCGTAACCACCGTCGGCGGCAATCAGCGGCCAGGTGAAGTACGGTTCTTGCAGGTTGAACATCAGCGCAGATTTACCTTTCGCCTTCAGCGCTTTATCCAGAGCAGGGATCTCTTCCCAGGTTTTCGGTGGGTTTGGCACCAGGTCTTTGTTGTAGATCAGAGAGAGGGCTTCAACCGCGATTGGGTAGGCGATCAGCTTGCCGTTATAGCGAACGGCATCCCAGGTGAACGGGAACAGTTTGTCCTGGAACGCTTTGTCTGGCGTAACTTCAGCCAGCAGGCCAGATTGTGCGTAACCGCCGAAACGGTCATGCGCCCAGAAGATGATGTCCGGGCCATCGCCCGTTGCAGCAACTTGTGGGAATTTCTCTTCCAGTTTATCCGGGTGTTCAATGGTGACTTTGATACCCGTGTCTTTCTCGAATTTTTTACCCACTTCGGCCAGGCCGTTATAGCCTTTATCGCCGTTAATCCAGATAACCAGCTTACCTTCTTCAATTTTGGCGAGAGCCGGTGCGGAAATCATCATTGCTGCCAGGGCGGACAATGCGAAAACGCGTGCGCCAGTCTTGATCTTCATATCTGCCATCCTTTTTTGGTGATGTGCTCGTGGATACACTGAGGTGGTTCAACGTGACTCAGTCTCCTTATTTGACATCCTCTTTCCATCCTCCTGAGCCCTACGCCCCACCCCCTGTTTGTGTGATCTCTGTTGCATAAATTTAAGTTATGAGTGCTGGCGCACATAAAAACACACTGAATTTTGCAGGCCGCTTCACGATTTTAGTATCAGCGCCCCAGACGCGGTCGCAGAGCCTGCTCTCTCATCCTCCCGTCTCCTCCCCCATAAAAAAGCCGGGGGTGGAGGATTCACGAAAGTTATGGATACCCCATAGTGAACTTATCTTGAATGTTTCTGTCGGTGACAGGTTGTAACGAAGGGAGAAGGGCATGGCGAGCGTACAGCTGCGTAATGTAACGAAAGCCTGGGGCGACGTAGTGGTGTCGAAAGACATCAATCTGGACATCACCGAAGGTGAGTTTGTGGTGTTTGTTGGCCCATCAGGCTGCGGTAAATCTACTCTGCTGCGTATGATTGCCGGTCTTGAAACGATCACCAGTGGCGATTTGTTCATTGGTGAAACCCGTATGAACGACATCCCGCCTGCCGAACGTGGTGTAGGCATGGTGTTCCAGTCTTATGCACTTTATCCACACCTGTCCGTTGCCGAAAACATGTCATTTGGCCTGAAGCTGGCAGGGGCGAAAAAAGAGGTGATTAACCAGCGTGTGACTCAGGTCGCCGAAGTTTTACAGCTGGCTCACCTGCTGGAGCGTAAACCAAAAGCGCTCTCCGGTGGTCAGCGTCAACGTGTGGCAATTGGCCGTACGCTGGTGGCGGAACCGCGCGTGTTCCTGCTTGATGAACCTCTTTCTAACCTGGATGCCGCACTGCGCGTCCAGATGCGTATCGAAATTTCCCGTCTGCACAAGCGTCTTGGTCGCACCATGATTTACGTCACCCACGATCAGGTCGAAGCGATGACGCTGGCCGACAAGATTGTGGTGCTGGATGCCGGTCGTGTGGCGCAGGTGGGCAAACCGCTGGAGCTTTATCACTACCCGGCAGACCGCTTTGTTGCGGGCTTTATTGGCTCGCCAAAGATGAACTTCCTGCCGGTTAAAGTGACAGCCACCGCGATTGAACAGGTACAGGTGGAGCTGCCAAACCGCCAGCAAGTCTGGCTGCCCGTTGACAGCGCCAACGTACAGGTAGGGGCGAATATGTCCCTCGGAATTCGCCCTGAACATTTACTGCCGAGCCACATCGCTGATGTGACGCTGGAAGGTGAAGTTCAGGTTGTAGAACAGCTTGGTCACGAAACACAGATTCATATCCAGATCCCCGCCATCCGTCAGAACCTGGTTTACCGCCAGAATGACGTGGTGTTGGTAGAAGAGGGTGCCACATTCGCTATCGGCTTGCCGCCAGAGCGTTGCCATCTGTTCCGTGAGGATGGCACTGCATGTCGTCGGCTGCACAAAGAGCCAGGCGTTTAAGCAATCCCAATAAAAGACACGAAACCATCAGGTGAAGTGTTCAAAGAAAAGCAATGATCTCAGGAGATAGAATGATGATTACTCTGCGCAAACAAGTCCCTCTGGCGATCGCCATTGCGGCAGGCATCCTGTCTGCCCAGGCAGGAGCCGTAGACTTTAAAGGTTATGCTCGTTCCGGCATTGGCTGGACCGGGAGTGGCGGTGAACAACAATGTTTCCAGGCAACAGGTGCTCAAAGTAAATACCGTCTTGGTAACGAATGTGAAACGTATGCCGAGTTAAAACTGGGCCAGGAAGTATGGAAAGAAGGCGATAAGAGCTTCTATTTCGATACTAACGTAGCGTATTCCGTTTCTCAGCAGAACGACTGGGAATCCACCAGCCCGGCTTTCCGTGAAGCTAACGTGCAGGGTAAAAACCTCATCGACGCACTGCCAGGTTCTACCATCTGGGCAGGTAAGCGTTTCTATCAACGTCATGACGTCCACATGATCGACTTCTACTACTGGGATATTTCTGGTCCTGGTGCGGGTATCGAAAACATCGATCTGGGCTTCGGTAAACTTTCTCTGGCAGCGACCCGTTCTTCTGAATCGGGCGGTTCTGCGACCTTCGCTGACCGTGATGCACTGGGTAACCGTATTTATGACAACCTGGTACCGAACGATGTCTTCGACGTCCGTTTAGCACAGATGCAGGTCAACGAAGGCGGTACGCTGGAGTTCGGTGTTGACTACGGTCACACCAACATTCCAGACGACTACTACCTGCAACCTGGCGCGTCTAAAGACGGCTGGATGTTCACCGCTGAACATACCCAAAGTATGCTGAAGGGCTTCAACAAGTTCGTTCTGCAATACGCAACTGACTCTATGACCTCCAACGGTAAAGGCCGTCCTGAAGGTGGTAGCATCAACAACAACGGTGACATGTGGCGCGTGCTGGACCACGGTGCGATCTCTCTGGGCGACTCCTGGGACCTGATGTACGTGGGCATGTACCAGGACATCAACCTGGATAACAACAACGGCACCAAATGGTGGACCGTCGGTGTTCGTCCTATGTACAAATGGACGCCAATCATGAGCACCTTGCTGGAAGTTGGCTACGACAACGTCAAATCTCAGAAAACTGACGATACCAACAGCCAGTACAAAATCACCCTGGCACAACAATGGCAGGCAGGCGACAGCATCTGGTCCCGTCCGGCTATCCGTGTCTTCGCAACCTACGCGAAGTGGGATGAGAAATGGGGCTACGCGAACAGCGACTCCGGTACTGGTTATGATTCTGGCGTAGCGTACAGCGACACTTCCGCGAAAACCTTCAGCCGTGGCGACTCTGATGAGTGGACCTTCGGTGCCCAGATGGAAATCTGGTGGTAATACGTAAGACCTGACGTAATGACCTAAAAAGAGGGGCGAAAGCCCCTCTATCCTTAGGGTGCTGCGCGCTATTGCCTGGCCACCGCAGTGCTCACGCTATCAGAGGTAATAACAATGAAAATGAAGAAAAGTCTCGTCGCGCTGTGCCTCTCTGCGGGGCTGCTGGCAAGTGTACCGGCTATCACCTTTGCAGATGTGAATTTCGTTCCTCAGAATACCAGTGCTGCGCCAGCAATTCCGGCGGCGGCGCTCCAGCAACTCGCCTGGACCCCGGTTGATCAATCTAAAGTCCAGTCAACGCAGCTCTCTGCGGGCGGCCAACAGCTTAATGTTCCCGGCATTACTGGCCCGGTTGCCGCCTTTAGCGTACCGGCAAATATCGGTGAACTGACGCTGACCCTGACCAGTGAAGTGAGCAATCAAACCAGCGTATTTGCGCCTAACGTGCTGATCCTTGATCAGAATATGACGCCATCTGCCTTCTTCCCAAGCGAGTACTTTGGCTACCAGGAACCTGGCGTGATGAGCGCTGATCGCCTGGAAGGGAAAATGCGCCTGACGCCTGCGCTGGGTCAGCAGAAGATCTATGTGCTGGTCTTCACCACCGAGAAAGACTTGCAGCAGACCACCAAGCTTATCGACCCGGCTAAAGCCTATGCCAAAGGCACAGGTAACTCGGTACCGGATATCCCGGACCCGTTGGCGCGCCACGTAACCGATGGCCTGCTGAAGCTGAAAGTTTCAACAAACAATGCATCCAGCGTCCTGGTTGGCCCACTGTTTGGCTCCTCCGGCACCGGCCCTGTGACCGTGGGTAATACCGCCGCACCTGTTTATGCTGCTCCAGCCGCTGCGGCAGCTGCACCGGTTGCCGCTGCATCTCAGGCTCCGGCAAAACCATCCGAGCCGGTGCTCAACGATACCGAATCTTACTTTAACAACGCCATTAAGCAGGCTGTTAAGAAAGGCGATGTCGATAAAGCACTGAAGCTGCTTGATGAAGCTGAGCGTTTAGGTTCAACCACTGCCCGTTCCACCTTTATCAGCAGTGTAAAAGGCAAGGGGTAACCGTTTCCCCACAGTGCTGATTTGTTAGTTTTAGTGCGCCTGAGTGGGCGCACTTTTTTTTGTGTCGCCCGCGCTGTTGCGCTGTTGTTGCGATAGTGATCGCTAAATAACGTTTGGCCGCCCTCAATCCGTTTTTCTGCGATACAATGCCATTACGTTATGTATCGGAGAGTCTGGCATGTCACACCCTGCGCTAACGCAACTGCGTGCGCTGCGCTATTTCGACCAAATACCTGCGCTTGACCCGGAGCAGCTTGACTGGTTGCTGCTGGAAGATTCCATGACTAAACGTTTTGAGCAACAGGGCAAAACGGTCACCGTGACGCTGATTCAGGAAGGGTTTGTCACCCCTGAGGCGATTGCCAGTGAGTTGCCGCTGCTGCCAAAAGAAGAACGCTACTGGTTACGTGAGATTTTACTTTGTGCAGATGGCGAGCCGTGGCTTGCCGGGCGGACGGTTGTGCCTGAATCCACCTTGTCCGGGCCGGAATTAGCGCTGCAACAACTGGGGAAAACGCCGCTGGGGCGATATCTTTTCACCTCCTCCGAACTTACCCGTGATTTTATTGAGATTGGCCGCGATGCCGATCTGTGGGGGCGCCGTTCCCGCCTTCGCCTGAGCGGTAAACCGTTAATGCTGACGGAGCTTTTTTTACCGGCATCGCCGTTGTACTGAGAGGAAGAAAAAATGGAGTGGAGTCTGAAGCAGAACAAGCTGCTGGCCTATCACCGCTTAATGCGTACTGATAAACCCATCGGCGCGTTGCTGCTGCTGTGGCCTACCCTGTGGGCGCTGTGGGTTGCGACCCCCGGTTTGCCGCCACTGTGGATCCTGGCGGTGTTTGTCGCTGGAGTCTGGCTGATGCGTGCGGCAGGCTGCGTGGTAAACGACTACGCGGACCGTAAATTCGACGGCCACGTGAAACGTACCGCCAACCGCCCGCTACCAAGCGGTCAGGTCACGGAAAAAGAAGCGCGCACGTTGTTTATCGTGCTGGTGGTGCTCTCCTTTTTACTGGTGTTAACCCTCAACACCATGACCATCCTGCTTTCTGTCGCGGCACTGGCGCTGGCCTGGGTGTATCCGTTTATGAAGCGCTATACCCATCTGCCGCAGGTGGTGCTGGGTGCTGCGTTTGGCTGGTCGATTCCGATGGCGTTTGCGGCGGTCAGCGAAACCGTACCGCTCAGCTGTTGGCTGATGTTCCTGGCTAATATCCTGTGGGCCGTGGCGTACGATACCCAGTATGCAATGGTCGACCGCGACGATGACCTGAAAATTGGGATCAAATCGACGGCAATCCTGTTTGGCCGCCAGGACAAGCTGATTATCGGGATTTTGCAGGTAGCGGTGCTGGCGCTGATGGTGGCGATTGGTCGCCTGAACGAGCTGAACTGGGAATTTTACTGGTCAGTGCTGGTTGCCGGGATGCTGTTTGTATATCAGCAAAAGCTGATCGCGAAGCGCGAGCGTGAAGCCTGCTTTAAAGCGTTCCTGAACAATAACTACGTGGGCCTGGTGCTGTTTTTAGGGCTGGCGATGAGTTATTTTTCATAATAAAAAAGCAGCCAGATGGCTGCTTTTTTATTTTCACCCTCTCCCTGTGGGAGAGGGCCGGGGTGAGGGCATCAGGCCGCGATTTACATCATTCGTCCTGCGTCGCGCTCTCAATCGTTAAACGCACATCAGACGTAATCAGATCAGCCAGCATCTGGTAAACCTTCAGCGTCTCTTCTGGCTCGGCATCGCCGGTATCACTGATAAACCCTTCATCACGCAGCGTCAGCACTAAAGAGCTGAATACCGCCTTGTCGAAGAATTCTGGCGCGTTAATGCCGTGCAGTACCGACAGGCGCTGTGCCAGCGTGCGGCTCTCTTTCTCAAGCGTGCCGCGGTTGATGGATGGGTTAGCACTCAACAACCAGAACGTAATGGCATAGCGTTGCAGGGTTTCACGCGCGCCAGCCGCCAGCAGTTGCAGGGTGCGGGAGCGAGATGGGTTGATATGCAGCTCGTCATTATTGACGGTGATAAGCCCCTGACGACGCAGCTCTTCGGTCAATTTATCCAGCTCTGCTGCCAGCTCGGTTTTACTCCAGCGCAGGAACAGCTCGGCTTTCAACATCGGATACAGCGCGTCGACATGACGCAGCAGGTCCTGACGAGAAATACGACGATGCTGGGTAATAATGGCGGCCATCAGCGAAGGCAGCATCAGCATATGCGCGATGTTGTTACGATAGTAAGTCATCAGCACCGCCTGCTCGCGCGGCAGAATGATGATGTCGCCAATCGTATCTTTCTCAACTTCGAACTTATTCATCTGCAAGGCATGATCGATAAGCTCGCTGGCGGTTGCGGCAGGCGCCGTCGAGTCCACTGAGTACGGAACATTCCGCATAATGTCCAGATAGCAATCGAGCTGCTCGGTAAGCTGTTCACGGGTCAGTGAACGCTGACGCGATGCCAGCAGCGCAGTACAGCACAGGTTCATGGCGTTGGCCGCACCTGCGTTGTTAATACGCACCATCAGCTCGGCGGCAATGCCGTTCACCGTTGGCGTCAGCCATGCAGGGCGTATCGCTTCGATAGGGTCGATAGACTCGCGCCATTCCGGGACATGGTGGTTAAGGTAGTTCATCAGCGGCATTGGCTCGCCGAAGTTCACGTAGCCCTGACCCAGATTACGCAGCTTGCTCAGACCGCGCAGCATCTGTGGCAGGCTCTCTTTCTCTTTAGTCGCACCGCGCAGCTCTTTGGCGTACGTTCCCACTTCCATCACGTGCTCGTAACCGATGTATATCGGCACCAGCGTAATTGGGCGGGTACCGCCGCGCAACATGGCCTGGATAGTCATCGACAGCGTGCCGGTTTTCGGATCAAGCAGGCGGCCAGTACGGGAACGCCCACCTTCCACGAAATACTCAACGGAATAACCACGGCTGAACAGCTCGCCCAGATATTCGCGGAATACGGTGGAATAGAGCTTATTACCTTTGAAGGTACGACGAATAAAGAAGGCACCAAGGCGGCGGAAAATCGGCCCTGCTGGCCAGAAGTTCAGGTTAATACCGGCCGCGATGTGCGGTGGCACCAGACCCTGATGATAAAGCACGTAGGAAAGCAGCAGGTAGTCCATGTGGCTGCGGTGGCAGGGCACATAGACAATTTCGTGGCCGTCATGTGCCAGCTGGCGCACGCGCTCGGCGTTGTGGACGTTGATCCCCTGATAGAGGCGGTTCCACGTAAAGCTCAGAATACGATCGGACAGGCGAATCATCTCGTAGGAGAAGTTCGCGGCGATCTCTTCCATCAATGCGATGGCGTTCTGCTGTGCTTTCTCATGCGAAATCTTCTTGCTGCGCGCTTCGTCTTCCACGGCGCGGGCAATGGCTTTAGACGCCAGCAATTTATTGAACAGGTCCTGACGCGCCGGGAGGCGCGGCCCTACGGCTGCAAGACGCTGGCGCGCAAAGTGCATACGTGCCACGCGAGCCAGTTTTTGCGCGATGATTTTATCCGTACCGTGTTCATCTGCCATACGGCGCAGCGACACAGAAGGAGAGAAACGCACGAAGCTATCGCGACCAAGCCAGGACACCGCGAAGAATTTCTGGATACCGTTGAGCATCCGCAGCGGTGGGTTTTCTTCCCCTTTTTCGCGACCTGGGCGACGACCAAACATCACCGATACCGGCACCATCTGCACATCCAAATCAGGATTGCTGCGGTGTAGATCGAGGTAGTCGTGGAACAGCTTGATGGACTCTTCTTTTGGCGTGTAATAGGTAAACACACGCGGCCCGCCGTGAATGAACACGTAGCGCGGCAGCAGAGTACCGTCGATCTCCAGTGGTTCAAGCGGATCGGGTAAATCATGCGCCAGACACTGGGCGCGGAGCGTGAGCAAGTCTGCCTTCGAGTTGTAAGGCAAAACATACATAATAGGGCGAGAGGTATCGAGCCCTAATTCCAGCGCGGGTTCTGCTGGGATAGACTTGCTTTTTACCAGAACGGTTAATGGTAAATTAAGTAATTTGTAGTAAATTCGTGGCCAGCCGGACATAAACGATGTAAAGCCTCTGGTTAATAATGCAATTGCGGCGCAAGGATAACAGAAAGCGCGCAAAATTTCTGTTGTTACCCGTCATACTTCAGGCGGCAGTAAACGCACTGCGTCTATAGTTACTGACGCTATTTCTAATAAAAGGTTCTTTTAATGGCCAATAATACCACTGGGTTAACCCGAATCATCAAAGCTGCCGGCTATTCATGGAAAGGTTTCCGTGCCGCGTGGATCAATGAAGCCGCTTTTCGTCAGGAAGGCGTTGCCGCAATCGTTGCGGTAATCATTGCCTGTTTCCTTGATGTTGATGCCATAACGCGCGTTCTTCTTATTGGTTCTGTGCTTCTGGTGATGATAGTGGAAATTCTCAATAGCGCTATTGAGGCGGTAGTTGATCGTATTGGCTCTGATTTCCATGAGCTCTCTGGTCGTGCAAAAGATATGGGGTCTGCCGCCGTGTTGCTGGCGATTATCACTGCGGTTATCACCTGGGTCACGCTGCTTTGGTCGCATTTCCGATGAGCCTCGAGGAATAATTAAGTCCCTGGTTTTTTGTGCAGTTTTTGGTTCCAAAATCACCTTTGACTGTATATACTCACAGCATAACTGTATATACACCCAGGGGGCGGAATGAAAGCGTTAACGACCAGGCAGCAAGAGGTGTTTGATCTCATCCGGGATCATATCGGCCAGACAGGAATGCCACCTACGCGTGCGGAAATCGCGCAGCGTCTGGGTTTCCGTTCTCCAAATGCTGCCGAGGAACACCTTAAAGCGCTGGCGCGTAAAGGCGTGATTGAGATTGTTTCTGGCGCTTCACGCGGCATCCGTCTGCTGGTAGAAGAAGAGACGGGCATTCCGCTGGTTGGCCGTGTCGCGGCAGGTGAACCTTTGCTCGCACAACAGCATATTGAAGGTCACTATCAGGTCGATCCTGGCATGTTCAAACCGAGTGCAGATTTCCTGCTGCGCGTTAGCGGCATGTCCATGAAAGATATCGGTATTCTCGATGGCGATCTGCTGGCGGTTCATAAGACTCAGGATGTGCGCAACGGCCAGGTGGTGGTGGCGCGTATTGATGACGAAGTTACCGTTAAGCGCCTGAAAAAACAGGGCAATACTGTGCAACTGCTGCCGGAAAACAGCGAATTCTCTCCAATCGTGGTGGATCTTCGCGAACATAACTTCTCCATTGAAGGTCTGGCGGTTGGCGTCATCCGCAACGGAGAATGGCTGTAATCTCCCCCTGACAGGCTACGGAGCCTCCGTAGCCTGATTCATTTCCCACTCCCGGTATTTTTCATGTCACTGCTGACTGCTTCCGATAAGGCATTGTGGCGTCTTGCACTGCCGATGATTTTTTCCAATATCACCGTTCCGCTGTTGGGGCTGGTCGATACGGCGGTTATTGGTCATCTGGATTCACCGGTGTATCTGGGTGGCGTGGCGATTGGCGCAACGGCAACCAGCTTCCTCTTTATGCTGCTGCTTTTTTTACGCATGAGCACCACCGGGTTAACGGCACAGGCGTTTGGCGCAAAAGATCCCCTGCGTCTGGCGCGTGCGCTGGTACAGCCGTTAATTCTGGCGCTGGGTGCGGGTGTACTTATCGTTCTGCTGCGTACACCACTGATTGAGCTGGCATTACACATTGTAGGTGGCAGTGAAGCGGTGCTGGAGCAGGCACGGCTTTTCCTTGATATTCGCTGGCTAAGCGCACCGGCATCTCTGGCGAATCTGGTTCTGCTGGGCTGGTTGCTGGGCGTTCAGTATGCCCGTGCTCCCGTTATCCTGCTGGTTGTCGGGAACGTCCTGAACATAGTGCTCGACCTCTGGCTGGTTATGGGGTTGCACATGAATGTGCAGGGCGCGGCGCTGGCAACGGCTATTGCCGAGTACGGCACGCTGATTATCGGGTTGTGGATGGTCTGGCGTGTTCTGGTTATGCGGGGCATAACACCTGCACTGCTGAAGGCTGCCTGGCGCGGCAATATCCGCAAGCTGCTGGCGCTTAACCGCGACATCATGCTGCGCTCGCTTTTGCTGCAACTGTGCTTTGGCACACTGACGGTCTTTGGCGCGCGGCTTGGCCCGGAAATCGTTGCTGTCAACGCGGTGTTAATGACGCTGCTGACCTTTACCGCCTATGCCCTCGACGGCTTTGCCTACGCGGTAGAAGCCCATTCCGGGCAAGCGTATGGCGCGCGCGAAAGCGGGCAATTACATGATGTCTGGCGTGCTGCATGTCGTCAGGCTGGGCTGGTGGCGCTGGCATTTGCACTCATCTACGCCTGCTTTGGTGAGTATATTGTTGCGCTGCTCACGTCATTACCTGCACTGCGTGAGCTGGCAAGCCACTACATCATCTGGCAGGTGATCTTACCGGTTGTGGGCGTCTGGTGTTATTTACTCGACGGGATGTTCATTGGCGCAACGCGTGGCGCGGAAATGCGTAACAGCATGGCGGTCGCGGCGGGTGGGTTTGGTTTAACGCTGCTCACGGTGCCGTATCTGGGGAATCATGGGTTATGGCTGGCCCTCGCGGTCTTTCTTCTTCTTCGTGGCCTTTCGCTGGCGTTTATCTGGCGTCGTCACTGGAAAAATAATACCTGGCTTTCATCTCGTCACGACATCTCCTGATGGTAAAAGATTCTGAATAAATTCCTGAGTGCCAGATGCTCAACTAAAATTGTTATCACGTCCAGCATGAAATGAAGGTTTTGGGCGGCCCTTTCACTCTTTAACGATGAGGACCTGATGATGAATAAAGACGAAATCAGCGGCAACTGGAAACAGTTCAAAGGTAAAGCGAAAGAGCAATGGGGTAAGCTGACAGATGACGATATGACGGTCATCGAAGGAAAGCGCGATCAGCTTGTCGGTAAAATTCAGGAACGCTATGGCTACGCCAAAGATCAGGCGGAGAAAGAAGTCGGCGACTGGGAAAAGCGTAACGACTATCGCTGGTAGACCGGTAATACCCGCAAGTACAAGGATGTACACCCTGAGGGCGGCCCTGAGCCGCCTTATCTTTTGCCGTTAGCGCGGTTTTTTCTTTACCAGAATGGAGTGGTCATGCTGGCACGCATCCTGATGGCTGCATGATTCGACCTCCACGCACGCAGAGCATAATCCGTGTGCTTCAATCACATTATGGCGCAGGGCGAAGCCCATTTTGGCTGCCAGCGTATGCATAATGTCTTCAACACCTTCTGCACACTCTTCTTTCACCACGCCGCAGCGGTCGCAGATAAACATGGCCGAGGTGTGGGTAGGCTGATCAAATAAATGGCACAGCACATAGCTGTTTGTTGATTCGACCTTGTGCACAAAGCCCTGCTCCAGCAGGAAATCCAGCGCGCGATAGACGGTAGGCGGCTTGGCCTGCGGCTCGCTTGCGCGCAGCAGGTCGAGTAAATCATACGCACTGATGGCGCCCTGTTGCAGGCTCATCAGACGCAATACTTCAAGGCGCTGTGGGGTCAGGCGCACATTGCGTTGCGCACAGAGCTTTTCAGCTTGCGCCAGCAGCTCTTTTGTGGACTTATCCATTTAGCACCTCGGCTGTATATGGGATGGAAAACCCTCACTTTATCATGTTCTGTTAAAAACACCGAGAACCGCCAGGTGTGCTATACCTGAGGCATTGAAATTCGGGGAAACACCTAATGAAAAGACCTGACTGTATTCGACACTGGCGCGATGTGGAAGGCGCGGATGATTCTACTTATCCCGACAGCACTGAGCGTTTTTCCATTGGCGCACCACTGGCCCGTAAACTTGGCCTGGGGCGAATTGGTATTCATCACGAACGCCTGCCGCCAGGGCGGCGTACGTCTTATCCCCATGCGGAAAGTGACGAAGAGGAGTTTATCTATGTACTGGAAGGCTATCCGGAAGCCTGGATAAATGGCTATCTGTGGAAGCTGGAGCCGGGTGATAGCGTGGGGTTTCCGGCCGGAACCGGGGTATGCCATACCTTTATCAACAATACGGATGAAGAGGTCCGGCTGCTGGTCGTTGGCGAGGCCAACAAAAAGCACAACCGCATCTATTATCCACTGAATCCGGTTTATGCCGCCACGCGTGAAGACCGGTGGGTAGACCATCCGCCGCAGTTTTTTGGCCCGCACGATGGAAAACCTGGGCGAAAATAATATCCTCTTCTATAAATATTGAAGGCCGTCACAAAATACAACAGGCCCGGTGGTGATTTAACTTAGGGAAATAGCGGGTCTTTTTGTACTTATTCACAGCAATAGTTCGTTCCTGTTTGGGTGATAACAGACAGGGGTTATTTCATAACAGACTATAAGACGAGCATACTGTGAAGAAACATTTTAAATTTTCGGTGGTTAGCATCGCTGTCTCCTTGTTTATGGCAAATCAGGCGGGAGCAGCCAATACCTGGACAGAAGCGCGTAGTGACGCGATGGGTGGCACGGGCGTAGCGGCAGGCAGCTATGGCAGCGGGGTGTTAATCAACCCGGCATTGCTGGCAAAGGCGAAACCTGACGATGACGTCACCCTTATTTTACCCTCCATTGGCGCGCAGATTTCTGATAAAGACAATCTGCGGGATAAGATTGATGACATCAGCGATGACGTGAACCGTTATCGCAGCACGCTGGATAGCATCAATCTTATCGACCTGTTAAATCCTCTTAGTCCTGCATCGCGGGAAGTTTCTTCTGCGGCAGGCGACCTGGCCGATCAACTGGATTCACTGAAAGGAAAAACTGCCAGCGGTAAAGCGGGTGGTGGGATCGCTGTAAGCATTCCTAATGATGTGCTCTCGGTGGCATTTGTGGCAAAAGCCAACGCGCGTGCACGCGTGAGTTCTTACATCGATCAGGGCGATATCGACAAACTACGGGCAGTGGAAGCTGCACCATCTGCTGTGTTTGGCGTTGATCCGAACGATCTGAAATCGAAAGGTTTTGGCCGTGCGGCAATTGTTTCAGACTACGGCGTGGCGGTGGCGCGTCAGTTTGATATCAGCGGTGTGCCAGTGTCTGTGGGGATCACCCCGAAGCTGCAACAAACCTGGCTGTATAACTACACGGTGTCTATCTACAACTTCAACAGCGACGACATCAACAGCAGCCGTTACCGTAACGATGACACCGGGTTTAACGTCGATGCGGGTATTGCCGCTGACTTTGGCGATAACTGGACGGTCGGCCTGACCGGGCATAACCTCTTCTCGCGCGATATCGATACCAAAGAGGTGGATGGCGTGCGCGATACCTACCAGATAAGCCCTGTCGTCACCGCTGGTGCAGCATGGCATACCGATCTTCTGACCCTGACTGCGGATGGCGACCTGACGGAAACCAAAGGCTTTAAAAGTGAAGAGAACTCTCAGTACGTGGGTGTTGGTGCAGAAGTTACTCCGTTGAGCTGGCTGGCGGTTCGCGCCGGTTACCGGGCAGACGTGAAGAACAATGACAGCAACGTCTTTACGGCGGGTGTCGGGTTCGCACCGCTCAACACGGTACATGTCGACCTGATGGGCCTGTACGGTGAAGACGAAACCTGGGGGGCGGGAGCACAGTTGACTCTGGCATTCTAAGAAAAAAGGCACCAGCAATGGTGCCTTTTAACTTATCCATGCGCCGCTTTAGTGAGCGTATCGCTGATCCACTGGTTAACGCTTTTACCTGACACTTCAGCTGCGATATTAATCGCAGAGTGAATTTCCGGCGCTATTCGTAAACTGATTTTCCCGCTTGCCGGACGCAGGGGCTCTCGACCTTGTTCTGTGCAGTAAGCAAGATAATCATCAACGGCTTCTTCAAAGGCTGTACGGAGGCCAGAAACATTATCTGCATGAAAACCAATAACATCTCTTATACCTGCTACATGCCCAACGAAGCACAGGTCTTCATCACTGTAATCGATTTTTGCGGCATAGCCTTTATAAGTCATGGTGTTAATCATGGAGATACTCCTGTTGCGATGAGAAAAGCCATTGCGTCGCGAACCTGGTAAACCTTCGCTTCTTTATCCGGATGAGGACGATGAAACGAAGCTACAACTCCATTAATTTCGAATCTCACCCTTGAGCCGTTACCTTCAGACATTTTGCACCCAGCGCGATAAAAAGTGCTTCAATTTTGCGCCATTCCAGAGAGCAAGGTGTTGGTAAAGAGAAAATTAACTGCAATGTTTTTTGGTGGCGGGCGTTCAATGTTTTCATCATTTGTATATTCCATTCAATGTTAATCCTCCGCCAGGTTGAGAATAATGATATCATTTTTTGATATCACATTAAGTCGAATCGTATCCTTTTTGAGCCTGTGCTATAGTAGCGCCCCTTTTCCACCAGATGCTTAAAACTTCGCCATGTCGTCAGAATCACAGACTGTTTTTCCTGCACACCGTTTCTCCATTGCGCCGATGCTCGACTGGACGGACAGACACTGCCGCTACTTCCTGCGTCAGCTCTCCCGCCATACATTGCTGTACACCGAAATGGTGACAACCGGTGCGATCATTCACGGAAAGGGCGACTATCTGGCGTACAGCGAAGAAGAGCATCCGGTTGCGTTGCAGCTTGGCGGGAGCGATCCGGCAGCGCTGGCGCAGTGCGCGAAGCTTGCTGAGGAGCGGGGTTACGACGAGATTAACCTCAACGTCGGCTGCCCGTCCGATCGCGTGCAGAATGGCATGTTTGGCGCGTGCCTGATGGGTAATGCGCAGCTGGTCGCAGACTGCATCAAGGCGATGCGTGATGTGGTCTCCATACCTGTAACGGTCAAAACCCGTATCGGTATCGACGATCAGGACAGCTACGAATTCCTGTGTGAATTCATCAATACCGTTGCCGGAAAAGGCGAGTGCGAGATGTTTATCATCCATGCACGTAAAGCCTGGCTATCAGGCCTCAGCCCGAAAGAGAACCGCGAAATTCCACCGCTGGACTACCCGCGCGTCTATCAGCTGAAGCGTGATTTCCCGCAGCTGACGATGTCGATTAACGGCGGAATTAAATCGCTGGAAGAAGCCAAAGTGCATCTTGACCATATGGATGGTGTGATGGTTGGCCGTGAGGCGTACCAGAACCCGGGCATCCTGGCGACGGTTGACCGTGAAATCTTTGGCGTGGAAGGTGCTGATACTGACCCGGTCTCCGTAGTGCGAGCCATGTATCCGTACATTGAACGCGAGCTGAGCAACGGCACCTATCTTGGCCACATTACCCGCCACATGCTTGGCCTGTTCCAGGGGATCCCGGGGGCGCGTCAGTGGCGTCGTTACCTCAGCGAGAACGCGCATAAGGCCGGTGCAGACATCGAGGTGCTGGAGCACGCGCTGCGTCTGGTCGCCGATAAGCGATAAATTTCGCTAAAAGATAGTTAATTTCACCACGCCCTGCACATTGTTGCGGGGCGTTTTGTTTTGATAACAATGAGTTAGGTTTGGCATGTTTCTTGTAATGCTCAATGCATCATTGGGCATTACCTGGGAGAGAACCATGCTCGAACTACTTTTTGTGATTGGCTTTTTTGTCATGCTGCTGGTGACCGGCGTATCGTTGCTCGGTATCCTGGCGGCGATGGTGGTGGCGACGGTCGTCATGTTTATTGGTGGGTTATTTGCCCTGACGATCAAACTGTTACCGTGGTTACTGCTGGCAATTGCTGTTGTGTGGGTGATTCGGGCGATTAGATCACCAAAAGTCCAAAATTATCAGCGCAATAACCGCTTTCGTTACTAAGGTATTGAGGGGTTCATCACATACCTGCAACTTTTCCGGCTGCATTGCATAGAACGGAATAGGATTTAGTTATCTATTCTGTCACTATGGCTACCGCTAAAGAATTCATCGAGCTGTACCCTACATACAGCCGAACTAAAAAAAGAAAGGGCTTCCTGAAAAGGAAGCCCAATTTCTTTTCAGGGATCAGGGAATTAACAGACTCGACCCCTGCGTCACCCGACTCTCCAGCACCTCATGCGCGCGCTGCGCATCAGCCAGCGGATATTTCTGCGCATCTGCCACATCCACTTTAATTACCCCGCTGGCGATCAGTGAAAACAGCTCGTTGCTGGCTTCCTCCAGCTCCTCCCGGTTAGTGATGTAACCCTGAAGAGAAGGGCGCGTGACATACAGCGAGCCTTTCTGATTCAGAATACCCAGGTTAACACCGGTCACGGCACCTGACGAATTACCAAAGCTCACCATCAGGCCGCGGCGTTGCAGGCAGTCCAGCGAGGCTTCCCAGGTGTCTTTGCCCACCGAGTCATACACCACGCGCACTTTTTTGCCGTTGGTTATCTCTTTTAACCGCTCAACAATGCTCTCTTCACGGTAGTTAATCACCTGCCATGCGCCAGCCTTCAATGCGCGCTGTGCTTTTTGCGCATTGCCTACGGTGCCGATAAGTTTCGCACCTAACGCTTTTGCCCACTGGCAGGCGATAAGGCCCACACCTCCGGCGGCGGCATGGAACAGGAATTGTTCGTCGGGTTTGATCTCGTAAGTTTTGCGCAGCAGATAGTAAACGGTTAGCCCTTTCAGGAAAGAGGCCGCCGCTTGTTCAAACGAAATAGCATTAGGTAAAAGGGCGGCTTTATCCGCCGGCACGTTGTGTACGGAGCTGTAGGCTCCCAGCGCCGATTGCGCATAAACCACGCGGTCACCTTCTTTAAGGTGCTTAACGGCGCTGCCCACTTTAATCACCACACCTGCCGCTTCGGTTCCCAGCCCGCTTGGCAGAGACGGTGGTGGATAGAGCCCACCGCGAATATAGGTGTCGATGTAATTAATGCCGATGGCTTTGTTTTCAACCTGAACGTCGTTTTCACCCGGTGCGGCGGGGGTAAACTCCACGGCGTTGAGTACCTCAGGGCCACCATGCTTGTGAAATTCAATACGCGTTGCCATGCTTCCTCCATAAGAAAATGTGGTAATCTTTCGACCCACTCTTTATCTCGGTAACTCCATTCACTATGGCAGGAAACAAACCCTTCAACAAACAGACTGAACCCCGTGAACGTGATTATCAGGTCGCCGGGTTAAAAGTCCCGCCGCACTCGATTGAAGCGGAACAGTCGGTGTTGGGCGGTTTAATGCTGGACAACGAACGCTGGGACGATGTCGCCGAGCGCGTCGTGTCCGACGACTTCTATACCCGTCCGCACCGCCATATTTTTACCGAAATGGCGCGTCTGCAAGAATCGGGCAGTCCGATTGACCTGATTACGCTCGCGGAATCGCTGGAGCGACAGGGGCAACTGGACAGCGTCGGTGGGTTTGCCTATCTGGCCGAGTTATCGAAAAACACGCCAAGTGCGGCGAACATCAGTGCCTACGCCGACATCGTGCGTGAACGTGCCGTTGTCCGCGAAATGATTTCGGTGGCCAATGAAATCGCCGAAGCAGGCTTTGACCCACAGGGGCGCAACAGCGAAGATCTGCTCGACCTGGCTGAATCACGCGTGTTTAAAATCGCTGAAAGCCGCGCGAATAAAGACGAAGGCCCCAAAAATATAGCCGATGTGCTCGACGCCACCGTCGCGCGTATCGAACAACTTTTCCAGCAACCGCACGACGGTGTAACCGGCGTCAATACCGGCTACGACGACCTCAACAAGAAAACCGCAGGCCTACAGCCGTCGGACTTGATTATCGTCGCTGCGCGTCCTTCGATGGGTAAAACGACATTTGCGATGAACCTCGTCGAAAATGCAGCGATGTTGCAGGATAAACCGGTTCTGATTTTCAGTCTTGAGATGCCATCAGAACAGATCATGATGCGTTCTCTGGCATCGCTGTCACGCGTGGATCAGACCCGAATTCGTACCGGTCAGCTTGATGACGAGGACTGGGCGCGTATCTCCGGCACCATGGGGATCTTGCTGGAAAAACGTAATATCTATATCGATGACTCGTCCGGTCTGACGCCAACGGAAGTGCGTTCCCGTGCGCGCCGTATTGCCCGCGAACACGGCGGCATCGGCCTTATCATGATCGACTACCTCCAGCTGATGCGCGTGCCGTCACTTTCGGACAACCGTACGCTGGAAATCGCAGAAATTTCCCGCTCACTCAAAGCGTTAGCTAAAGAACTACAGGTTCCTGTTGTGGCCCTGTCACAGCTTAACCGCTCCCTGGAACAACGTGCGGATAAACGCCCGGTCAACTCCGACCTGCGTGAATCTGGCTCCATTGAGCAGGATGCGGACTTAATCATGTTTATCTACCGTGATGAGGTTTATCACGAGAACAGCGACCTGAAAGGGATCGCGGAAATCATTATCGGTAAGCAACGTAACGGCCCAATCGGTACGGTACGTCTGACCTTTAACGGACAGTGGTCGCGTTTCGACAACTATGCCGGTCCTCAATATGATGATGAGTAATTTCTAAGGAATTCAAATGCAAGCGGCAACAGTTGTTATTAACCGCCGCGCTCTGCGACACAACCTGCAACGTCTGCGTGAACTGGCACCTGCCAGCAAGCTCGTTGCAGTCGTGAAAGCGAACGCTTACGGACACGGTCTTCTTGAGACCGCGCGAACGCTCCCCGATGCCGACGCTTTTGGCGTCGCCCGTCTTGAAGAAGCTCTGCGCCTGCGCGCAGGCGGAATTACCCAGCCCATTCTGCTGCTCGAAGGCTTCTTTGAAGCCAGCGACCTCACCACGATTGCCGACCAGCATCTGCATACCGCGATCCATAACGAAGAGCAGCTTGCTGCACTGGAAACCGCTGAGCTGAGCGAGCCGGTGACCGTGTGGATGAAACTCGACACCGGGATGCACCGTCTGGGCGTGCGCCCGGAGAAGGCGGATGCGTTTTACCAGCGCCTGTGTGAGTGCAAAAACGTGCGCCAGCCGGTCAATATTGTCAGCCATTTTGCCCGTGCCGATGAGCCAGAATGTGGCGCCACTGAGCAACAGCTCGATATCTTCAACACTTTCTGTGAAGGCAAACCGGGAATGCGCTCTATTGCCGCATCCGGCGGCATTTTGCTCTGGCCGCAGTCCCATTTCGACTGGGCGCGTCCTGGCATCATTCTCTATGGCGTTTCGCCGCTGGACAACAAGCCCTGGGGGCCGGATTTTGGCTTCCAGCCAGTGATGTCGCTGGTGTCTAACCTGATTGCCGTGCGTGAGCACAAAGCGGGTGAGCCTGTGGGCTACGGGGGAACCTGGATCAGCGAGCGCGATACGCGGCTTGGCGTGGTGGCGATGGGGTATGGCGATGGTTATCCACGCGCCGCGCCGTCTGGTACACCAGTGCTGGTCAATGGCCGCGAAGTGACGATTGTTGGCCGCGTGGCGATGGACATGATTTGCGTCGACCTGGGGCCGGAAGCCCAGGACAAAGCGGGTGATGATGTGGTGATGTGGGGCGAAGGATTACCCGTAGAACGCATTGCTGAAATAACGAAAGTGAGTGCTTACGAACTTATTACGCGCCTGACGTCAAGGGTGGCGATGAAGTACGTCGATTAAATTAAGGCGTTCGCGTCCAACCGCCTCGGGTGCCGTTGGACGCGATCCCGCCACCAGACTTATTTCAACACGTTGTAGATGGCCTGGTTGGTTAAGTAATCCGATGCCAGCCCCGATACTGGGTTAAAGCGAGTACCCTGCACGGACGAGAACGGTTTTCCGGTACTGCCCAGAGAAACGTAACGCTCCCCCTGATCGTTCTCAGAAACCGTATATACCGTTTTTTGCATCTGTGCGAATTGCCCCGCATTACGCTGGTTTGCCTGATGCAGTTCCAGCAGCTGTAATCCGCTCAGATTCAGCGTTTTATCCAGGCTTACTCCCCATCTTTGCAGGCACACTTCAGCGAAATGCCGCACGATCGTTCCCGGTTCATGCAGCACTTTTTCGCCACTGTCGCCATTTGCGGAAGCATTGCCTACCAGCGTCGCATGTCGCCCTGACATCGGGTAAATATGCACCGCCGTCGCATTGTCGGTATCCGGGACCACGCACGAGAAACCTTTCGAGCGCTCGTCTCTGGCGTAGAAGGCCACATACTCTTTGACATTGCGGCCAAGCGTGACCTTCTCCGTCTGGAAGTTCCCCATACCCGGCACCGGATCGATGGCAAAAATATTCACCGGAATAGTGGCCAAAAGCGGATCGGCCAGCATGGCATTGGCGAGCATATGGCAGCTAATTCCCCCGCGGCTCCAGCCTACCAGGTTAACCTGAGTTGGCAGGATTTGCCCTTTGCGGAAGGTCTTGATGATCTGCTGCTGAAGCGCCTGCTGCGTCACTTTGCGATCACCATAGTCATATTTACGCCACCAGAAAGAGCCAGTCACTTCGACATCCTGGATGGGGACTCCCGCTTTTTTTAGCTGTTCATAATTCTCCTGGGTCAGCTTTTCGCGCTGCCAGTCAACGTGGCCTTTAATAATATTGATGGCATGTTGCACGTTTTCCTTCCAGCCACTGCCCACAAGCTGTCCGCGAAGTTGCGAATAATCGCCGCTTTTTACCCACAGCTCATCGCTTTGCAAATTGCCGCTTCCTGGCCCATCAAGAATGACCCATTCGGCAAACTCTTTGCCTTTGTTGTTAGCGGCCAGTGCGGAAATTAATTCGCCATTCCAGTAATTAGCATGAGAATCATCGAATTTATTAGAGCCGGTACCACAAAAAAATACTGTTAATGTCGTCATAAATAACCTCGTTAAAATATTACTGTATAGGTGGATGACACAGCTGCCTTTTAATAATAAGTGTCAGGGTTATATTTAAAATATGCCGATAAGCCTGGGCTTTTTCTGATAGAAATGATTTTTCGGGTTATATTTTATTAAGGCTGTGTTTTTCGTTAAGTGTTACTTAACTTTTTGATCAGGGAATATGACATTCGCCTTATGCCGAATGCTGTTTTTACAGTTCGGGAATAGCACTCATACTCATTTTCGGAAAAGGTTGATTGAATAATTCAAGGAATGGAAATCACACGAGGTTATGCTGCGATGAATATATTGATGATCGATGAATTGCCGATCTACATTCACGGTATGAAGACTGAGCTGAAAAGAGTCATGCCGGAATGTACTGTTTTTGCTACAAACAGCTTTGAAGATGCACAGACTATTCTGGCATCAATGCCGGTAAACATTATTTTGCTCGACGGTGAAATGAAATGCAGTGATTTCATCAATAGCCTGACGTCCAATTGGCCCACATTGCCGATTGTGGTGATGTTAAGAAAAGCGACAGACAGGATATTTAATTTTTACATTCGACAAAATGTAAAAGGCATTTTCACCAAAGAGCTTCCGGTAGAGAAAATCAGCCAGATATTAAGCATGGTTTCCTCCGGGGTGGTCTGCTTTCCCGAGCAGGCGGTGGTTCACCGGGAACAGCCCGTTAGCGCATTGCCGATCCACTCTCTGAGCCGTCGGCAGCAGGAAGTTCTCAAACTTCTGGCCAACGGAGGAACAAATAAGCAAATCAGCAGACAACTCAACATCAGTGCAGGCACGGTCAAAGTGCACCTCGAGTCAATCTTTCATCGGCTTCAGGTAAACAACCGCACCCAGGCCGCAATGCTTTATTTTAAATATATTGCTAATTAGACGGCACGCCGTAAATTTTTGCACTATGATTGTCATGTTAAATAAAAGCGCAACAAGTGGGCCCTGTTGCGCTTTTATCGTGTTTAGTGAGATTGTGATTTGAAATAATAGATAACCACAATTAAGGTTCCGAAATCTTGTAATAACCAAAAAGGGAAGCTATCGCTCAAAATGTCAGCGCCTGTCAAAATAAATTTAACGTTTAAGCTGCTTTCGCCAAAAAAGCCAAACGCCAGTGCTGCCAAACCGACTTTACAGAGTGTCGGTAAAGCGTGTACGCGTCGGCTGTAGGCCGCAAATAATATCAATAGCGACGTCACCAGATCGACAACAATAATAAAAGGCAGAACCCATCCATTCATTATGTTAAGCATCTTATTCTCCATCAGGTTTGTTGTTATTTAAATCAGGCTGAGGGAGTGACTCATTTCTGACTTTGCTTTTGATGACGCTGGCAACATCAAAAATATCGCGCTGTTCATGACGGCGAAAGAAGTTAGCCAGCCAAACAATCAGCCCATTGCTCATGGCGCCCAATATGTACCCTAAACCCAGCGTAATATCGGCCTGGTTAAGATCTATTTTCAGCCAGCGGGCTGCTAACCCACCTAACGCCACCGCGGCCCCCATACTGATACCACCAAAAATGATGCCCGCCATAAACCGGCTGTGCTGGTGCAACCGCTGTGGTTGCCAGAAAAAAGAGATACTTACACCACCAAATAAACCTGAAAAAGCCAGTAATGCTTCACTGATAAGCGTAGGGAGAAAGTTGTCAGACATGACGTTATCCTCAACAAAGATAAAACCCCGGTAAATGGGGTTTTATCACCGTGACAGGGGCGGATTATTGGCAAGGTTCCAGCTCAGCCAAATGCTGATACGTATCGGTTGTGATAAACCGCTGTTGCCCGGAAAGGCTGTAAATCAGGTGCTTAGGGCTGCGATAGCCCTTCTGGACGTCGATGTCCGCGCTGAGCCACTGTTGTTTTGCGGGCAAAGCCGGGTTTGCGTAGCTATCGCCGCCAATCCATTTTTTGTTGGTGGGTTTTACCCCCCAGAGAGTCTCCATTTCACTGCCGGACCAGCCAAGACGTTTTGCTTCGTGGGTCGTGATATAGCGAGCGGGCAGGCGGCCAAAGTTCTTGATATTGCGCAGCGTGGTCGCCAGGTCAGTCACGTCGTTAATAGGTGCGACGCCCTGCTCAGATAAAAACGTATTGGTCTCTTTAATTTCATCTTCGCAGGTTTTCAGGGCGGCGCTGGCCTGCATAGCAGCAGAAAGGGTGACGGCCAGAACAGCGACGTTTATGAAAGTACATTTTTTCATCGTATTTTCCTGTTTAATTAACTGAGAAATAACTTCATTTCCGCCTCACGGCGTCGGGTAAGGCCAGTCAACACTTTGCCGCCCGCTTTGTTCCAGCTTTTGAACTGGAGCGCTGCGCCGTCGATATCCCCGGCGTTAAATTTCTTCAGCAGGGTCGATTTCTTTAAATTGCCGACGCCGAGGTTGAAGGCAAACGACACCAGTGCATCGAACTGACTTTGGGTTGCGCTGTGGATCAGCAGCTTTTTAACGCCATCCTCCGTGCGCTTCAGGTCTTTGCGCAGCAGGGTTTTGGCTTCGCCAGTGGTGATTTTGATGAGTTTTTCCATCTCCTCTTTGAGGATCAAATGGCCGTAGCCGATGGTCCACAAACCCACGGCGTCGCGATAACGCTCCAGCTTCAGTCCTTCAAAATGGCAAATCAGCTCGACGCCTTTATCGCCGGTGCTATCAGGTTGTTTTTGCATCATGGAGTCTCCTCTGCTTTGGGACGGGGAATGACTTTGTTGGTGTATTCGTCGATCAAACGCATCACGCTTTCCGGCGGGGGTAATGCGGTAAATTGCATCTCCACGTCGACGTGGCGGCTATCGCGTCCACCTTTGCAGTCGCTTGAGGGCGAAAGGCTGACGTGGAAGCGACCAAATTCGTTTTCACCTGCCTGCTGCGACGGGGTTTGCATCCCTTCAGTGCGGATCGTGAGGTTGACCTTCATTTTTTCCAGCATCAGCCCGCGCGGGGTGGAAAGCGCGACCAGCGGCAGGTCAAAATAGTGCTTTTCATCCAGCGCCAGCTGAACGGTGCGGGGGATCAGCGAGCCGTCGTCCGCCGGTTCAAAAAAAGGGTCCAGCGCCTTCATATATTGCTGGGCGATCATTTCATTGGCTGCCGTCGCCGCGTATTGCATTCCCCGGGTAATATCTTCAAGCGTGACGGGTACGCCCGGAATATCTGCGGGAGGCGGTGGATTATTTCCCTTTACCGGAGGCGGCGTTCCATCAGCCTCTTTCTCCGTCTTATTCTCTGGCTCCTCATCCTTGTTGCCGCGTAGCCATGTTTTAAAAGACATAATTCACTCCTGAAGTGAGGCCACCGACGGCAGCCTCATGCGTTAGGGAAGAGCAATACTCTGCTGGCGAGCCGTTACTGCGCCGCGACAGGCTTGGTTTTGGCGTTGGTGAGGTAATCAATAACGCGTTGCAGCGCTTCAGGCGGTTCCTGACGTTTGATCTGCGTGTGAATGGAATACTTGGCGCGGGTGTCGGTGGAGCGAGTTTGCTCCGATTTATGCGATACCTTGCCGGTCATTTTGGCTTTGAACACGCCCCAGCCGATGGACGCTTCAACGGAGGCTTCCGCTTCAGTGCTGCTGGAGCTGGCTTCGCTCTGGCTCACTTCCAGCTCGAAGTCGATGGTGCCGTCTTCAATGCAAATGATTGGGTGAGTGATGGCCGCCAGCAGCGGGATGCTCATTTTGCGGGTGACGCTGCCTTTGCTAACGCCTTGCTCGTCCACCACGGTTTCGTCGTAATCGAACTCAATGGCGACGGCTTTACCGTCTTTAATACAGACGGAAAGCAGGAAATCGGTATACGACTTGCTGGCCTGAACCTGCGCTTTGATCATTGCCTGCAGCGGGCCGCCGATCATATGTTCCAGCGGCAGGGCGTTAATGACTGAACCAATAAATTGTGAATCCATAATGTGAACTCCTTGAATCAGTGAATGCGCGGATGCGCAGGGTTCACATTACGGCAGGGCGAGAGCGTGAAATATTGGGCAAATGACACGGGGCGAGAGTGCAAAAAACCTATGCCGATCGCAGGATGCGGGGAAAGGGTGGTGTTACGGGAGGTTCCGGTTTATTGTTGAATTCCCTGCCTGATAATAATCTGGAGAACCATCGCGTGTTTCAGAAAGTTGACGCCTACGCCGGCGACCCCATTCTCTCCTTAATGGAGCGTTTCAAAGAAGATCCTCGCAGCGACAAAGTGAACCTGAGCATTGGTCTGTATTACAACGAGGATGCCATTATTCCTCAGTTGCAGGCTGTTGCAGAAGCCGAAGCGCGTCTGAATGCTGTACCACATGGCGCATCGCTTTATCTGCCGATGGAAGGGTTAAATGCCTACCGTAACACCATCGCGCCGCTGCTGTTTGGTGCCGATCATCCGGTGCTTGCGCAAAAACGCGTCGCCACCATCCAGACGCTGGGCGGCTCGGGTGCGCTGAAAGTCGGCGCAGACTTCCTGAAAAAATATTTCCCGGATTCCGGCGTGTGGGTCAGTGATCCTACGTGGGAAAACCACATTGCTATCTTCGAAGGTGCGGGTTTTAAGGTCGCGACTTATCCGTGGTTCGACAATGAAACCAACGGTGTGCGTGTAGAGTCACTGCTGGAAAAACTGAATACCCTGCCAGAGCGCAGTATTGTGCTGCTGCACCCTTGCTGTCATAACCCAACGGGCGCAGACCTCACCAATGCTCAATGGGATGCGGTGATTGAGGTACTGAAAGCGCGCAACCTGATCCCGTTCCTCGACATTGCCTATCAGGGTTTTGGCGCAGGTATGGAAGAAGATGCCTACGCTATTCGCGCCGTTGCCAGCGCCGGATTACCTGCACTGGTCAGCAACTCGTTCTCGAAAATCTTCTCCCTGTATGGCGAGCGCGTAGGCGGCCTGTCTGTGATCTGTGAAGATGCTGAAGCCGCAGGGCGCGTGCTGGGTCAGCTGAAAGCGACCGTGCGCCGTATCTACTCCAGCCCACCAAACTTTGGTGCGCAGGTTGTGGCGACCGTTCTGGGTGACGATAAACTGAAGGCCACCTGGCTTGCGGAAGTGGAAGCGATGCGTAAGCGTATCCTGGCGATGCGTCAGGAGCTGGTAAACGTGCTGAAAGAGGCGGTTCCAGGGCATAACTTTGACTACCTGCTCAGGCAGCGCGGTATGTTCAGCTATACCGGCCTGAGTGCCGCACAGGTTGACCGTATGCGTGATGAGTTCGGTGTTTACCTGATTGCCAGCGGCCGTATGTGCTTAGCCGGTCTGAATACCAGTAACGTTCAGCGCGTGGCGCAGGCATTTGCTGCTGTAATGTAAGTACTCACTCACTGAACTATGTAGGCCGGGTAAGGCGTAGCCGCCACCCGGCTTTTTTTGTACCCGTGTAAAAGATTGCCCGGTGGCGCGGCGCTTACCCGGCCTGCGTCTCTCATCCACACTCTGTGATCTTCTTCTTTTTATTCAGATCCATAAGCAAAAACTCCTTTCATTCGACTCCCCCAGAGGTTATGGTCGGGTAGTTTTTTGACCATTCGCTCAAAATAAAACGATAACAAACTGAATATTCAGGGGAAAACATGCGCAAGATCACACTGGCGCTCAGCGCCGCCTGCTTATTGTTCTCGCTTAATAGTGCAGTCGTTGCGCGAGCTTCCGCGCCCACACCGGTTTACACCGGAACCACCGCCGCCATTCTTGCTGAGCAAGCACCGATTCACTGGGTTTCTGTGGCACAGATTGAAAACAGCCTGATGGGCCGCCCGCCGATGGCCGTGGGTTTTGATATCGACGACACCGTCTTGTTCTCAAGCCCGGGTTTCTGGCGCGGTAAGAAAATGTACTCACCGGACAGCGAAGCCTATCTGAAAAACCCGGAATTCTGGGAAAAAATGAATAATGGCTGGGATGAGTTCAGCATTCCGAAAGAAGTGGCTCGCTCACTGATTGCCATGCACGTTAAGCGTGGCGACAGCATTTTCTTTGTGACCGGACGCAGCCAGACCAAAACCGAAACGGTATCCAAAACCTTGCAGGACGATTTTCTGATCCCTGCCGCCAATATGAACCCGGTGATTTTTGCGGGTGATAAACCTGGCCAGAACACCAAAACGCAGTGGCTGGAGCAGAAAAATATCAAAGTGTTTTATGGTGATTCTGACAACGATATCACCGCTGCTCGTGATGTAGGTGCCAGAGGGATCAGGGTGTTACGCGCCTCTAATTCGACCTATCGACCACTGCCGATGGCGGGGAGTTTTGGCGAAGAGGTGATTGTGAATTCTGAATACTGAGGTATGCTGATTTTTTGAACAAATCAGGCCTGCCGGGTTTACCTTTTGTCGTCTTGCTGCACACTTAAAGAGGCAGGTACTCAGGTCGTGTTCAACCCATTTACAGGTGAGCAAAGATGACAATCTCGGAGATACTTCAATACTGCATGAATAAGCCTGGCGCAGAGCAAAGCGTCCACAGTGACTGGAAAGCCACGCAGATAAAGGTTGGTGATGTACTGTTTGCCATGGTGAAAGAGATCGAAGGTCGCCCGGCGGCATCGCTGAAAACCAGCCCGGAGCTGGCTGAGCTGTTACGCGAGCAGCACCATGATGTCCGGCCAAGCAAGCATCTCAATAAAGCCCACTGGAGCACCGTCTATCTTGATGGCTCGCTGCCTGGCTCGCAAATTTACTATCTGGTGGATGCGTCTTATCAGCAGGCCGTTGAACTGTTGCCGGACACGACCCGACAACAGCTCTCCGTGTGACGATTACAGCAAAGGCTTGAGGAAACGTGCGGTGTGCGAAGCTTCGCACTCTGCAACGGTTTCTGGCGTACCGGACACGAGAATTTCACCGCCGCCGCTACCGCCTTCCGGGCCGAGATCCACAATCCAGTCTGCAGTTTTAATCACATCGAGATTGTGCTCAATCACCACAATGGTATTGCCCTGATCGCGCAACTGATGCAGTACGTCGAGCAACTGCTGGATATCCGCAAAGTGCAGGCCTGTGGTCGGTTCATCCAGAATGTACAGCGTCTGACCGGTGCCGCGCTTGGACAGTTCGCGCGCCAGCTTCACGCGCTGCGCTTCACCGCCGGAAAGCGTGGTCGCTGACTGCCCCAGACGGATATAGGTCAGCCCCACATCCATCAGCGTTTGCAGTTTACGCGCCAGCGCAGGAACGGCATCAAAGAACTCGCGCGCCTCTTCAATGGTCATATCCAGCACTTCGTGGATGGTCTTGCCTTTGTATTTAATCTCCAGCGTTTCGCGGTTATAGCGCTTACCTTTGCACTGGTCGCACGGTACGTAGATATCTGGCAGGAAGTGCATCTCAACCTTGATAACCCCGTCGCCCTGACAGGCTTCACAACGACCACCGCGCACGTTAAAGCTGAAACGTCCTGGCGTATACCCGCGCGAACGGGATTCCGGCACACCAGCGAAGAGTTCGCGCACAGGTGTGAACACGCCGGTATAGGTTGCCGGGTTGGAACGCGGCGTGCGGCCAATCGGGCTCTGATCGATATCGATAACCTTATCGAAATGCTCCAGCCCCTGAATATCGCGGTACGGTGCTGGTTCTGCGAGCGTTGCGCCATTAAGCTGGGTCTGCGCAATCGGGAACAGCGTATCGTTGATAAGCGTCGATTTACCGGAACCGGACACGCCGGTAATACAGGTGAACAGGCCGACGGGCAGCGTCAGGGTTACGTCTTTCAGGTTGTTGCCGCGCGCCCCAGTCAGCTTCAGCACTTTTTCTGGGTTCGCCGCCACACGCTGTTTCGGTACCTCAATCTTGCGTTTGCCGCTCATGTACTGGCCGGTCAGTGATTCTGGCACCGCCATAATATCCTTGAGCGTCCCTTCCGCCACGACCTGACCGCCGTGCACGCCTGCGCCCGGGCCGATGTCGATAACGTGGTCAGCGGCGCGAATAGCGTCTTCATCGTGCTCGACCACAATCACCGTGTTGCCGAGGTTACGCAGGTGGATAAGCGTACCGAGCAGGCGTTCGTTATCGCGCTGATGCAGGCCGATAGACGGCTCGTCCAGCACGTACATCACGCCCACTAAGCCCGCACCAATCTGGCTTGCCAGGCGGATACGCTGTGCTTCACCACCGGAGAGCGTTTCAGCCGATCGGGAAAGCGTCAGGTAGTTCAGACCCACGTTCACCAGGAATTTCAGGCGATCGCCAATCTCTTTCAGCACTTTTTCGGCAATTTTCGCGCGCTGTCCGGAAAGCTTCAGGTTAGTGAAGAAGTCCATCGCGTGGCCGATGCTCATATCTGAGATGGTCGGCAGCGCCGTGTTTTCGACAAACACATGACGTGCTTCGCGACGCAGGCGCGTGCCGTCGCAGGTGGCGCAGGAGCGGTTGCTGATAAACTTCGCCAGCTCTTCACGTACAGCGCTGGATTCCGTCTCTTTGTAGCGGCGCTCCATGTTGTGCAGCACGCCCTCAAACGGGTGACGGCGCACGGAGGTATCGCCACGATCGTTCATGTATTTGAATTCGATGTTCTCTTTACCGGAACCGTACAGCACCACTTTGTGTACCGTCGGGTTCAGGCTGCCCCATGGGGCTTCAACATCGAATTTATAGTGCTCTGCTAACGACTTGAGCATCTGGAAATAGTAGAAGTTACGCTTATCCCAGCCGCGAATAGCGCCGCCAGCCAGCGACAGCTCCGGGTTCTGAATCACGCGGTCTGGATCGAAATACTGCTGAACGCCCAGCCCGTCGCATGTCGGACATGCGCCCGCCGGGTTGTTGAACGAGAACAGGCGTGGTTCAAGCTCGCGCATACTGTAGCCGCAAATTGGGCAGGCAAAGTTAGCAGAGAAGAGCAGCTCTTCGGCTTTTGGGTCGTCCATGTCGGACACCACGGCGGTGCCGCCTGAGAGTTCGAGCGCCGTTTCAAACGATTCGGCCAGACGTGTTGCCAGATCCTCACGCACTTTGAAGCGGTCAATCACCACTTCGATGGTGTGTTTCTTCTGTAATTCCAGCTTCGGTGGATCAGACAGGTCACACACTTCTCCGTCGATACGGGCGCGGATGTAGCCCTGGCTTGCCAGGTTTTCCAGCGTTTTGGTGTGCTCGCCTTTACGCTCTTTAATGATAGGGGCGAGCAGCATCAGGCGTTTACCTTCCGGCTGCGCCAGCACGTTATCGACCATCTGGCTCACGGTTTGCGCGGCCAGCGGTACATCGTGGTCCGGGCAGCGCGGCTCACCAACGCGTGCAAACAGCAGGCGCAGGTAATCATGAATTTCGGTAATCGTACCGACCGTTGAACGCGGGTTATGTGAAGTCGATTTCTGCTCGATAGAGATAGCAGGTGACAACCCTTCAATGTGGTCAACGTCCGGTTTTTCCATTAACGACAGGAACTGCCGGGCATAGGCTGAGAGTGATTCAACGTAACGACGCTGTCCTTCGGCGTATAAAGTGTCGAAAGCCAGCGAGGATTTGCCAGACCCCGAAAGCCCGGTCACGACGATGAGTTTGTCGCGAGGGATAATGAGGTTGATATTCTTGAGATTATGGGTGCGGGCGCCCCGAACTTCGATCTTATCCATTCACCTTTCCCGGTAGGAACACTGTTTGCCTGGTTTGTTTGAAGGACAACCGGCTGTCAGAAACGGCTAATTATGACACAAATTAACCTGTTTGGATATACAGTATTGGAATGCATTTTCTGATTTGCTGTGTAACAATGTCGAGTTCGCGAGAGATTTCTGAACCGACTACGCAACTATGCAAATTGCTGCGTGGAAATGGTACACTCTCGCGTTTACACTATTAAGAAACGTATTCAGGAGACACGAACATGGCCAGCAGAGGCGTAAACAAGGTGATTCTCGTCGGTAATCTGGGCCAGGACCCGGAAGTACGCTATATGCCGAGTGGTGGCGCAGTTGCCAACATTACGCTGGCTACTTCCGAATCCTGGCGTGATAAAGCGACCGGCGAAATGAAAGAGCAGACCGAATGGCACCGTGTTGTGCTGTTTGGCAAACTGGCTGAAGTGGCGGGTGAGTACCTGCGTAAAGGTTCTCAGGTGTACATCGAAGGCCAGCTGCGTACCCGCAAATGGACCGATCAGTCCGGCGCTGAAAAATACACGACCGAAATCGTGGTTAACGTTGGTGGCACCATGCAGATGCTGGGTGGCCGTCAGGGCGGTGGCGCACCAGCAGGTGGCGGCCAGCAGCAGGGCGGTTGGGGTCAGCCTCAGCAGCCACAGGGTGGCAACCAGTTCAGCGGCGGCGCGCAGTCTCGTCCGCAGCAGCAGTCTGCTCCAGCGCCATCTAATGAGCCGCCAATGGACTTCGACGACGATATCCCGTTCTGATTTCCTTTCAGGCATAAAAAAACCTCGCAAATGCGAGGTTTTTTTATTGTGCTCATCAGCACCCGCAGGAATTACTCTGTCAGGTAATCACCATCGGCCAGTCCGGCGGGGTGTGGCTCATTGCTTCAACCATGACGACTTTCACATTTTCCCAGATGGTTGCGATATCCAGCAGAGTGATGCCAAGCAAGCCCGTTGCAAACCAACATGCTGCGCCCAGTCCCAGCACGGTGCTGATCACTGCAAGGCCAGCGTAGTCAGATTTACGAAATTGAATGTTCAGCGTGCTGGCTAAAAACATCAATACCGCACTGAACAACGGCCAGCGCAGGAGAACCATGCTGGTGGTAATGGTTGCCATAAACCTATCCTCGAAAAGCAGACGAACGACTGAAACAGTGTTTTGAGTTACATGATATGTGTGAACTATATCACACTTGATGTTTTATTCGCCAGTATCAGGAAGATGAAAAGAGGGGCAGGTATAGACACGAGATATGCTTCAGAACGTAAAGTGAAAATATATCTTTGCAGGCTAATGATGAGCTTTTCCCGCTCTTTTTAATAAATTCATTGAGATAGCAAAACCTCTGCAATATTTCATTAGTTGTATAATGTTTACAGCATAAACCCTATAGATTATGCTTGAGTGGACAAATAAATGTACTCGTAGCTAATAATTCAGGTTTTTGAATTTTTTGGTTTTTTTCTGTTGCGTATCATTTTCATTACACACAGAGTGTTATTTAATTATTCTGAATTTTTATTCAGTAATTAACGGTTTTTTTGAATCTGAATATATGTTGCGGTCGGTCTATCATTTAATGACCTGCGAACAAATGATGAAAGAAAAACGACGCGATATTGTTAATGACAGTATGCAGGCGCTGCACGCACTGGCTAAGCTTATGCCACTGCTTAATTCTCAGTGCTCTTTATCGGAAATGCTGGACACCATTAACCGGGTTTTAGGTTCAACACTTGCCTGGGTCAGCGTTGATGACGATGACGGATTGCAACGGGTAGTGTGTGCAGGTGACGTCACCTGTCACTCTTTCGAAGTGACTGATTTTCTTGCCAGTACCTCGCTGCAACGCCATCACCGATCGTGGCGGGTGGTGTACTGGAAAGAGCATATCGGCCGCACGCTTTTTCCTCCTCAGCACCCGGGCTACACGCAGTTACAAAGCGGTGTTTTATGCAAACTCTCTTCACACGACTGGCGCTGTAGCGGTTATTTCTTTTTAGCGTTTGATGAACGACTCAATTCTCTCCCTATCCTCAAAAATATCGTGGTGGTACTGGTTGAGAAGCTAAAAGACTATTTTGAAGAAATTATTGCGCGAGAAAAAACAGCGCAAGAAATGCAGCGGGTTGTCACGCAGTATAAAACCTTGTTCGAGCGGGCCCCGGTGCTAATGAACTCCTTCGACAAACACAATCGTTGTGTATTGTGGAATGCGGAATGCGAAAAAGTGTTTGGCTGGAGTATGGCGGAGGTCGCCGCACATTCCGATCCGTTGGTACTTTTCTATCCTGATCCTGAAGAGCGCCGGCGGGTGCGGGAGTCTGTGCATGTTTCCCCCCTTAAAGACATGTATGAGTGGCATCCTCTGCGCAGAGATGGGATGCAGCTGACTATCTTGTGGTCTAACATTCTGTTACCCGACAACTCGATTCTGAATATTGGTCTGGACATTACCGAGCGGAAAAAAGCAGAGCAGCAGCTGGCGGTTAAGGCCACCACTGACGATCTCACCGGCTGTTTTAACCGTTCAGCGATTTTGCAGCAGCTTAAATCGGCGCTGGCGGCGAATTCGCGACAGGATGCAGACAGTCACTTTTGTGTGCTGATGTTCGACCTGGATTATTTTAAGCAAATCAACGATGAGTGGGGACATCTGGTTGGCGATGCCGCACTGATCCATTTTTGCGACCGGCTACGGGAGTTAAGTCCGACAGGTTCTGCACTTGGGCGAGTGGGTGGCGAAGAATTTTTACTTTTGCTGGCGCGAACTGACGGTGATGCTGCAACTCGGCTCTCCAACCAGTTACGTCACATATTGAAGACAAAACCCCTGATTGTCGGCGACAGAAAACTGGAGCTCGCGTTTAGCGCGGGTGTTGTGGAGGTGGGGCAGGGTCAGCGTGATGCCTCGACATTACTCACGCGAGCAGATAAAGCATTATATGATGCGAAGCGTGCAGGAAGAGGAAAAACAGTGCTGGCTTCTGATTATTTATAAATCGAATCAGGGATGACTTGCCACCAAATAGGATAAAATTGCATGCTCAACTTGTTCTTTTTTCATGCTGCCAATAGTTTAGCTTAATCACCGATCCTCTGTTGTGTTATCTTAAAACCTCCCGCTCAGACTGGATAATTATTTTCCTTAATAGAAACGGAACGAATACTTTCAGTTTGGCTTACGGGAGAATATTATCGGCATAACGAAAATTAAGATTTTTAATACTAAAAGTCAGTTGCTAACTTCGCATGATTCATGCAACGTAATCACCTGTTTATCAAAGCATCCGGCCTTCATTACTACAGGCGTACAAAATGCAGGGATATAGGGCGGGAAATGAATCGTAGCGCACGGCGCAAGATGCTAAGGGTGGTAGGGATCATCATGGTAGTTCTGCTACCGGTGATGCTTGCGCTATGGTTTGCCCAGCTAAGAGCCGTAACAGAAACAAGTGCCCAATTACGAACATTTGCCGAGCTGGCGTTAGATAAAACAGAGCTTGTAATTCAGCAGGTTGACCTGGCGCGTGATGACGCTGAAAAATATCGGGGTAAATTGTGTACGCCTACACATCGTCAATATATGTTGAACGTTGTGCGTGGTCGTTTGTTCGTCGCTGATTTAATTTATGCCGAAGGTCAGAATTTTCTTTGTTCGACAGTTCTTACGCCTGAACAACCCTACTTAATATCCTCCGCCAATTACAAACGCAAACCTGATGTTGCTATCTATTATTATCGTGATACGCCATTTTTTACCGGTTATAAAATGACGTATATGCAGCGCGGGAATTATGTCGTCGTGGTCAACCCACTTTCTTACAGCGAGGTGATGTCGGCCGATCATTCGCTGGCGTGGGGAGTATATGACACCGTCACCAATGCATTTTTTTCAGTCAGCGCGCAGGCCAACGTTTCATTATTAAATTCGATGATTCGACATAAGGAATCGACATTTCAAAAAGATGAGCGTTTTTACACGATTGTAAATTCCGAAAAACGCCCTATTGCCGCCATCGTCTCGACATCGAATAAACGTTTTTATGAAACGCTCTATCACCAGGCAACCCTGACGCTGCCGCTGGGGATGATTTGCAGCATTATTATACTGCTGGTGTGGTCACGTACGCATCGTGAGCTCAATTCACCTGGACGATTGCTGCACCGGGCGCTGAATAAGCGCCAGTTGTGCGTTCATTATCAACCCATCATTGATATTAAAAATAACCGCTGTGTGGGTGCGGAAGCCCTGCTGAGATGGCCTGGATTTAACGGTCAGATAGTGATGAGCCCTGCGGATTTTATTCCGCTGGCCGAAAAAGAAGGGATGATTGAACGCATTACCGATTACGTCGTTGAAGAGGTCTTCAGCGATCTGGGTAATTTCCTTGCCGCAAATCCCCATCTTTATATTTCGATTAACTTATCGGCTGCGGATTTCCACTCCTCGCGTCTGATCGCCCTGATCTCGGATAAGGCCCGCTTCCACTCGGTTCGCGCACAGCAGATCAAAATCGAAGTAACAGAACGTGGCTTTATCGATGTTCCTAAAACGACACCGGTTATCCAGGCGTTCCGCCAGGCGGGTTATGAAGTGGCTATCGATGACTTCGGTACAGGCTACTCGAACCTGCATAACCTCTATTCCCTGAACGTCGATATCCTCAAGATTGATAAATCTTTCGTCGACACGCTGACAACTAACAGCACCAGCCACCTGATTGCAGAGCACATTATCGAAATGGCGCAAAGCCTGCGCTTAAAAACCATCGCGGAAGGGGTGGAAACGGCAGAGCAGGTGAGCTGGCTGTTAAAGCGTGGCGTGCAATATTGTCAGGGATGGCACTTCGCGAAAGCGATGCCGCCGCAGGAATTTATGACCTGGCAGCAGCAACCTTTGCACTAAACGCATTAATTCAACTGATGGCGATAATCGCTCGGCGTGCGGTCGAACTCGCGACGGAACACGCGGGAAAAGGTCTGTTGCGACACATAACCCAGATCCATGGCGATATCAAAGATAGGCCGTTGCGTAGAGCGCAATGCCTGCGCTGCCAGTAGTAGCCTGCGCTGACGTATGTAATCGCCCAGCGTTTGATGCATGACTGTGCGGAACATTCTCTGTAAATACCATTTCGAATAGCCCGACTTCTTAGCGACCACATCAATGTTCAACGGTTGGTCGATATGTTCATCAATCCATTCAATAAGTGTCTGAATAATCTGCTGATGCGACATAAGGTTTCCCCTCTGTAGATACAACTATCTCTGTTGATTCGTCGTTTTCTCTGCGGGGGAGTATAATTCCTCAAGTTAACTTGAGGTAAAGAGGTTTTATGGAAAAGAGATTACCGCGCATCAAAGCGCTCTTAACCCCTGGAGAAGTGGCAAAACGAAGCGGTGTGGCGGTATCGGCGCTCCACTTCTATGAAAGCAAAGGGTTAATTAAAAGTATTCGTAATGGCGGGAACCAGCGTCGTTACACCCGCGATGTGCTCCGTTACGTGGCCATTATCAAAATTGCGCAACGAATCGGAATTCCCCTGGCCACCATTGGCGATGCATTTGGCGTTCTGCCGGAAGGACACACACTGAGCGCAAAAGAGTGGAAGGAGCTTTCCTCCCAGTGGCGTGATGAACTGGACAGGCGCATTCATACCCTGGTGGCATTGCGCGATGAACTGGACGGCTGCATTGGCTGCGGATGTCTATCACGCAGTGATTGTCCGTTGCGTAACCCGGGAGACAAACTCGGCGAGCAGGGGACAGGGGCGCGCTTACTGGAAGAGGATTGAGGAGATGTGCAGCCTGTTTGCCGGGTAAGGCGCAGCCGCAACCCGGCAAAAACACCGCACCCTATAAAGAACTAAAGCGCCACATAAAGGGCGCTTTAGTTTTTCCCGGTCTTTGTCTTTCACTCTATCCCGCTGGTTCACGGGAGGGTTTCCCCCGACATCAGCACCCCTCATGTCGAGCTAGTTGGGGAGGTTCCGGATTGTGCTGACACTTTAATTCTATGCAAGGAGCTGATTTTCGCCAGCGATTGAGTTCACTTTTTAGCCAAATTATTTTCGCTGTGTTATTCAATTTTCTATAGTTAAACAGTGTGAATCACAGGAGAACATGATGCTCACCGTACACCATCTTAATCAGTCGCGTTCGCAGCGTGTGATTTGGGCGCTGGAGGAACTCTCTCTGCCTTATCAGATAGTTCGCTATCAGCGCGAAAAAAACATGCTGGCACCTGCAGCGCTTCGGAAAGTACATCCGCTGGGTAAATCCCCGGTGATTGAAGATAACGGGCTGATTCTGGCAGAGTCGGGAGCCATTCTGGAATATCTCCAGGAAACCTATGACGCAGAATTTCAGTTTAAACCGCGAGATCCTGCGCATAAGGTGCAATACCGTTTCTGGCTGCACTACGCAGAAGGTTCTCTTATGCCGCTGCTGTTGATGAAGCTCGTTTTTGCAAGCCTTGGAAAACCGCCTATCCCGTTTGGCCTGCGGGCCCTGGGTAAGGTACTGGGGCAAGGTGTACAAAAGGCCTGGCTCAATCGACAGCTGGAAACACACGCGCGCTATATCGAATCTTATCTTAGCGAAAATAGCTGGTTTGCCGGTGAGCACTTCAGCATGGCCGATATTCAGATGAGTTTTCCGATTTTTGCGCTGCTGGCGCGAGGTGGCGTTGAAAACCTGCCGCATATTCATGCCTGGAAGAAAAGGGTGGAAATGCGCCCGGGATGGCAGCGTACACTCGAACAAGGCGGGCCGTTCGATATTCCAGGTGAAGGCTGAAATGTTACTAAATTGCGCATAGACGATAACGTTTGCGCATCCTCTGGTTAATTCTTCAGCGTCATAAGGTAATTTTAGTGAAAAACGAGAAAGTTAAGTTGAAAAGGGCGGTGATTAGGCTAGATAATCGTTTGCCTTAACTTGACCACCCGTTTTGTAAGCGCGGAGCTAAACGTTTGCTTTTTTTGTGACGCCCCTATTCGTCACAAACGTAGCACAAGGATTTGACGTTTTGCTGGCAGTGGAGTCTCCACCACGTTTACGGACTTTCTATAAAAACTCTCAGGGGATGTTTTCTATGTCTACGCCATCTGCGCGTACTGGCGGTTCACTTGACGCCATGTTTAAAATTTCTGCACGCGGCAGCACCGTGCGCCAGGAAGTCGTTGCCGGTCTGACAACGTTTCTGGCGATGGTTTATTCCGTCATCGTTGTGCCGGGGATGCTCGGTAAAGCGGGCTTCCCGCCAGCGGCTGTTTTTGTTGCCACCTGCCTCGTGGCCGGTGTCGGCTCCATCGTGATGGGCCTGTGGGCGAACCTGCCACTGGCCATCGGTTGCGCCATCTCTCTGACCGCATTTACCGCATTCAGCCTGGTTCTGGGTCAACACATCAGCGTACCTGTTGCGCTCGGCGCCGTGTTCCTGATGGGTGTCCTGTTTACGGTGATTTCCGCAACCGGCATTCGTAGCTGGATCTTGCGCAACCTTCCGCACGGTGTGGCGCACGGTACGGGTATCGGTATCGGCCTGTTCCTGCTGCTGATCGCGGCTAACGGTGTAGGTCTGGTTATCAAAAACCCACTGGACGGCCTGCCGGTTGCCCTGGGTCACTTCGCCAGCTTCCCGGTTATCATGTCTCTGATTGGCCTTGCGGTGATTATCGGTCTGGAAAAACTGAAAGTCCCGGGCGGTATCCTGCTGACCATTATCGGTGTTTCCGTTGTTGGCCTGATTTTCGATCCGAGCGTTCATTTCTCCGGTATCTTCGCCATGCCATCCCTGAGCGATGACAAAGGCAACTCCCTGATTGGCAGCCTGGATATCGTTGGTGCGCTGAACCCGGTGATCCTGCCAAGTGTACTGGCACTGGTGATGACGGCGGTGTTTGATGCCACCGGTACCATCCGTGCGGTAGCAGGCCAGGCGAATCTGCTGGACAAAGACGGCCAGATTATCGATGGCGGCAAAGCGCTGACCACCGACTCCCTGAGCAGCGTCTTCTCAGGCCTGGTGGGTGCCGCGCCAGCAGCTGTGTACATCGAGTCCGCAGCGGGCACGGCGGCAGGCGGTAAAACCGGCCTGACAGCTATCACCGTTGGTGTGCTGTTCCTGCTTATCCTGTTCCTCTCCCCACTTTCCTACCTGGTGCCTGCGTATGCAACGGCACCGGCGCTGATGTATGTCGGCCTGCTGATGCTGAGCAACGTGGCTAAAATCGACTTTGCTGATTTCGTCGATGCCATGTCAGGCCTGATTACGGCGGTGTTCATCGTGCTGACCTGTAACATCGTTACCGGCATCATGATTGGTTTCGCATCGCTGGTGATTGGCCGCCTGGTGTCCGGTGAGTGGCGTAAGCTGAACATCGGTACTGTGGTCATCGCCATTGCACTGGTCGCGTTCTACGCGGGTGGCTGGGCGATTTAAGTTGTCGATATATGCGAAAACGGGTGGCTTTGGCCGCCCGTTTTTATTTTCGGAACACACATCGTTGCCAATTGCGTTACTCTCTGGAAGATAGAATAGAGGCACGACGCCTTCCGTAGTACACAAGAATCATCGCAAACAGGGAACGCATGGAAATCTTTTTCACAATACTCATCATGACCCTTTTGGTCTCGCTATCCGGGGTGGTCACCCGCGTACTGCCCTTTCAGTTACCCCTGCCATTAATGCAAATTGCTATCGGTGCGCTGCTGGCATGGCCGACCTTTGGTTTACACGTCGAGTTCGACCCGGAGTTGTTCCTCGTGCTGTTTATCCCGCCGCTGCTGTTTGCTGATGGCTGGAAAACCCCGACGCGCGAATTCCTGGAGCACGGGCGAGAGATCTTCGGCCTGGCGCTGGCGCTGGTGGTGGTGACGGTGGTGGGGATAGGGTTCCTGATTTACTGGGCGGTGCCGGGTATCCCGCTGATTCCGGCCTTTGCGCTGGCGGCGGTGCTGTCGCCAACCGATGCCGTGGCGCTGTCCGGCATTGTAGGTGAAGGCCGTATTCCGAAGAAAATCATGGGCATTTTGCAGGGTGAGGCGCTGATGAACGACGCCTCCGGTCTGGTCGCCCTGAAATTTGCCGTGGCCGTTGCGATGGGCACGATGGTCTTTACCGTCGGCGGCGCGACCCTGGAGTTCTTTAAGGTGGCCATTGGCGGTATCCTGGCAGGCTTTGTGGTGAGCTGGCTGTATGGCCGTTCACTGGGCTTTCTCAGCCGCTGGGGCGGTGATGAACCTGCTACGCAGATTGTTCTGCTGTTCCTGCTGCCGTTCGCCTCCTATCTGATTGCTGAACATATTGGCGTGTCGGGCATCCTCGCGGCGGTTGCGGCAGGGATGACCATCACCCGCGCGGGCGTAATGCGCCGTGCGCCGCTGGCGATGCGTCTGCGTGCGAACAGTACCTGGGCGATGCTGGAGTTCGTGTTTAACGGCATGGTATTCCTGCTGTTAGGCCTGCAACTGCCGGGCATTCTGGAGTCTTCACTGGTGGCGGCAGAAGCCGATCCCAACGTCGAAACCTGGATGCTGTTCACTGATATCGTGCTTATCTACCTTGCGCTGATGCTGGTCCGTTTTGGCTGGCTATGGACGATGAAGAAATTCAGCGTGCGCTTCCTGACGAAAAAACCGATGGAGTTCGGGTCGTGGACCACGCGTGAGCTGCTGATTGCCTCATTCGCCGGGGTGCGCGGGGCGATAACCCTTGCTGGTGTGCTCTCCATTCCGCTGTTGTTGCCGACTGGCGATGTCTTCCCGGCCCGTTACGAGCTGGTGTTCCTGTCGGCGGGCGTGATCCTGTTCTCGCTGTTTGTCGGCGTGGTCATGCTACCGATCCTGCTCCAGCATATCGACACGGGGGATTCGACTCAGCAGCATAAAGAGGAGCGTATTGCCCGCGCAGCAACGGCAGAAGTGGCGATTGTCGCGATCCAGAAAATGGAAGAACGACTGGCATCAGATGCCGAAGAGAACATCGACAACCAGCTGCTGACGGAAGTGAGTTCACGCGTTATCGGGAACCTGCGCCGCCGTGCCGACGGGCGAAATGATGTGGAAAGTTCGCTACAGGAAGAGAACCTGGAGCGCCGCTTCCGACTGGCGGCGTTGCGTTCAGAGCGTGCCGAACTTTATCACCTGCGCGCCACGCGTCAGATCAGTAATGAGACGCTGCAAAAACTGCTGCACGATCTGGATCTGCTGGAAGCGCTGTTGATAGAGAATCAGTAGCGCTGTTTTGCCGGGTGGCGGCTTCGCCTTACCGGGCCTACGGTTCGAACGTAGGCCCGGTAAGCGCAGCGCCACCGGGCACTATTCAGACCGCACCCAAAACCCCTCGCAGCACTTCAGCCACGCCTGCGCGCTGTGCGACAAATAGACCCCTTCGCGCCAAATCATTCCTAGCTGCCAGTGCAAATCACTTTCCAGCGGGATCCAGCGCAGGGTGTTTTTATCCAGCCGCTCGCAGATAGGCTGCGGCAAAATCGCAATCCCCACGCCTGCCTGAACCATTGCTGCCAGAAAGTCCCACTGACCGCTACGCACCGCAATACGCGGTTTCACATTGTGCTGGTTAAACAGCGCCATCAGCTGACGGCTTAGGGCAAAATCTTCGTTGTAAATAAGCAGCGGGTGCTCGCCCAACAGTTCGGGTTTTACCGAGTCTATCTTCAGCCAGTCGCCGGAGCGCGGCACCAGCACGCACAGTGGGTGGCTAAAGAGCGGCAGGGTTGCCAGCCCGCTCTCTTCTTCGACGGGGAGCGCGGTCATCGCCACGTCCAGTTCACCGTTGGTGACGGCCTGCTGCACGGTTAAACCGCCGAATTCGGAAATTTTCAGCTCCACGCCCGGGTAGCGCTGGCGGAACAGGCTGATCGGCCCGGCCATCATCATCCCCACCATGGGCGGGATGCCCAGACGCAGCAGCCCGCTCGTCAGATGGTTGATATCACCAAGCTCCGCTTCCAGTTGGCGAAACTCCGCCAGGATAGCCAGCCCGCGCTCAAACACCACGCGTCCGGTATCGGTCAGCAGCAGCTTGCGGCCGTCGCGAATAAGCAGCGTACAATTCAGTTCATCTTCGAGATTTTTCAGCATCTTGCTGATGGTAGGTTGGGTGACAAATAACTTCTCCGCTGCGCGGGTAAAACTTTGCTGACGAACCACTTCGACAAAATAGCGCAGCGTTCTTATGTCCATGATTATTCCTCGAAACTATACATTTGATGATTTTAATTCATTTCAGTCCATTACGTGTGGTCACTATACTGGCGCTTCATCTCATTTTTGAGGAAATCACCCATGGCCGTGGCGTTAAGTCGTGTTACGCCTGCCGTTGTGCAACGACTTCAGGTACCGGTTCAGGTACTGCTCTATGCCGCACTGTTTGTTTTCGCGGAATATCTTGTCGGCTGGCTGCATCTGCCGCTGCCTGCCAATCTGGTCGGTATGGTGCTGATGCTGACGCTCATTCTTTGCCGCGTTGTTCCCCTTAACTGGGTCCGCGCTGGCGCACGCTGGCTGCTGGCGGAAATGCTGCTGTTCTTTGTCCCGGCGGTGGTGGCGGTGGTGAACTACGCGCAACTGCTGATGGTTGACGGCTGGCGTATTTTTGCTGTTATCGCCCTGAGCACGTTGATGGTGCTGGGTGCGACGGCCTGGGTAGTGGATAAAGTCTATCGGTTTGAAATCAGCAGGCAGAAGCATGACTAACTTTCAGATAAGCGTGCTGTGCCTGATTGCCACCCTGGTTATCTACTTTGCCAACAAGCGTCTGTATCGGCGTTTTCACGCCCTGCCGCTGATGCCACTGGTGTTCACGCCGATCCTGCTGGTGCTCATGCTGGTGTTCGGGCACATCTCCTGGCAGAACTACATTGGTGAATCCCACTGGCTGCTGTGGCTGCTCGGCCCGGCGACTATCGCTTTTGCGGTGCCGGTGTACGACAACCTGGCGATCATCAAACGCCACTGGATGTCGCTGAGTGCGGGTGTGATTACCGCCACGGTGGTGGCGGTGTGCAGTTCGGTCTGGCTGGCGCGGCTGTTTACCCTGCCGGATGAAATTCAGCGCAGCCTGGCCGTGCGTTCGGTAACCACACCCTTTGCGCTGGCGGCAGCCAAACCGCTCGGTGGGCAGCCGGATCTGGTGGCGTTGTTTGTCGTCGTCACCGGGGTCTTCGGCATGGCGGTAGGCGATATGCTGTTTCTGCGCTTGTCTATCCGCGAAGGGATGGCAAAAGGGGCCGGGTTTGGCGCGGCTTCGCACGGTGCGGGAACGGCGCGTTCTTACGAACTCGGTCAGCAGGAGGGCGTGGTCGCAAGCCTGGTGATGATGCTTTCGGGTGTGGTGATGGTGCTGATTGCGCCGCTGGTGGCATGGGTGATGTTCTGACATCCCCGGCCAGATGGCCGGGGAAGAGAGCAGGTTAGTGCGCGCGGCCTTGTTCGACGCCCAGGCCGGTTTGGGAACGGATAAACTGGGCGCGGAATTTCTCGCGCTCCAGGTTGCCTTCCGGTGAATTATCGGTTGCGGAGAAGGCCCAGATACCGATAAACGCCACGGCGATAGAGAACAACGCCGGGTACTCATACGGGAAGATAGCTTTCTCGTGACCGAGGATCTGCACCCAAATCGTCGGGCCGAGGATCATCAGGATCACCGCCGTCAGCAGGCCCAGCCAGCCGCCAATCATCGCTCCACGGGTGGTCAGTTTTGACCAATACATAGAGAGCAGGATAATTGGGAAGTTGCAGCTTGCCGCAATCGAGAAGGCCAGCCCCACCATAAAGGCGATGTTCTGTTTCTCGAACAGAATGCCCAGCAGGATAGCCACCACGCCCAGTACCAGCACGGTGATTTTGGAGACTTTCAGTTCATCTCGCTCACTGGCCCCTCTACGGAACACGTTGGCATACAGGTCATGCGATACCGCCGAAGCACCTGCCAGCGTCAGCCCTGCAACTACCGCGAGGATGGTGGCAAAGGCCACGGCTGAGATAAAGCCGAGGAACAGGTTACCGCCTACCGCATCCGCCAGATGTACCGCTGCCATGTTGTTACCACCAATCAGCGCGCCCGCAGCATCTTTAAACGCCGGATTTGCCCCCACCAGCATGATGGCGCCAAAACCAATGATAAAGGTCAGAATGTAGAAATAACCCATAAAACCGGTGGCATAGAAGACACTCTTACGCGCTTCGCGGGCATCTGACACCGTGAAGAAACGCATCAGGATATGCGGCAAGCCCGCGGTACCAAACATCAGACCCAGACCGAGAGAGAGCGCCGATATCGGGTCTTTCACCAGCCCACCCGGGCTCATGATCGCTTCCCCTTTCGGGTGTACCGCCATCGCTTCTTTAAACAGGTTATTGAAGCTGAAACCGACGTGCTTCATGACCATAAAGGCCATAAAGCTTGCGCCGAACAGTAACAACACGGCTTTGATGATTTGTACCCAGGTGGTCGCGAGCATTCCGCCGAACAGCACATACATCACCATCAGCACGCCGACCAGCACCACCGCAACGTGGTAGTTCAGGCCGAACAACAGTTCGATAAGCTTGCCTGCACCCACCATCTGGGCAATCAGATACAGCGCTACAACCACCAGCGATCCGCAGGCAGAAAGGATACGAATCGGGCCTTGTTTCAGGCGATACGATGCCACATCAGCAAAGGTGAAACGTCCGAGGTTACGTAAGCGTTCGGCAATCAGGAACAGAATGATTGGCCAGCCCACGAGGAAGCCGAGGGAATAAATCAGACCGTCATAACCAGAGGTGTAAACCAGCGCCGAGATCCCAAGGAACGATGCGGCAGACATAAAGTCCCCGGCAATCGCCAGCCCGTTCTGGAAGCCTGTAATGTTGCCGCCCGCGGTGTAGTAATCATTACGGGAGCGTACGCGTTTTGACGCCCAGTAAGTGATATAGAGCGTCAACAGCACGAAAATCAGGAACATGATTATCGCCTGCCAGTTGGTCGGCTGGCGTTGTACTTCGCCGGTAATAGCATCGGCTGCGTTTGCCGCAAAGGGAAGTGTGGTGGCAAGCGCCGTCAGGACTCGCTTCATGATGCTTTTACCTCACGCAGTACTGCTTTATTAAGACGATCAAACTCGCCGTTCGCGCGCCAGACGTACACGCCGGTCAGCACAAACGAAATGACAATCACGCCAATGCCAATAGGGATCCCGCGGGTGACGCTGGTACCCTCATGTAGCGGGGTGCCGAGCCAGTGCGGGGCAAAGGCGATAAGCAGAATAAAGCCGACGTAAATAATCAGCATGATGAGGGAAAGAAAGAAGGCAAACCGTTGCCGTTTATCGACGAGCTCCCTGTAGTGCGCACTATTCTCTATCTGCTGACAAATATCGTTATTCATCACAGAGTCTCCAGAGTTTTGTAGGGTAGGTGTTTGTAGTTATTCCCTCTCCCTTGAGGGAGAGGGTTAGGGTGAGGGGGTAAGGTGCGGTCTGATGCCCTCACCCCGGCCCTCTCCCACAGGGAGAGGGAGAAAACAGCATTACGATGGCATTGCGATGGCCTGCTTCTCTTCGAGCAGTTTTTCCACCACGCCTGGATCGGCGAGCGTAGAAGTATCACCGAGGTTACTGGTGTCACCTGCCGCGATTTTACGCAGAATACGGCGCATAATTTTGCCGGAGCGGGTTTTCGGTAGCGAGTCCGTCCAGTGCAGTACATCCGGTGTGGCAAGCGGGCCAATCTCTTTACGTACCCAGTTTCGCACCTCGGCATACAGCTCTGGCGACGGCTCTTCACCGTGGTTCAGCGTAACGTACGCGTAAATCGCCTGACCTTTAATGTTATGTGGGATACCCACCACGGCAGCTTCGGCAATCTTCGGATGCGACACCAGCGCAGATTCAATCTCCGCCGTACCCAGACGGTGACCGGAAACGTTCAACACATCGTCCACGCGTCCGGTTATCCAGTAGTAACCATCTTCATCACGACGTGCGCCGTCGCCGCTGAAATACATGTTTTTAAAGGTGGAGAAATAGGTCTGCTCGAAGCGCTCGTGATCGCCGAACAAGGTACGTGCCTGACCAGGCCAGGAGTCGGTGATGACCAGGTTACCTTCGGTTGCTCCTTCAAGCGGATGACCTTCGTTATCCACCAGCGCAGGTTGTACGCCGAAGAATGGGTTGGTTGCCGAACCCGCTTTCAGCTGGGTCGCACCCGGCATCGGGGTGATCATGAAGCCGCCCGTTTCGGTCTGCCACCAGGTGTCCATCACCGGGCATTTCTCGTTACCGATTTTCTTCCAGTACCACTCCCAGGCTTCCGGGTTGATGGGCTCACCCACGGAACCGAGAATGCGCAGGGAAGAGCGGTCAGTACCTTCGATGGCTTTGTCGCCTTCCGCCATCAGCGCGCGGATCGCCGTTGGCGCGGTATAGAGGATGTTGACCTTGTGTTTGTCGACCACCTGGCACATACGCGCCGGGGTTGGCCAGTTCGGTACGCCTTCAAACATCAGGGTCGTGGCGCCGCAGGCCAGCGGGCCGTACAGCAGGTAGCTGTGCCCGGTGACCCAGCCCACATCAGCGGTACACCAGTAAATGTCACCCGGGTGGTAATCGAACACATATTTGAAGGTGGTTGCTGCATAAACCAGATAGCCGCCAGTGGTATGCAGCACGCCTTTTGGTTTACCGGTAGAGCCAGAGGTATAAAGGATAAACAGCGGGTCTTCCGCGTTCATCTCTTCTGGCTGGTGCTGGTCGCTCGCGTTTTCAATCAGATCGCTCCACCACAGGTCGCGACCCTCTTTCCAGTCGATCTTACCGCCGGTACGCTTAAGCACCACAACGTTGCTGACGCTTTTCACGTTAGGGTTTTTCAGCGCTTCGTCGACGTTTTTCTTCAGCGGAATACTGCGACCGGCGCGCACGCCTTCATCGGCAGTGATCACCAGTTTAGAATTTGAATCGACAATGCGACCGGCAACCGCTTCTGGCGAGAAGCCGCCGAAGATAACGGAGTGAATGGCACCGATGCGCGCACATGCCAGCATGGCCACCGCCGCTTCCGGCACCATCGGCATATAAATAGCCACGACGTCGCCTTTTTTAATACCCTGCTCCAGCAGCACGTTAGCAAAGTGGCACACGTCGCGGTGCAACTCTTTATAAGTAATGTGTTTGCTCTGAGAGGCGTCATCGCCTTCCCAGATGATGGCCGTCTCGTTCCCACGTTCGGCCAGGTGGCGATCCAGACAGTTCGCCGCCAGGTTCAGCGTGCCATCTTCATACCATTTAATTGAGACATTACCTGGCGCAAAGGAGGTGTTTTTCACCTTCTGATAAGGTTTGATCCAGTCAAGGATATGACCCTGTTCACCCCAGAAGAGATCAGGGCTGGAGACGGATTGCTGATACTTCTCGTGGTACTGCTCCGGGGTGATCAGGCATCGGTCCGCAATGTTTGCGGGAATGTCGTGTTTATGTATTTGGCTCATGGCTTTTTTTCTCCTTGTAAGATGTTAATAATATGTCTCAAAAACGTTAATTGTAGGGGCTTTACAAGCTTTGTTTATTATTTGGGCGGCAGATCACGCATTGTTTGAATAGTGTGAAAAATGAGCGAATGAAACTTTGAAGGGAAATAATTTAGTTGAAGGATTATTCACATTTGTGCAGAAAAAAGCGTTTTTATAACAAAAGGTTATTTATAAGAATTATTACAAATTAGCGTCATAGCCCTTTTTTGTAGTGAAAAGCCTCGTTCTTTAAGGCTTGCGCAGGATGCCGTACAAATGATACTCATACGCCGCGTTAAAAAATCCCATAAACCAACGCAACACAATTCATACCCTTTCAGTATGTCTCCATATTCATGCAGTTTTGGTGAACTGGATGCTTCATTGAGGAAGTCTGTTTCTATGAAAAACGTTAAAGTCAGCCTGGCCTGGCAAATCTTGCTAGCCCTTGTGCTGGGTATCCTGCTGGGTAGTTACCTCCATTATCATAGCGAGAGCCGCGAGTGGCTGATTGCGAACCTGCTCTCTCCGGCAGGTGATATTTTTATTCATCTGATCAAGATGATTGTTGTACCTATTGTTATCTCTACGCTGGTAGTTGGCATTGCGGGCGTGGGCGATGCAAAACAGTTAGGCCGCATCGGCGCGAAAACCATCCTTTATTTCGAAGTGATCACGACGATAGCCATTATCCTGGGTATCACCATGGCGAATGTCTTCCAGCCGGGCTCCGGGATCGACATGTCGCAACTGGCGACCGTGGATATTTCGAAATACCAAAGTACGACCGCGGATGTGCAAAGCCATGCCCACGGGCTGATGGGGACTATCCTGTCGCTGGTGCCGACCAACATTGTGGCATCGATGGCGAAAGGTGAAATGCTGCCGATCATCTTCTTCTCTGTGCTGTTTGGGCTGGGGCTCTCTTCCCTGCCAGCGACGCACCGTGAACCGCTAGTGACGGTATTCCGCTCTATCTCTGAAACCATGTTCAAAGTCACCCACATGGTGATGCGCTATGCGCCGGTAGGGGTGTTCGCGCTCATCGCCGTCACGGTAGCGAACTTCGGTTTTGCGTCACTGTGGCCGCTGGCGAAGCTGGTTATCCTGGTGCACTTCGCGATCCTGTTCTTCGCGCTGGTGGTGCTCGGGATTGTGGCGCGTATCTGCGGGCTGAGTATCTGGATCCTGATCCGTATTCTGAAGGATGAGCTGATTCTGGCATACTCCACCGCCAGCTCTGAAAGCGTGCTGCCGCGTATTATCGAGAAGATGGAGGCTTACGGTGCGCCAGCTTCTATTACCAGCTTCGTGGTGCCGACCGGTTACTCCTTTAACCTGGATGGCTCAACGCTGTACCAGAGTATTGCCGCCATCTTTATTGCACAGCTGTACGGTATCGATCTCTCGCTGTGGCAGGAAATCGTACTGGTGCTGACCCTGATGGTGACCTCAAAAGGTATCGCAGGCGTGCCGGGTGTTTCATTTGTGGTGCTGCTGGCAACGCTGGGGAGCGTTGGTATTCCGCTGGAAGGCCTGGCGTTTATCGCCGGTGTTGACCGTATCCTCGACATGGCGCGTACGGCGCTGAATGTGGTGGGTAACGCGCTGGCGGTACTGGTTATTGCCAAGTGGGAACACAAATTCGACCGCAAAAAAGCGCTGGCGTATGAACGCGAGGTGCTGGGTCGTTTTGATAAGACGGCTGACCAGTAATATAACGTATTCTTCCCTCTCCCCTTTGGGGAGAGGGTTAGGGTGAGGGGAAAATTACTCCCCGCTCAACGCGTCAAACTCTTCACACCCCGTATCAAACCCTTCGGAACAACTCAGGTTTAACCAGTAAAGCGCCTTCTGTTTATTCGGTGTGATAAAGCCTTTTTCGCCCTGCTGGAACAGCATTCCCGCCCAGTATTCGGCATAACCGGTGCGCGACAATGATGAACTGCGTTTGAACCAGGAGGCCGCTTTTACATCGTCCTGAGCCACTTCAACGCCGTTGGCATAAATCAGCCCCAGCAGCAGTTGGGCGTCGACTGCGGAGTCGTTATCAATATCTTCGGTGGCTGTTTGCAGCAATTTGATGGCCTGTGGGTAATCGGTTTTGCCCGCCTGGGTGTTCACCAGCACGCGCGCCAGCATAATTGCACCGCGCTTACTGCCCGCAATGGTGGCCTGCTGGGCCAGCGCTTTGGCATGCGCGTAATCGCCCTGGGTAAACTGGATTTGGGACAGTAACGCCATCGCATCGATATCCCCGCCTTTTGCCGCTTTCTCTGCCCAGAACGTGGCCTGCTTGCTATCGCCAGAACTGAAGTAAGTATCGGCCAGATAATACTGGGCATGGGCATCACCGGCCTCGGCTTGCTCTTTGTATTGGCTGCCAATTTCATCTGCGTAAGCGAATGACGTAATAAGGAACAACAACAGAAAAAGTGGTTTCATGGATCGTTATCATCTGGGTACATGGCGCGCAGTATAATCGTGCGCACAAAATAAAAAAACGGGTGCATTAAGACCTCAGCATCCGACAAGCCGGGCGGAACAGATGTTCCGCCCGATGAGGCCTGCCTGCGAGGCAGGCTAATTTCGCCGCCACCTCCTGATGTTCACTCTTTATTGTCAGCTCGCACAACCTGCCGCGATTAATAAAGGTAAAAATCACTATGGTCAGGCAGATAATAAAGACAATGCCTAACACAGTTTTTAATGGCGTCATGCCTTTTACTCCTTGTGTAAAAAAGAATAAGAGGCTACTCTCAACCTGTTGGTTGTTGAGGGGTAGCCTCGGGTGAATGAAAATTTCCCGGGGCTTTCCACTTTCTGTCCCTCAACAATGCTCAAGACAGAAAGTCTTAAGCACCCGCTGCACATCTTATCTCTCTGAAATAAAATGCAAAGATGTAATTCTTTTTCGCGGAAATTACATTATTTCTGCGAAACGTATTCCGTAATGAATATTGATAAAATAAATATTTCTATTTGAAATAAAAAAGGGGTGAATAGATCACCCCTTTTATTCACCGATTAATTAACGGCTTCACCCCATAGCACTTTCACGCAGACGGGCTTTCAGCTTGTTATATTCGTCGATGACATACTGTTCGGCAGCATGTTGATCGACAATCGGCTCTACGCGTACGGCGCAGTATTTATACTCCGGCGTTTTGGTTATCGGACTTAAGTTTTCCGTCACCAGTTCGTTACAGGCACCGATCCACCACTGGTAGGTCATATAGACCGCCCCTTTGTTGGGTCGATCGCTGACCTGCGCGCGGGTGATGATGCGGCCTTTGCGTGAGTTCACCCACACCAGCGCTTCATCCTGAATGCCAAGACGTTCAGCGTCGGCGGTGTTGATCTGCGCATAGCCAGGTTCATCCGCCAGGGCGGCCAGAGCAGCACAGTTGCCGGTCATCGAACGACAAGAGTAGTGGCCCACTTCACGCACGGTGGAGAGCACCATCGGATACTCATCGGTGAGTTTATCGATTGGCGCCACCCAGTCGCAGGTGAAGAACTGTGCCAGCCCGTTCGGGGTATCGAATTTCTCCTGGAAGAGATACGACGTACCCTGATCGGCTTCTGACTCATCGCGGCATGGCCACTGGATATACCCCAGTTCACCCATTTTTTCATAGGTGGCCCCGTAGAAGTCCGGGCACAGATGACGCAACTCGTCCCAGATTTCCTGGGTGTTGTTGTAGTGCATCGGATACCCCATCCGGGTGGCGATTTCGCTGATAATCTGCCAGTCGGTTTTCAGGTCCCACTTCGGCTCTACCGCTTTAAAGAAGCGCTGGAAGCCACGGTCTGCCGCCGTATAGACACCTTCATGCTCGCCCCATGACGTAGACGGTAAAATCACATCCGCCGCTGCCGCGGTTTTGGTCATAAAGATATCCTGGACAATCACCAGCTCCAGATCCTCAAATCCTTTACGTACCGCAGACAGCTCGGCATCGGTCTGGAGTGGATCTTCACCCATGATGTAGGCCGCACGCACTTCGCCATGCGCCGCGCGGTGCGGCAGCTCGCTGATGCGATAGCCAGTGTGCTCAGGCAAGCTTTCCACACCCCAGGCCTTCGCAAACTTGGCGCGGTTTTCCGGGAACTTCACGTACTGATATCCCGGATAGGTATCCGGCAGCGCGCCCATATCACACGCACCCTGCACGTTATTCTGGCCACGCACCGGGTTCACGCCGACATGCGGCTTGCCAAGGTTGCCGGTCAGCATGGCGAGGCTCGTCAGGGAGCGCACGGTTTCCACGCCCTGATAGAACTGGGTCACGCCCATTCCCCACAGAATGGCGGCGGTTTTTGCTGCCGCGTACATCCGTGCTGCCTGGCGGATCTCCTGCGCGCTGACGCCGGTTACCGCTTCGACCGACTCTGGCGTATAGCCTTCGACAATTTTACGATACTCTTCAAAGCCTTCCGTACGGGTGGCGACAAACGCCTTGTCGTACAGATTCTCCTCAATAATGACGTGGCCCATCGCATTCAACAGCGCGATATTCGAGCCGTTTTTCAGTGCGATGTGCATATCCGCAATGCGCGCAGTTTCAATTTTGCGCGGATCGCAGACGATGATTTTCGCCCCGTTGCGTTTCGCGTTAATCACGTGGTTCGCGACGATAGGGTGAGAATCCGCCGGGTTGTAGCCAAAAATAAACACCAGATCGGTGTTATCTATCTCGTTAATCGCATTACTCATTGCGCCGTTACCGACCGACTGGTGCAGACCTGCAACCGATGGGCCGTGTCAGACGCGAGCGCAGCAGTCGACGTTATTGGTACCAATAACGGCGCGCGCGAATTTTTGCATTACATAGTTGGTTTCATTACCGGTCCCGCGTGATGAGCCGGTAGTCTGAATCGCATCCGGGCCATACTTGGCTTTGATGGCGCTCAGGCGCGTGGCGACGTAATCCAGCGCTTCGCTCCAGGAGACGGATTCTAGCTTGCCACCGCGTTCGCGGCGGATCATCGGGGTTTTCAGGCGCGGGGTCAGGATCTGGGTATCGTTAATAAAATCCCAGCCGTAGTAGCCTTTCAGGCACAGCGTGCCCTGGTTGGTTTTCCCCTGTGCCGCCTCCGCCCGTACGATTTTACCGTTATCGACCACCAGGTGGATCTTGCAACCTGAGGCACAATAAGGGCAAACCGTGACGACTTTTTTCATCGCTTTTGCTCCAGTTAAACAGTTCTTTTGCACCTATTATGCAGCTTCTATGCCATGTTTTTATTGTGGGTATCCCCAGACTTTACGGCCTATTTCTGGACAAAACGCTGACGAAAAACAGGCAATCGTCAAAATTGACGTGTCGAAGGGGCGGGGGATGTGACCTGGATTGAAATTCCATCACGAAAAAATAGATTTGGCTGGAGCCGATTGCAGAATGGATCAGACTTAACTCTACACCTCTGATGGATGATGCGATGAAACCGGCGATTCTGGTGGTTGATGACGATACCGCAGTGTGCGAACTGCTACAGGACGTGCTTAACGAGCACGTCTTTACGGTGTTGGTTTGTCATAACGGCCAGGACGCCCTGAGCCTGGCGCAGCTTGAACCCAACATTGCGCTGGTATTGCTGGATATGATGTTGCCGGATATCAACGGCTTGCAGGTGTTATTGCAGCTACAGAAATTGCGCCCGGAGCTACCCGTCATCATGCTGACGGGGCTTGGCAGTGAATCCGATGTCGTGGTTGGCCTGGAGATGGGCGCTGACGATTACATCGGTAAGCCGTTTAATCCACGTGTGGTGGTTGCGCGCGTTAAAGCCGTGCTGCGCCGTACTGGCGTGTTGGCAACCGAAGCCGCCGCCCCGCGCGCGCCGGGGATTGCCTTTAATGGCTGGACGCTGGATACCACCCGTTGTGAGCTGAGCGATCCGCAGCGCAATACCGTGTCGTTAACGCAGGGTGAGTATGGTCTGCTGCTGGCGCTGACGCAAAACGCCCGCCGGGTACTGAGCCGCGAACAACTTCTTGAGCTTACCCACAGCGAAAGTGCCGAGGTGTTTGACCGCACTATCGATGTGTTGATTATGCGTCTGCGGCGCAAAATCGAGGCCAACCCGCACCAGCCTGCGCTGATTAAAACCATTCGCGGGCTGGGCTATGTCTTTGCCACCGATGTTTCTCACAACGAAAAAGCCGCTTAACGGTTCTCTTTAATAAACACCTGCAACTCTGTCAGCGTCTTTGCGCCATCAATGGCGTTGGCGGCCATCAGGCTTGCCCGCGCGCAGGCGTGGGCCAGATAAATACTCTCAGCCAGCGGCAGTGATTCATGGCAGCCGTATAAAAAGCCCGCGCAAAACGCATCGCCTGCACCCACGCTGCCAATAATCTCCTCTTGTTCCAGCATCCATGACGGGATCCAGCGACCCGCTTCACCCGGTACTTCTCCCCAGGCGCCTTCCGGGCAGTGGATCACCACGCGCTGCCTGACGCCAGCCGCCAGTAATTGCGCAGCCGCTTCGGCGATGTGGGCGATATCCGGGGCATCGTTGCTGTCGCGCATCTCCAGGCCACTAAACTCGCCGGCTTCAAGTTCGTTAATCACCAGATAGTCGAGATGGCGCAGGGCAGGGAGCACCAGCGGCTGATAGCGCGGGTCGCCCTTACGGGAGACGAGATCGAGCGAGGTTTCATATCCCTGGTCGCGCATCTGTGCCAGCAGGCGTGCGCTGCGCGTGCCAAATTCATCGTCCGGCATATCCAGGCTATCGAGCAGCAGCAGATACCCCAGATGGAAGATTTTCATCGTGCCATCAAGCCGGTCGAAAGCGGGGAGATCCAACAGACGGTTTGCCCCTGGCGAGTGAAAGAAGGTGCGCTGCCCGCTGGGGTCGGTCATCACCTGCGACATCGAGGTGGGGGCAAAAGTGGTGCGTTGTACGCGCTGGCGGTTGACATGATACTGGTCGAGCATCGCCAGAATATAATCCCCGTCGCCATCTTCGCCAATCAACCCCACCGCCTGTAAAGGCAGGCCGACATGCATTTTCGCCAGCGTCAGTAGAACGTTCAGCGGCGCGCCGCCGGTTGAGCGCTCGCTGTGGGTGATTTCCGCCAGCCAGCCGCGCTCCGGCCATTGCACTATCTGGTGAACATGATCCACCAGCATATTACCTGCGGCGATGATCCCTTTGCGTTCCATTATGCCTGCCCCGCGCTGCCGAAGATGCGCATCTGTTCGGCCACCGTGTCGGTTATCGCCTCTTCAATGCCCAGCAGCAGCTCGGCAAACTCGTCATACAGCGGCTGACGGTGCGACATCCGGTGTTCCACCGACGCCAGTGCTGCCTGCGACATGCCGGTATAGAAATTGATTTTGTGGATCCCCAGTTCGATGGCGCGGCGGAAGTCGGCATCGCTAATGCCAGAGCCGCCGTGCAATACCAGCGGCAGACCGGTTTGCTGGCGAATGGCATCCAGACGGGGAAAATCGAGTTTGGGCTCGCCTTTGTATTTGCCGTGCGCATTGCCAATAGCCACCGCCAGCGCGTCGATGCCGGTCAAATCGACAAATTCGCGCGCCAGGTGCGGATCGGTAAAGAAGGCTTCATCCGCATGGCCATACAAAGCTCCGCCTTCATCGCCCCCCACGGCACCCAGCTCCGCTTCAACGGAGACCCCCACCGCATGACACATCTTCACCACTTCCCGGGTCTGGCGGATGTTTTCTTCGTAGCTCAGCGTGGAGCCATCGAACATCACCGAGCTGAATCCTAAGCGCAGCGCACGCACTACTGCCTCATAATGCAGCCCGTGATCGAGGTTAAGCACCACGGGGATATCGTGTCTGGCGGCCTCGAATTTGACCGCTTCAACAAGCGAATCCAAAGACACATATTTAAAATGCACTTCCGCGATGTTGATGATAAAAGGCGACCGCTCCTGTTTTGCTGCGGCAAACAGCGCGCGCAGGAAGTGGGAGTCGAGAACGTTAAACGCACCCAGCGCGTAATGGTGTTCCCTGGCGTGCTCAAGACCGTCGGCAAGAGAAATTAATGGCATCATTCACTCCTTAAATCCGAAACAGGTTGTATTCGTTGCACAGCACCAGCACTGCCGGTTCGTCTTCTTCGATATTGTTGTAGCGGGCGACTGGCTGTAAAAAGTGATTGTCGTGTTCATCGTCATTGACCGACGACACTTCGCCGACCAGCACATCACCAAAGCCGCGCTCGCCCCAGAAACTGTGGTACAGGCCGGGCGTCAGGCAGATGCTCTCCCCTGGTGCCAGGCGCAGCTGGCTGCCGGGTGCGTGGGTCTGAAGGCAGCCATCGATTGTCACGGTAACGTCGGTGTTTTCCGTTTCTTCATGCGCGCCGGCGTTCCATAACTCAATAATCAGATTGCCACCGCCGCGATTAATGATGTCCTCGCGTTTACGCCAGTGAAAATGCATGGGTGTAACCTGGCCGTCGCGTACGTGCATGATTTTTTCGGCATAGCATTTTTCATACGGCACGCCGTTGGGGGAGCCGTTGCGCAGCGTAAACAGCGTTAACCCCTGAGCGGCAAAGTTGTTACCGCCAAACGCGGTTACATCCCAGCCGAGCTTGAGGTCGAACACTTCACGCCATGCGCCCTGGTCGAGCTGTTGCCATTGCGTTGGCGGGAAGCTGGCAAAGGGTGGCAGGTGAACATCGTGCATGGAAAAGAACTGCCGCGTATGGCCGAGGATTTCGTTGATTTCGGAGCGTTTCATGAGGACTCCTTGAAAACAGTTCCCTCTCCCGGTGGGAGAGGGTTAGGGTGAGGGCATCAGGCCGCACAACCGTTACTTAACTGTCCATCCCTTATACGTACCGACGTTCTTTTTATCGATCATCGTCACCGGGATCAGCACAGGCTCTTTCGGCGCAGGTTTGCCCTGTAGAATGTCATAGCCGATTTCTACCGCTTTTGCCGCCATCACCTGTGGATCTTGTGCCGGGGTCGCCACAAACAGGGAATTTTCCCGTTTCAGCGCCTCTTCACCATCTGGCGAGCCGTCCACGCCGACGATAAAGAACTCACTGCGTTGCGCCTGTTTCGCTGCCAGATCGGCCCCGATCGCCGTAGGATCGTTAATCGCGAACACGCCGTCGATCTTCGGATTGGCGGCCAGCAGGGAAGTCATTACCTCCAGCCCGCCTTCACGGCTGCCTTTGGCGTTCTGGTTGTCTGACAGCACTTTGATATCCGGGTGGCGCTTAAACTCGGTCTGGCAGCCTTCCACACGGTTTTGTACCGCAGAAACCGGTGGTCCGTTGATGATAACCACATTGCCTTTGCCTTTGAGGCGATCGGTGATGTACTTACAGGCCATTTCCCCCGCCTGGGTGTTATCGGAGGTGATCGTTGCATCTGCCCCTTCCGCCGCCACGTCAACCGCCACCACGACGATCCCGGCATCTTTCGCGCGTTTTACCGCCGGGCCGATCCCTTTAGAATCCGCCGCGTTGAGGATGATCATGTCGACTTTTGCAGCGATAAAGTTATCAATCTGCGCCACCTGCTGACCCAGATCGTAACCGCTGGAAACCAGCGTCACTTTCACGTTATCACCTGCCAGTTTGCGCGCTTCCAGCTCGGCACCTTTGGTTATCTGCACGAAGAACGGGTTAGCCAGGTCACCCACCGTTACGCCGATGGATTTCAGGTCTTTTGCCTGCGCAAATGGAGCTGCGGCAAGCAGTGCGCCAGCACAGAGCGCGGTCACTAAGGGCTTCAATCTCATGCTGTATTCCTCACTCGTAGGGTTTTGTTGTTATGCACTTTGATGGTGTCGGGTACGGTATTTGTCGATCAGCACCGCAATGATGATCACCGCCCCTTTGATCACCAGTTGCCAGAAATAGGAGACGCCCATCAGCGTCATGCCGTTGTTAAGCGTCGCGATGATCAATGCGCCCACCAGCGTGCCGGTGATCGTACCGATCCCGCCGACAAAACTGGTGCCGCCGAGGATCACCGCGGCAATCGCGTCCAGCTCATAGCCCATGCCTAAGTTGCCGTTGGCGCTGTAGAGTCGCGATGCGCTCATCACCCCGCCTAAGCCCGAAAGCAGCCCGCTCATGCCATACACAAACAGCAGCACCATCCACACCTTGATACCGGTTAAGCGTGCCGCCTGCATATTGCCGCCCACTGCATAGATATGAACGCCCAGTGTGGTCCGGCGCAGGATGAACCAGCAAATTGCGATGACGGCCAGCGCGATCACCACCAGCCACGGCACGGGGCCGAGATAGTTATTACCGATCCACTCGAAGTTGATGTTCGAGTTGATAACCGTTGTACCGTCTGCCAGCAGATAGGCTGCGCCGCGCAGGGCCGTGTAGGTTCCTAGAGTAACGATAAACGGCGGTAGCCCGGCAAAGGCCACCAGCGCACCGTTGAATAACCCCAGCACCATACCCAGCATCAGCGCCGCCGGAATCGACAGCATCGCGAATTCAGGGATAAGCGACACCACCATGGCCGCCACCGCCGTGGTGCCCAGAATCGACCCCACGGAGAGGTCAATCCCGCCGGTTAAAATGATGAAAGTCATCCCCGCCGCCAGCACAATGTTGATAGACGCCTGACGGGTAATGTTGAGCAGGTTACTTTCGGTGAAGAAGTTAGGCGCGATAACGCCAAATACCGCCACAATCAGAATTAATATCGGCAAAATACCGATCGTTTGCATCAGATCGCTCATCAGCATTTTTTTGGCGGAGGCGGATTTCGCCACCTGTTGCGGATTGGTTGAATTGGTCATGATTACACCGCCTGATGATGAGAGTCGTTCACGCCGGTAGCCAGCGTCATAATGTTTTCCTGGGTGATGTCGTGCCCGTGAAGCTCGCCTGCAATGCTGCCTTCGCGCATCACATAGACCCGGTCACTCATGCCCACCACTTCCGGCAGCTCGCTGGAGATCATCAAAATGGCCACCCCCTTGCGCGCCATCTGGTTCATGATGCGGTAGATTTCGCTTTTAGCGCCCACGTCCACGCCGCGCGTTGGCTCATCCAGAATCAGAATGCGCGGGCCTATCGCCACCCAGCGCGAGATCAGCAGCTTTTGCTGGTTTCCACCGGATAACCCACCCGCCCGCACCTGGGAGTGGGGAACGCGAATATTGAGCAGGGCAATGGCGTCATCGGAGATGGACTGGGCTTTTTTACGATTCAACATGCCGAAGGTGGCGTCGCGTTCAAGCGTCGCCATGGTGATGTTCTCTTGCGCTGCCAGCTCCAGGAACAGCCCTTGCTCCTTGCGGTTTTCAGTCAGAAAACCGATGCCGTTATCAATGGCGACGCGCGGGGAGTGGATCACCACCGGTTCGCCGTCCACTTCGATCATCCCGCCTGTGGCTTTGCGCACGCCAAAAATCAGCTGCGCCAGCTCGGAACGCCCGGCGCCCACCAACCCGGCCAGGCCGACAATTTCGCCGGAACGGACCTGCACGCTACAGGGCTGCACTTTTTTGCCGTCGGTCAGGTGGTGCACGTTAAGGCGCGGGCTGCCGAGCGGGATGTCGCGTTCTTTGTTGAACAGATCGCTTAACGGGCGGCCGACCATCATCCTGACCAGCTCAGAGGCGTTGAGTTTGTCGCGCGTCAGGCTGCCGACGTACTGCCCGTCGCGCAGAACGCTGACGCGGTCGGAGAGTTCGTACACTTCCGCCATCCGGTGACTGATATAGATAATCGCCATCCCTTCATCACGCAGGCGCAAAATCAGCTCAAACAGACGATGGGTTTCGCGCGAGGAGAGGGCGGCGGTGGGTTCATCCATCACCAGAATGCGGCTTTTACGATGCAGCGCACGGGCGATCTCCACCTGCTGCTGTTCGGCGATGGTGAGTCTCATCACCAGGTCAGTCGCTTTAAAGTGCGCACCCAGGCGGTCAATGACGGCCTGAGCCTGGGCGGCCATCTCTTTACGCTGCACCAGCCCGCCGCGCGACAGCTCGCTGCCAAGGAAGATGTTTTCGGCAACGGTCAGGTTGGGTGCGAGCTGCATCTCCTGATAAATCAGGGTAATGCCTGCGGCCAGCGCATCTTTTGGGCCTTTGATATGGAACGGCTGGCCGTCGATCAGGATCTCGCCGCTGGTGGCGGTATAAGCCCCGGCGAGGATCTTCATCAGTGTGCTTTTACCGGCGCCGTTTTCACCCATTAACGCGTGGATCTCACCGGGGAAAACCGTCAAATCCACACCCTTGAGCGCGTGGAAATTGCCAAACGTCTTGGCAATATTGCGCATCTCTAATACCGGGGTTCTGCTCATGGCGGATCTCCTGCAAATGTCGATATCCGCACTTCATCACAGGTTCGTAAATGCAAAATGTCAGAAGCTGTTCATATTTGTCATAGTTATGAATAGCTAATCGCCGTCACATTTTTCTTTTCCCTCTCCCCGTGGGAGAGGGCCAGGGTGAGGGCATCAGACCGCAAAGGAGCCTAAACAGATGCCATCACGCCGTCCTCCGTTCTTCGCCAGTGCCCGCGGACGCCTGCTGATTTTTAATCTGCTGGTGGTGGCGGTGACGTTAATGGTCAGCGGGGTGGCGGTGCTTGGCTTCCGTCATGCCAGCCAGATCCAGGAGCAGGTGCAGCAGCAAACGCTGGATGACATGACCGGCAGCATGAACCTTGCGCGCGATACGGCGAATGTGGCCACGGCGGCGGTGCGACTCTCTCAGGTGGTGGGGGCGCTGGAATACAAAGGGGAAGCCGACAGGCTGAAGCAAACGCAAATGGCGTTGCGTCATTCGCTGGAGCAACTTGCCGATGCGCCACTGGCCCAGCAGGAGCCAGCGCTGGTGGCGCGAATTATTCGCCGGAGTAATGAATTACAGCAGAGCGTGACGGGGATGCTGGAGCGTGGGCAGCGCCGACATCTTGAGCGTAACGCGCTGCTTAGCTCGCTCTACCAGAGCCAAAGTTATCTGCGCCATTTGCAGGACATTAACCGCCGCTTCGGCAGCAATGTGCCGGATGCGCAGCAGCTTACGGAAATGGACCGGCTTATCATCGCCGCCATCGACACGCCTTCGCCCCGCGCCACGGTTCAACAGCTGGATGCGGTGACGGCAACCTTGCCCCGCAGCGCCACGCAGTCGGTGGTGAACATGGTGCTGCCCGACTTTGACAACGAACTGCGCAAGCTCGCCCCGCTATCTAACCAGCTGGAAGAGAGCGATTTGTCTATCAGCTGGTATATGTTTCATATCAAGGCGCTGGTGGCTATTTTAAACAGCGACATCAATCAGTACGTTGAGCAGGTCGCGCAAGCCTCTACCCTGCGTACTGCCCAGAGCCATCAGGAGCTGCGCTCCATCAGCGTCTTTATCAGTGTGTTTGCCCTGCTGGCGCTGATTATCACCGGCTGCGCCTGCTGGTATATCTACCGCAATCTCGGGACTAACCTGACGGCGATTTCCAGAGCGATGTCGCGCCTTGCCCACGGGGAGCAGGATGTCTCGGTTCCCGCACTGCAACGGCGCGATGAGCTGGGTGAGCTGGCGCGCGCGTTTAGCGTTTTTGCCCGCAACACTGCGTCGCTTGAGCACACTACCCGGCTGCTGAAACAAAAAACCTCGCAGATGGAGATAGACCGCATAGAGCGTCAGGGGCTGGAAGAGGCGCTACTGCACAGCCAGAAGATGAAGGCTGTCGGGCAGCTGACGGGCGGGCTGGCGCATGACTTTAACAACCTGCTGGCGGTGATTATCGGCAGCCTGGAATTAACCGACCCCGCCTCGCCGGATGCGCTGCGCATCAACCGGGCGCGCAAGGCGGCCGAGCGCGGGGCACTGCTGACCCAGCGTTTGCTGGCATTTTCCCGCAAACAGTCCCTGAATCCACACGCGGTAGAGATGAAACCGCTGCTGGAAAACCTCGGCGAACTGATGTGCCACTCGCTGCCTGCCACCATCACGCTGGACATCGAAGCGCAGTCCCCGGCCTGGCCTGCGTGGATTGACGTCAGCCAGCTGGAAAACGCCATTATCAACCTGGTGATGAACGCCCGTGATGCCATGGAAGGGCAAACTGGGGTGATTAAGGTCCGCACCTGGAACCAGCGTGTCACCCGCAGTGACGGGCGCAGGCAGGACATGGTGGCACTGGAGGTGATTGATCATGGCAGCGGGATGTCGCAGGAGGTGAAATCCCAGGTCTTCGAGCCGTTTTTCACCACCAAACAGACCGGCAGCGGCAGCGGACTGGGGCTGTCGATGGTTTACGGATTTGTGCGCCAGTCCGGGGGGCGCGTGGAGATAGAAAGCGCGCCAGGGCAGGGAACCACGGTGCGGCTACAGCTTCCGCGTTCAACGCTTGCGCCCGTTCCCCGGGATGAAACGCTGGCTGCTACCACCACGGCAGACAGCGATCGGCTGGTGCTGGTGCTGGAAGATGAGAGTGATGTTCGCCAGACCCTGTGCGAGCAACTTCACCAGCTAGGTTACCTGACGCTTGAAGCCGAAAGCGGCGAGCAGGCGCTGAAAATGCTGAATGCTTCGCCAGATATTGGATTGTTTATCAGTGACTTAATGTTACCGGGTGGCTTAAGTGGCGCAGAGGTGATTAACCAGGTGCGAACCCAGTTCCCGCAGCTACCGGTGTTGCTGATGAGCGGTCAGGATCTCCGTCCGGCGCATAACCCACAGCTGCCGGACGTGGCGTTATTACGCAAACCTTTTACCCGTGTACAGCTGGCGCAGGCGTTACGTAAGGTGACGGCATGAGCTACAAAATTTGAGATTCCTCCGCTACCTCATGTCCCGGCCGTTCAATACAGTAAAGCCAGCCCCCCTGCGAGACTGGCTTTATGAAACGTTACTCTACCGCTTTGTTATTGGGTTTGCTGTCCCTGACCAGCCAACTGGCACATGCCGATATCGTTGATGATGCCATTGGCAACATTCAGAAGGCGATTAATGACGCCTATAACCCCAGCAGCAGTAGCAGCGATCGCAGCAGTGATGACGACGATCGTTATGACACCAGTCGTTCCACGGACAGCCGTCAGTATGACGACCGTCGCAGGCAGCTCGAGGACCGACGTCGCCGTCTGGATGAACGTCAGCGCCAGCTTGATGATGACAGGCGTCGTCTGGAAGATGATGAGCGGCGGTTAGAGGAAGATTACGATCGCGGATAAGTGCGGTCTGTTGCCCTCACCTTAACCCTCTCCCACGGGAGAGGGAGAAAGCCTAATCCAGCACCAAAACCATTCCGTCATACCCCGCTTCAATCCCCTCCGGCAGCGGGTTATCCATCATCCACACGTCAAACTGGTGGCTGATATGCGTCAGTATCACCTGCGGGCAGCCAATGACCTCGTTCAGGGCAATCACTGCGTTTAAATCGCTGTGATTACGTGGCGTCTCTTCACGCGGCGCGTGGCTACAGTCGATGATGATGACCTGCGGCTGGTTGTTGAGCAGAAACTTCACCGTTTTATCCGGCAACCCGGCGGTATCCGACAGCCACGCCACGCGGCTGTGCGCGCTTTCCAGCAGATAGCCGAAGGTCAGTTTTGAGTGATTGAGCGGCAGCGGCGTAACCCGTAATCCCTGAAGCTCAAACACCACGAACGGTGCCACGGTGTGATTAAAATCGAGCAGCCCCGGGTGTTTGAAAAGATCGTCGCATCCTTCTTCATCCGGCGGGCCGTACACCGGAATGGTGGCTCCCACACCCCAGCGCAGCGGGAACAAGCCCTGGACGTGATCCATATGATAGTGGGTGAGTAAAAACTGCTGGAAGCTACCTGCCGGCCAGTCGTCCATCAGGTGCGGTATCCCCGCGTCCAGCAGCGTTACCGCATCATTGAATTTGACCACCGCGCTACAGGGGCGGCGGCGGTGTTCATCCTGCAAACGTGCCCGGCGACAGGCCGCGCAGTCACAACCAAACACCGGCACCAGCTGTGCCCCACCTGTTCCCGTCAGCGTGATCGTCAGACTCATAACGCACCTCTACAGCGGTTTAGTGAACCGGAAATGGCTCTGGGTATACCCTTCACGAACGTAAAAGCGGTGCGCACTGGTGCGCTTCACGCTGGTGGACAACTCGGTTAACTCGGCACCCGCGTGGCGAGCATAATCTTCCGCCCACGCCAGCAGCTGGCTGCCTATCCCCAGGCTTCGCGCCTGTGGCATCACCACCAGCTCCTGGATCTCACCAATCCATCTGGCGTGGTGCAGATGAAACTGCATATGCAGCCCAATCATGCCGATAATTGTTCCGTCGAGCACTGCCAGCTGATAGTGCATATTGCGGTCCTGAAGATTGGTGAGAAACCCGGCGTGAAATGCCTGATGATCGAACTCGCTTTGTTTCAGCTCGCAAATCAGGCTATAAACGGCGGAAGCATCATCAGGCGTGGCAGGGCGAAGCTGGCAGTCAGGCATGTTGTTTTTCCTTTTGGCGGATAAGTGAGAGGAAATTATTCACTGACTGTAACAAACTTCCATCGTTGTTGAGGATATGACATTGCGAAGGGGTATACCGTGCCGCACGCTCCAGCCGCAGGTCTATCTCCCGCGCGTTTTCACGCCCACGGCTTTGCAGCCGGTTTCGCAGAATATCTGGCGATACCTGTAAGCACACCGGAAGCAGCGCGGATTCGTATCTGGCGCTGGCCTGGGTCAGATGTGCGCGTGAACCGTTCACCAGCACGTCAAACCCCGCGTGAAGCCACAAATCTATCTCCACGCCAACGCCATAGTAAAAGCCGTTAGCGTGCCAGCTCAGCGCCAGTAAATTCTTCCCGGCGCGGGTAAAAAACTCCTGCTCGCTCAGCGAGATATGATTCTCACTTCCGGCGTTTGCCGCGCGGGTAATGTAACGATGCGCGACCAGCAGTTGTGAATGCTCTCGCTGGCGTAACGCCGTCAGCAGGCTGTCTTTACCGGAGCCCGAAGGCCCCATTAACCAGATTAATCTTCCCATCAGAACACCCGTTTTCCCTGACGCCATACATGGTCGATATGGATGTGCTCGCCCTTACGATGCGCCAGCACCAGATCCGCTCGTTTACCTTCACCAATCACACCGCGATCCTGAAGGTGCAGCGCGTTGGCCGGGTTTTTCGTCACCAGACGGATCGCCTGCGGCAGGGTGAATGTGTTGCTTTCGTCATCCGCCACCCGGAACGCCGCATCCAGCAGGCTGGCGGGGTAGTAATCAGAAGAGAGGATATCCAGCAGCCCGAGCGAAGCCAGTTTACTGGCGGCTACGTTGCCGGAGTGGGAGCCGCCGCGCACGATGTTTGGCGCGCCCATCAACACGTTCATGCCGTGCCTGCGCGAGGCCTCTGCGGCATCGAATGTGGTCGGGAATTCGGCGATCACACTGCCAAGCTGATGAGACTCAACCACATGCTCATGCGTGGCGTCGTCGTGGCTGGCAAGCGCGATATTACGGTCACGGCACATGGCCGCGATGGAGAGGCGGTTAGGCTGCGACCAGCGGGCAGCCAGGGCGAGTTGCTCTTCCTCGTAGCGCGCCATCTCGTCATTAGTAAGGGAGTATTTTCCCTGGTAGTACTCGCGATATTTTTCGATATTGGCAAACTGGCGCTGCCCCGGCGAGTGATCCATCAGCGACACCAGGGTGACGGGCTCGCGCCCGACCAGCTTCTCAAACAGCGGCAGCGTGGTGTGATGCGGCAGCTCGCAGCGCAGATGCAGACGATGCTCGGCACGGTTGAGGCCGCGTTTTTGCGTCTCTTCTACGGCGTTGATCATCTTTTCCAGATTCTCAAGGCGATCGCCGCCGTCGCGCACGTCACCAATTGCCACCGCGTCCAGTACGGTCGTGATCCCGCTGGCCACCATCAGCGCATCGTGACTGCTCATCGCCGAATGGGCGGGCCAGTCGACTTTTGGCCGTGGGGTAAAAAATTTGTCCAGATTATCGGTATGCAGTTCGATAAGCCCCGGCAGCAGCCAGCCGCCTTCGCCGTCCATCGCTTCAGGCGCGCGGCTTTGGGTTTCGGCAAACGCGCGGATCACCCCATCCTGGATCTCAATCGAGCCGCCAACCACTTCATTTTCCAGCACCAGCTTTACGTTATTAACGATCATGCGTGGGTCCCCATCGGGTGCAATCTGTCAGCCACGCGCGAACGCACGGTTTCATCGTGGAAGATCCCCACGATCGCCGCGCCGCGTGTTTTGGCCTGTTCGATCAGCTCAACCACGGCTGTACAGTTTTTGCTGTCCAGCGAGGCGGTAGGTTCATCGAGCAGTAAAATCGGGTAATCGACGATAAACCCACGCGCAATGTTCACGCGCTGCTGTTCACCACCAGAAAACGTGGAAGGGGCGAGATGCCACAGGCGTTCCGGCACGTTGAGGCGCGTCAGCAGGCCTGCGGCTTTGGCGGCGCAGGTTTCACGCTGCACGCCCAGATCCAGCAGCGGCTGCATCACCACGTCCAGCGCGGAGATCCTGGGGATCACCCGCAGAAACTGGCTCACCCAGCCGATCGTTGACCGGCGGACTTCCAGCACCTTGCGTGCCGGGGCCTGCACCAGATCCACCCACTCGCCATTGTGGCGGATGTGAATGTGGCCTTCGTCCGGCAGATAGTTGGCATAAAGCGAGCGCAGCAGGGTGGATTTACCGCTGCCGGAATGGCCATGCAGCACCACACATTCGCCCTTGCTGACCTCAAGCGAGGCATTTTGCAGCACCGGCAGGCGCACGCCGTTTTGCTGGTGGAGCACAAAAGTCTTACTGACATTTTCAACGTGGATCATTTTGGCCTCGCGGAAATTTCATGCCGGGTGGCGGCTTCGCCTTACCCGGCCTACAGGTGCGGTGTTCGTAGGCCGGGTAAGCGCAGCGCCACCCGGCAACAGCAACATCAGTTCTGCAAAACAGACGACACCAGCAGCTGAGTGTACGGATGGTGCGGATCGTCCAGCACGCGGTCGGTTAAACCACTTTCCACCACCTGGCCCTGCTTCATCACCAACAGGCGGTCGGCCAGCAGGCGCGCAACACCCAGATCGTGGGTGACAATCACCACGGCAAGGTTCAGCTCTACCACCAGGCCGCGCAGCAGGTCGAGCAGGCGAGCCTGTACAGAAACGTCCAGCCCCCCGGTTGGCTCATCCATAAACACCAGCTTCGGGTGCGTGACCAGGTTGCGGGCGATTTGCAGACGTTGCTGCATCCCGCCGGAAAATGTCGTTGGCAGGTCGTCGATACGCGAGGCCGGGATTTCAACCTCTTCCAGCCAGTGTTGCGCAGTGGCGCGGATATGGCCGTAGTGGCGTGCACCGGTCGCCATCAGCCGCTCGCCGATATTTCCACCCGCCGATACCTGGCGGCGCAGGCCGTCCATTGGGTGTTGATGCACCACCCCCCATTCGGTGCGCAGCAGGCGACGGCGTTCGGCTTCGCTCATCCCGTACAGCGATTGGCCTTCATATAAAATGTCGCCATTTTGCGGCGTCAGGCGCGCAGAAATGGACTTCAGCAGAGTGGTTTTGCCCGAGCCGGACTCGCCGACAATCCCGAGCACTTCCCCCGGCCATAGCTCAAAGGAGACATCGCTGAAGCCTTTGCCAGGCGCATAAAGGTGGGTCAGATTGTTGACCGAAAGCAGCGGTTTCATTGGCCTTTCGCCTCGCTCTGTTGGCGGCAGAAATCGGTGTCGGAACAGACAAACATCCGTTTGCCGGTGTCATCCAGCACCACTTCATCCAGGTAGCTGTGTTTCGAGCCGCAGATGGCACATGGCTCATCCCACTCCTGCACCGTAAATGGGTGATCGTCGAAATCGAGGCTTTCCACACGGGTGTAAGGTGGCACAGCGTAAATACGCTTCTCGCGCCCTGCGCCGAATAGCTGGAGCGCAGGCATCATGTCCATTTTCGGGTTATCGAATTTTGGGATGGGCGACGGGTCCATCACGTAGCGCCCGTTGACCTTCACCGGGTAGGCGTAGGTGGTGGCAATATGGCCGAAGCGGGCGATATCTTCATACAGTTTCACCTGCATGATGCCGTACTCTTCCAGAGCGTGCATGGTGCGGGTTTCCGTTTCGCGCGGCTCGATAAAGCGCAGCGGCTCCGGGATAGGGACCTGGAAAATCAGGATCTGATCTTCAGTGAGCGGTGTTTCGGGAATGCGGTGGCGGGTCTGGATAAGCGTTGCGTCTTCCGTGCGCTCGGTGGTGTTTACGCCCGTTACGCGCTTAAAGAAGTTGCGAATCGACACGGCGTTGGTGGTGTCGTCCGCGCCCTGGTCGATGACTTTCAGCACGTCGGCTTCACCGATCACGCTGGCCGTGAGCTGAATACCGCCAGTGCCCCAGCCATAGGGCATCGGCATTTCCCGGCCGCCGAACGGCACCTGATACCCCGGGATCGCCACGGCTTTTAAAATGGCGCGGCGGATCATGCGTTTGGTTTGCTCATCCAGATAAGCGAAGTTGTAGCCGTTTAAGTTAGCCATGCGATCGCTCCCGTTGCAGGCGTTTCAGCAGTTCCAGTTCGGCCTGGAAATCAACGTAGTGCGGCAGCTTGAGGTGCGAGACAAAGCCTGCTGCTTCCACGTTATCGGCATGAGCCAGCACAAATTCCTCGTCCTGTGCCGGGCCGGAGATATGTTCACCGTAGTCGGGTGCCTGCAACGCGCGGTCGACCAGCGCCATGGCCATTGCCTTGCGTTCGCTCATGCCATACGCCAGGCCGTAACCGCGCGTGAAGTGCGGATCTTCGTCTTCCGGCGCCACAAAACCGTTGACCATTTCACACTCGGTCATCAGCAGTTCGCCGACGTTAACCGCAAAACCCAGCTCTTCTGGCACAATTTCTACATCGATATAGCCACTGCGAATTTCTGCGGCGAACGGGTGGTTACGCCCGTAACCGCGCTGCGTAGAGTAGGCGAGCGCCAGCAGATAACCTTCGTCGCCGCGCATCAGCTGTTGCAGGCGCGATGAGCGTGAGCAAGGGTAAACCGGGGGCGTGCGGGTGATGTCGTCCGGCGTGCTTCCGGTATCTTCTTCGGCTTTTGCCAGCCCCTGATGCGCCAACAGGCTAAACACGTGCGGGGAGGTATCTTGCTGCGGCCCGGCCGTACTCAGGGAGGGCGTTTCACCGTTTGCCAGCAGCGTGAAATCCAGCAGACGGTGGGTGTAATCGTAGGTCGGGCCAAGCAGCTGGCCGCCGGGGATATCTTTGTACACCGCCGATATTCGGCGCTCTAAGCGCATCTCCGCTGAATTAATCGGCTCGCTTACCGCCAGTCTGGCAAGGGTGGTGCGGTAGGCGCGCAGCAGGAAAATGGCTTCGATGTTATCACCGCTGGCCTGCTTGAGTGCCAGCGCGGCCAGCTCGCGATCGGCAATGCCGCCTTCGGTCATCACCCGGTCGACGGCCAGATTCAGCTGTTGTTCTATCTGGGCAACGCTCAGCTCGGGAAGCTGCTCATCACCCCGTCGTCTGTGCTCCTGCAACGAATGGGCGGCGGCAATCGCCTTTTCGCCCCCTTTAACGGCGACGTACATCAGCACACCTCCACATGAGTGGTTCGCGGTATCGCCAGCAGGCGTTCGCCGCAGGTCAGGATCAGGTCGATACCCAGCGGGAACGGGTGCGGGCGCTCGGTGAGTTCATGGATGATGCACTCCGGCAGCTGTGGCGCGATCATGCGCTCGTCGGCGATCCCTGCCCCGGTGAGGCGTAACATGCGCCCGCCACTCAGGCTGGATACCTGCAAAATCAGCGTGGCGCTGGTTTCCGGGGCCACGGCGCTGCCTTCGCTCAGGGCGTTGAGCTGCTCGTGGCTTATCTGCTCATCCGCCACCGCAAATATCGCCTGATGTGGCTGCTCTACCAGCGGGGCATTGGTGTGAAAACGCAGGTTCTGGCAGGCGATGTCGTTCGACATCCGGCCAGAAAGCCACACCGGGGTGTCGTTATCGGCAAGGGTCAGCAGCACGCTGGTGGTAGCCAGGTTTAGTGGCAGCCAGCCTTGTGAAAGCTGATGCAGAGATACAATAACGCCCGGCTCGCTCATGGCTTTCAGCAGGCGACGAAAACTGTGTTGGGCATCCTGGACGGCCAGGGTAAAAGCGGGTTGAAGCGTCATGCGTTGTCTCCGCGAACGAGCGTAAAGAAGTCGACCCGGCTGGTGTTTACTTCGGCCTGACGCGCGGCAAGGCGTGCGGCGCGGTCAGCTTCCAGCGGGGCAATGAGGGTTTCCATTAATGACTGGAAATGAGGTTGTTCCTGCAACAGGGCGTCGATGACCGCGCAGCGCTCTGCGTGCGCTTTATCGCGCCCTATCACGTAGCTATAGCCAAGCGTGCCGCTGTTCAGGCGAATGACGGCGCGGGTGAGCGTGGCATCTCCGGCAAAGAAGCGCTCGCCGGTTCCGCCCATGCGCGCCTGGATCTGCACCAGGCCAATCTCCGGCGTACGGATGGCTTCGTAATCTGGCGTCAGGCTGAGCGCATTCATGCGGCCATGCAGCGCGGCAGGCTGGCTATGAGCCAGCACACGCATCCAGCGCTGGCGGGTGGAGGTATCAAAGTGCATTCAATGCTCCATTGTGAATTCAATCATGTCGGCGCGGGTCAGGCTGACGGAGTATTCCGTTGCGTTGATCTCACCGTCACGGTGGTTAAGGGTGCGCACGCAGAGCAGCGGAGCCATGTTGGGGATCTCCAGCACTTTGCTCTCTTTGGCCTGCGCGCGGCGGGCGCTGATACGGGTCTGGGTGCGTTTGAGCGCAATACCTGTAGCATCACGCATGAAGTCGTGCAGCGAGCCGCTGGAAAAGTTTTGCAGTACCGGCCAGAGGCCCAGGTCTGCGAAGTAGTGGTCTATCTGGCAGACCGCCACGCCGTTGACCCGGCGCAGCGTGCGCAGGTGCACCACGTTATCGCCCTCCTGAATGCCCAGCGCGTCAGCTACGTGGCTGGAGGCCGGACGCAGTACCGACAGCAGCTTTTCGCTGGTGGGGTGGCTACCCTGATCGAGCAGATTCTGGCTAAAGCGGGCCTGCGCGTTGAGCGGGTAGTCGAACGGGCGCATCAGCACCAGCACGCCCACGCCCTGACGACGCTGTACCCATCCGCGTTCGACCAGTTGATCGATGGCGCGGCGCAAGGTATGACGATTCACTTCATAACGGTCTGCAAGCTGTTGTTCGGCAGGCAGGTAGTCTCCGCAGCGGTAGTGCGTGCGCAGTTCCACTTCAAGCTTTGCCGCGATCTCTTGCCAGCGGGTAGGGTAACTGGTCGGATGTCTGGATAAGTGCATATAAATCAAAGCCTCGCTTCTCAGATGAAGTGCTTACGCAAACGTTGAGAGAGGAAATCCAGCAGGCTGACGGTGATGATGATAAGCACCATCAGGGCGCAGGTTTGCTGGAACTGGAAACCGCGAATGGCTTCCCATAGCGTCACACCAATGCCGCCTGCACCCACCATGCCGACCACGGTGGCGGAACGGACGTTGGACTCGAAGCGGTACAGGGAGTAGGAGATGAGCAGCGGCATCACCTGCGGCAGCACGCCGTAAAGAATTTCTTCGATTTTATTGGCACCGGTCGCGCGGATGCCTTCAACCGGGCCGGGCTCAATGGCTTCAACCGCTTCCGAAAGCAGCTTGGAGAGCACGCCGGTGGTGTGAATGAACAGCGCCATTACCCCGGCAAACGGGCCAAGTCCCACGGCGACCACGAAAAGCATCGCGAAGACCATTTCGTTGATGGCGCGGCAGGCGTCCATCAGGCGACGCATCGGCTGGTATACCCACCACGGCACGATGTTTTCGGCGCTCATCAGGCCAAACGGAATGGAGAGAATGACGGCAAGGGCGGTACCCCAGACGGCGATTTGCAGGGTGGTGGCCATCTCGCCGAGGTAATCCTGCCACTGGCTGAAGTCCGGCGGGAAGAAGTCGGCGGCGAAGGTTGCCATGTTGCCGGAGTCTTTGAAGAGCAGCAGCGGATCCATTTCCGCGCCCTTCCAGGAGATAACAAGCACCGCCAGCAGAATGGCCCAGCTAAATAGCGAGAACCAGCTGCGCTTTGGTGGCGGGACGGTGATGGTTTGCATGTGTGCTCCTTTATCTGTTCTCCCTCTCCCTCAAGGGAGAGGGGACTTGAGTTACTGAACCACTTTATTCACGCTGGTCATTGCGCTCAGCGCCGCAGTCAGGCGGTCAAGGTCTTCAAGCTGCGCCTGAATCTCAGAGACTTTGCTGGTCTTCTCTTCATCCTTCAGACCTTTGTTGTCCTTCACGCCCTGCATCTGTTTAAACAGCGCCAGCTGGCGAATCGGCACCAGTTGCAGGTCGCTTGAGGCGCGGAACGGCGCCCAGCCCAGACGTTCCAGCACGGCTTTCTCTTCCGGCGTTTTGCCGTAGTTCATGAAGAAGTCGTACACCTTGTCCTTGGTGCTTTCGGAGAGGTTTTTGCGCCACACGATTGGGTCACCCGGGATCAACGGGGACTTCCAGATAACCTTCAGCTCTTTCAGCTTGTCCGGCGCGGAGGTCTTCAACTTGTCGAGGTTTTCGGTGTTGTTGGTGGCAACATCTACCTGCTTGTTCGCCACGGCCAGCGCGTTGGTTTCGTGGCTGGCGTTGACGGTGCGCTTAAAGTCACTGGCAGACGCATTGTTCTTGGCGAAGACGTAGTAGCCCGGGACCAGGAAGCCAGAGGTAGAGTTCGGGTCGCCGTTACCAAAGGTCAGATCTTTGCGTTTGGCGAGCATGTCGTTGAGGTTATTGATTGGGCTGTCTTTATTGACGATCAGCACACTCCAGTAACCCGGAGAGCCATCTGCCGCAACGGTCTGGGCAAAGACCTGGCCGTTCGCGCGATCGACCGCTTCCATCGCAGAGAGGTTGCCGTACCAGGCGATGTCCACTTTGTTAAAGCGCATTCCCTGGATGATGCCCGCGTAATCCGGAGCGAAGAAGGCGTTCACTTTGATCCCCAGTTTGGTTTCCATATCTTTCAGGAACGGTTCCCACTGAGGTTTGAGATTCTGCTGTGATTCCGTCGAAATAATGCCGAAGTTCAGTGCTTTTTCCTGCTCTTCCGCGTACGCAGGGCTTAACAGGGTGCTGATGCTGAACATGCTGGTGAAGGCCAGCGCGGCAACGGCTTTGTAGCTCATGTACTTTCCTCGGATCGGGTTGAGTTATGCAGCCTGCGCGTTCTCATCGACGCGATTAATGCTGCGGTAGAGATGGTCAAAACGGTCGTTATCAAACTGATGGCTTGCGCCATCAAAGAACACATGCCCCTGACGCAGCGCGACAATGCGTTCGCAGTAGCGCAGGGCGTAATCCACCTGATGCAGCGTCACCACCACGGTGATGCCGTCGTTCTGGTTAATGTCGCGCAGGGTTTCCATCACGATGCGGGCAGATTCCGGGTCGAGCGAGGCAATCGGCTCATCGGCCAGGATCACTTTGGCTTTTTGCATCAGCGCACGGGCAATCGCCACGCGCTGCTGCTGGCCACCGGACAGGGTGGACACGCGCTGGTGAGCAAAATGGGCCATGCCGACGCGGGTCAGCGCCTGCAACGCTTGTTGTTTCTGTGAAGGGGAGAACCAACGCAGGCAGGTACGCCAGAACGGGGTGCTGCCGAGTGCGCCAATCAGAACGTTCTCCAGCACCGTCAGGCGATTCACCAGGTTGAACTGCTGGAAGATGTAGCCTGTTTGCGCGCGGCTTTTGCGGATATCACGCGCCAGACGGCCCGCGCGTTGCACGGTGTTACCCAATAGCTCAACGTGGCTTTCGGGCGTTTTATCGCAGGTGATAAGCCCGCTCAAATGACGCAGAAGGGTGGATTTACCTGAACCGGAGGGGCCCAGCAGTGCCACCATTTCGCCCTGCTGGACGGTCAGATCAACGGCATGAAGAGCCTTATTGTGATGAAAGGTCTTGCTCAGTTTCTCGACGCGGATGACAGTTTGCATGTGCACAGGCCTCAGAATAAATGTGGCCTCATGCTGGCGCATCAATGTGACATTTGGGTTAAGTCCTGGTTGCGGGAATTTGAAGAGTTGAGGGGAAAACGATGACAATCACGGCAGGCCCGCCAACAGCGCCCGGTGGCACTGTTGGCGGATGCGTTGCGCGTATCCGGTCTACGACGTTTGTTGCTGTTTAACGACGTTAATCATCCACGGCACACCGTATTTGTCGGTGACTTTACCGAAACCGTGCGCCCAGAAGGTCTCCTGCCAGGCCATTTCAATGCTGCCGCCAGCGGCCAGATTATCGAACCAGCGTTTACCTTCCACCACGTCCTGGGTGTCGAGGACCAGGGTAAACCCGGCGTACTGTGCTTTAGTGCCGGGCGGTAACCCATCGCTCATCATGATATCGCTGCCCGCGATGCGGACATTCGAGTGAGCAATAGCGGAATCCGGGAATTTCATACCTGACGGACAGCCTTCTTCACTGTTGTCGTCTTTTGGCATTTCGCCGAAGGTGATTTTGTAGAGAACGTCTGCGCCGACGGCCTGCTGGTAGAAGGCGCTGGCCTCTGCACAGTTGCCGGCGAAAGAGATGTAGGGACTTAATGGCATAATCTTTACCTCAGGTAAAAGAAGCCCAATAAGTGTAGTTCTGTTTTTGTAGGCTGGATAAGCGCAGCGCATCCGGTAAAAGCGCCTGGCGGCGCTTCGTTTACCGGGCCTGCATGAGAGATAAAGGCAGGTAAATCAGTTCTTTTTCACGAATTCAGATTTCAACTTCATTGGGCCAAAACCGTCAATTTTGCAGTCAATATTATGGTCGCCTTCAACCAGACGGATATTCTTCACTTTGGTGCCAATCTTCAGCATTGAAGAGCTGCCTTTCACTTTCAGGTCTTTAACGACGGTAACACTGTCGCCATCGGCCAGCAGATTACCGTTAGCATCTTTAACGATCAGCGTATCGCTATCCGCAGAAGGTTCTGCATTGTTCCATTCGTGGGCGCATTCCGGGCAGATGAACATGCCATTATCTTCGTAAGTGTATTCAGAATTGCATTTCGGGCAGTGTGGGAGTTGCATGTCGGTATCCTCAAAAAAGTGCTTAACGGGCTGGAAAGTGCCAGCTAAATGACGGCATGGTGCCGAAAAAGGCGGCAAGTATAGCGCAAATCCACAACCTTGTCGGTGATATTACATAATAAAAAAAGTGCAAAATTTCTGCCGGGAATGACACTTCCTGTCAGTCAGATAAGCGATTCTTACAGCATTAAGACCGTGGAAAACGTTGATGTTAAATATATCGATTATTTTATTACATCAAATTGCTACGCTCCTTCATTTCGGATAAGGTTAAGCAGTAAGTTGTTATTTATCCACAGTCTCTACCGCCATGCAGCAAATGGCGGCGGTGAATTACCTCTCTTTTTAGGTGGGTAAATAATGATGATATATCCTGAAATTTCCTAAAAATGCGCTACGCTTTTTATCTTTTGGTTATCTGACCAAGGGGGGAGTTTTACACGCAATACAATGATAAGAATATAATTCTGATTATCATCAATCAGTTATATTTAAGTGACCATGTTTTCCACACGTGATCATATAAGCCAAAACAGCATAATTAAAACGAAGTGGCTTAATAAAAGTAATAAATTTGCGTTAAGGAAAGGCTTTTATCATGCACACACAGACCATTTTTGAATTAAGCCAGGAAGCGGAACGTTTGCTCCAGCTTGCTTTGCAGAATCTTGATACGTTGAAATCAATGCCAGTTGCGATGCTGGATAGTACGACTGCCGCTATATCTGGTGAAAATAACAACGTTTTACCTTTGCATTTCAGCGCGCGTGGCGTCGAATCTCAGCAAGCGATGCTGAATAATGAATTACGGAAAATAACCCGTCTTGAAATGGTATTGGCAATTGTTGGAACCATGAAAGCGGGTAAATCGACAACCATTAATGCAATTGTGGGTACGGAGGTCTTACCGAACCGCAACCGCCCAATGACAGCGCTGCCCACGCTTATCCGCCATACCCCTGGTCAGAAAGAGCCTGTGCTGCATTTCTCACATGTTTCGCCTATTGATGCCTTGATCCAGCAGCTTCAGCAAAAGCTGTGTAACTCTGACCGCGGCAAACTGACGCGTCGTCTTGAAATTGATAAAGATATGAATGCGCTACTGGAGCGTATCGAAAAAGGCGAAGCATTTGAAAAACACCATCTTGGTGCGCAACCTATATTTAATTGTTTGAAAAACCTGAACGATCTGGTGAGGTTATCTCAGGCGCTGGGTGTCGATTTTCCGTTTACAGAATATGTGTCCATTGAACATATTCCGGTAATTGAAGTGGAGTTTGTGCATCTTGCCGGAATGGATGCCCATCTTGGGCAATTGACCCTGCTGGACACCCCGGGGCCGAATGAGGCCGGGCAGCCACATCTGCAAAAAATGCTCAGTGAGCAACTGGCGCGCGCATCGGCGGTGCTGGCGGTGATGGATTACACCCAGCTTAAATCGATTTCCGATCAGGAGGTGCGCCAGGCGATTTCAGCCGTTGGGAAATCGGTGCCACTGTACGCCCTGGTTAATAAGTTCGATCAGAAAGACCGCAATAGCGACGATGAAGAACAAGTCAGGGCAATGATTTCCGGCACACTGATGAAAGGGAATATTTCGCCGGGGCAGATTTACCCGGTTTCTTCAATGTGGGCCTACCTTGCAAATCGTGCGCGTTTTGAGATGACAGTAAACGGCCGCCTGCCTAATCATCAGGAGCAGCGTTGGGTGCAGGATTTTGCCGAAGCGGCGCTTGGACGGCGCTGGCGTACGGCTGATTTGGACAATGTTGAACATCTTCGCCATGCGGCGGATCTGTTGTGGGAAGACTCGTTGTTTGAGCAGCCAATCCGTAAACTGATTTATGCCGCTTATGCTAACGCTTCACTCTTTGCCCTGCGCTCGGCCTCACATAAGTTGCTGAACTATGCGCAAAACGCCAGGGAGTACCTCGAGTTTCGCTATCAGGGTTTGACGGTTGCTTTTGAGGCGCTTGAACTTAACATTGCGCGCCTCGAAGAGGATATGGCGTTACTCCAGACCCGCCAGAATGCGGTAAGCGATGAAGTGGAACATGAGGTGGCACAGGCGCTGAGTACCACAGATTACGTTATTGCCCAGCAAAAACTCTGGCTGCAATCGTCGATTGAACATGTCTTCAGTAACGACAATATTCTTGATTTGGCGGGGATTGATTCGCGGGATTTACGCCACAACCCCCTGGAAGAGCTGCAACAGTTAGTGCTGGAAGATGAAGGCCAGGCCCAGATTGTCCTGAGCAAGATCCGCTCTTCCTGTGAACTGATTATGCTGGATGTGCAGAGTAAAATCAGCCGGGAGCTGGCGCTGCGCTTTGATCAGCTGGAGGTCACGCTGGCGCGTTCGCTCAATGAGGCGATGCGCCCTATCGAAACGCGTATTAAAGAACAACTGAGCCACGCCGGGTTCCGCGCGCGGATCAGCTTCCCGGCGTTTCAGGCAAATCAGCTGAATTTCAACACCCGCGCGCTGTTTAACGATGCGATCGCGATGGATAACCGCCCTACGGGGCAGCCTTCATGCGCGGGGAGCGTGCGCGAAACGGTTTCCCGCTGGCTGAACAATCCGGGTTGGGGCTGGGAAGATTACGTCGAGACACGCACACGATATGTTATTGATGTTGGCCAGCTTCATGACAAGTTTAAGCAACATATTGATCAGTTTTGTGAACAAATCCGTAAAGCTTTGGCCGCGCAGGTCGATGTCTCTGTTACGGCGGGTATGGCAACCTTCTTTGCAGAATTTTCGTTATGCCTGACCGGGTTACAGGAAAGCTTGCGTGATAGCCTCGCAGTACGGCAGCAAAATGAGCATTCGACCCGAGCGCTCAGTCAGCTGTTGAAGCACAGTATCACTACTGCGACGTGGATTCAGGAAGATACCCGACTGTTACGCGATGATATTCAAACTCTATTCGCGGCAGAGCAACCATGACAACACAACTACTGGACGGTCCCGGGCGGACGCTGGAGTGTATTCATCCTAAATTTATGGTCGATCTGGTTCAGGGGGTGGACGCTGTGCGTCATTCCCCTTTGGGGCCGCAACAGCTGCAATTTCGTGAGCGTTTGACTCAAGAGATCATGACGCACACCCGGCTGCGGCCCTGGGCAATGGCGGGAATGCTCAACGAAAATGCGGCATTGCGTCTGGGCCTGGCCGAGAAACTGGCGGGGATGCTCGACCCGGGGCACCTGGCGTTGACGCGGATGACGGAAAAACTGACCGCACTGCGCCAGCAGGCTAACCCGCGCGCGCCGCAGTCGCCGGCGCTAATGCAGCAATACGACGAACTTTCATCCCATTTTCAGCAGCGCGCAAACTATAAAGAAAAAGCGTTAACACAACGCGGCCTGACGGTGCAGGCGGGCGAGCACAGCGAACAGATTTTTACCCGCTGGCGGGCCGGGCATTACGACGGCTGGTCACTCGCCGGGCGGTGCTACATCGTGCTGGAGGAGCTGCGCTGGGGGCCGTTTGGCGATGCATGTCGGCTGGCAAATGAAGATGTGGCGGAGATGCTCAAAGATAATCTGCGCAGCATGGCAGCGAATTATCTTGCGCAGGGAATCAATGCATCCCCCGCGACCCGGCATTTTTATCATCAATGGCTGACGACGCCTGCCTCTCCGAGGCTGGTTGATCACAAAGATATGCTGGGCTGGCTTGGCGACTGGTGTCAGGCAGATAAACACCCGGTGAGCTGGTCGGTAACGCAGAACTGGCAAACCGTCGCCTTAGGGATGCCGAGACTCTGTTCAGCGAAACGGCTGGTGGATGCCATGGTAGAAGAGATTTTTGGCTGACGTTCTTGTTACGAACCCTCCCCACACAAGGAGAGGGTATCGTTAGCACGGCGTATTAGTGATGCAACTCTACCGCTTTTTGTTCCACTTTCTGAGCCGCTACACTCCCGAAGCGTTTGGCGTACAGCGCGGTAATGATCGGCACCAGAATGGCCGTCACAATCACGCTGGCTGCAACCAGCGCAGTCGCTGAGGCGGCAACAGGTTCGAAGGCCGGGTTAATCTGGGCAATAATGACCGGGTTTGCCACGGCGGCCCCCGCGGCTGACGAGGCGGCAACACCTGCGGTTCCGTTTCCTCCCCCAATCACACGGTCGGCAATAATCAGCGGGATCCCGGTGATGATGATAACCGCCACACCCAGCACAATACCCAGCAGGCCAGTATCGAGGATAACATTCAGGTTAATGGTATTCCCGAGCGCAAAACCAAAGAACGGGATCAGCACCGGTGTCGCTTTGCTGAAGAAATCACGCAGATCGTGGTCCAGGTTACCCAGCGCAAACCCGATCAGGAATGGCAGGACTGCGCCAACAAAGTGATGCGGTTCAAACGTTGCCAGACCCGCAGAGCCGAGGATCAGCATGGTCATGAGTGGGCCGGATTCCAGAGACATCAGGACGAAGGCGCCGGATTCTTCTTTTGTGCCGTACTGGTTCATCAGGCTGGCATATAACCCGCCGTTGGTCATATCCATCGCCGAGACAATAGCCAGAACGGATAATCCGGCAAAGAAACCGGTCTGTACGCCATTCTCAGGAATAAACAAGGCGCAGACCATTGCGACTACCCAGGCTACAGCGATTTTGGTGATAACCAGCGTCCCGGATTTACGCAATACCGTCCCTGTCGCGCGTAAATTAATAGAGGCACCAATACAAAAGAACCATACCGCCAGAATCGGGACTGTACCGGTGATCATCCCTTTCGTGAAACCACCAAAATAAGCCCCGGTATTCGGTGCCAGAGTATTTAGGATCGCACCAAGCACCAGCGGGACCAGCATCATACCGCCAGGAATGCGTTCAATCGTGGCTTTAATTTTCATGTTTAACCCTCACATCTCACCCCGCGTGGTTGGCGAAAAAGGCGAAAAAATAATTCAATTAATTCAACGAATTGATGGTTTGTGACAGCCGTTAATTCGTTATCCATGCAATAAATTTAAATAAGTGACCTCCTCTTAACGTTCGAAGGAAGCACTCAAAGTGTGGTGTTCGGATTTATGATGCGATCATCGGAATGATGATTCAATGAAAATAAAACAGCGTTTTAGTTATCTAAATCACATATTTCGTGTAAACATTCGCATTGCCGGTTGATAATTAAAAATTCTGTAAATTTGGTGTGAAGAAATGTGGATTGTTTTTTGTTAGGGGAAAAATAATAACGTCCGCAAGGATATTTATGGGGAGCCACTCTGAAAGAGTACGGAGGAGGGATAATTGACAAATCCTGAAGGCAGCTGACGAACAGGGCAAATATGTGTGAAGTTGATCACAAATATAAACGCTGGTAGGGTAAAGAAGTCATTAACTGCCCAGACAGGCGTCAACAGGTTCGGTTGTATAGGCGTAAAACGTCAATGTAAGTAAACCTGCTACGCTTGAAGAGGACATGCGCAAGAGGCGCTCACCTGGTCCACAGACCGCATGAATTTCTGTGGCGCGGACAGGGCCAACTCTACGAGGATAGCAATGCTTAAAAGGAAAAAGGTAAAACCCATCACCCTTCGCGATGTCACCATTATTGATGACGCGAAACTGCGTAAAGCGATCACTGCCGCCTCGCTCGGTAATGCGATGGAATGGTTCGATTTCGGTGTCTACGGCTTTGTCGCCTATGCGTTAGGCAAAGTGTTCTTCCCGGGTGCCGACCCCAGCTTACAGATGATAGCCGCGCTGGGTACGTTCTCCGTGCCCTTCCTGATCCGCCCGCTTGGCGGTTTGTTCTTCGGGATGCTCGGCGATAAATACGGGCGTCAGAAAATACTCGCCATCACCATTGTGATTATGTCGATCAGTACGTTCTGTATCGGCTTGATACCGTCTTACGCCTCCATCGGCATCTGGGCACCTGTGCTGCTGCTGCTCTGTAAGATGGCGCAGGGCTTCTCTGTGGGCGGTGAATACACCGGTGCGTCAATCTTCGTTGCGGAGTACTCCCCGGACAGAAAACGCGGCTTTATGGGAAGCTGGCTGGATTTCGGCTCGATTGCCGGCTTTGTGATGGGTGCGGGGGTTGTTGTTCTGATCTCTACCGTCGTGGGCGAAGATAACTTCCTGGACTGGGGCTGGCGTATTCCGTTCTTCCTGGCGCTGCCGCTGGGGATTATCGGTCTGTACCTGCGTCATGCTCTTGAAGAGACGCCAGCATTTCAGCAGCACGTCGAAAAGCTGGAACAGGGCGATCGTGAAAGCCTTCAGGAAGGCCCGAAAGTCTCGTTCAAAGAGATTGCGACCAAACACTGGCGCAGCCTGCTGGTCTGTATCGGGATGGTGATTTCCACCAACGTTACTTACTACATGCTGCTGACCTACATGCCGAGCTACCTGTCGCATAACCTGCACTACTCGGAAGATCACGGTGTGCTGATTATCATCGCCATCATGGTGGGGATGCTGTTTGTTCAGCCGATTATGGGGCTGATGAGCGACCGTTTTGGCCGTCGACCTTTTATCATTCTGGGCAGTATTGCGCTGTTCCTGCTGGCGATCCCGGCCTTTATCCTGATTAACAGCGATGTGCTGGGGCTGATTTTTGCCGGGCTGCTGATGCTGGCCGTGATCCTCAACTGTTTCATCGGGGTGATGGCCTCTACGTTGCCTGCTATGTTCCCGACGCATATTCGCTACAGTGCACTGGCCGCTGCGTTTAACATTTCGGTGCTGATTGCCGGTCTGACGCCAACGCTTGCCGCTTCGCTGGTGGAAAGCACGCAGAACCTGATGATGCCTGCTTATTATCTGATGGTTATTGCGGTAATCGGCCTGATTACCGGCTTAACAATGAAAGAAACGGCGAATCTGCCGCTGAAAGGGGCTACGCCTGCGGCGTCTGACCTCCAGGAAGCGAAAGAGATCCTGCGCGAGCATCACGATAATATCGAGCAGAAGATTGAAGATATCGATGCCGAGATTGAGGCATTGCAGGCGAAGCGTTCGCGCCTGGTGGATCAGCATCCACGCATCAACGAGTAAGACAAAAAACCCGCCGATGGCGCAATGCCGATGGCGGGTTTTTCTTTATGGGGTTAGCATCCTGCTGCGATGTAATCGCCATTGGCGCTGATGGGGATAACCGTCAGGAACAGAACCGTTGCAAACAGGATCAGTACAACCCCGCCGGTAATTTTAACCACCGGAACCAGCCAGCTCAGAGACGAATTCCCGCCAAAGTACGCGACCGTGCGCTCACGCGCATAACGCACCGCCAGTGACAGACCCATGATCGACAGTGCAGTGCCTAGCGCCATGGTCATTACCGCTGCAATTCCCCAGGTCACAATCCCCAGCGCATTGGAAAACATCAAAATCATAATGGCCCCGCTGCACGGGCGCGCGCCAATCGCCAGAATCACACCCAGGCGCGTTTTCCAGTCGCCCTGAGTCAGGTCTGCGCCTACACCGTGGTGGCCGCAGCCGCAATGTTCATCGTGCTGGTGCAGGGGCCTGAAGGCATTGATGGTCATTTTTCGCGGACGCAGGCTTTTCAGCGCCTGGTAAATGACAAAGGCGCCGAATGCGCCAATCAGCACCGCGCTGATTTTCTCCACATACCAGCGGCTGGTACTGAGATCGCCGGACGCCAGGTTAAACCCGACGGCGAGAATAAAGACAAACAGGATTGCGCTAACGCCCTGCATCAGGCTGCCGAGGAAGGGCACTATCCGTGCGGCAAGCTGGCTCTCTTTGTTGGTGCTGAGATAGGTAGTGACGATAAATTTGCCGTGCCCCGGGCCAATCGCGTGCAGCACGCCGTAAAAAAACGCCCCTGTGAGCAGCCATAACCCACCGCTGTACTGGTGGTTATTGAGTTGCAGCAGATACATAACAAGGTAGCGATGCAGCGTGATTTGTGTGGCGAGACACCACTGAATAAAGGCATTCCAGTGGGAATGCAGGGTAAAACCTGCGACCAGGAGAGCCAGCAACATCAACCCTGCGGTCGGGATGCGCCAGTCGTAGCTAAGGCGTTGAGTGGTCATGAGTTGGCCTGCAACGGGAGTGGACTCTGCGGGAAGTATAGCAAGTTAAGTGTGGGCAATCTCTGATGGAAGGTATCTGGGGTAGCGATTGCCAGAATTCCAAAAGCAAAAACCCGCCTTTTGGGCGGGTTCTTTAAATAGTGGTGCCGGACTCGGAATCGATGTGTTTTGTTATTTCTATGATTTATATATCTGTTTTTTTTGGTTATTTTTCATTTTATACCCTCAATTGTACCCTATGTCCGTCAGGCCCGTTTTACTGAACGGCGACACGGCCGCAGCCGTTTTATGGTAAGCCACTGCATCAGCTCCCTCAGCCGGATAGACGATAGTCGTGTTCATCGGACCAGGGCTGATAGCTGTCACCGAAATACCGCGTTCCGTTATCTGACGGACGGCTTCTTCCTTAAATTCAGGTGTAAATCGTGGTGTGCCCATATGCTCCTCCTATGCTCAAACTATAGGGCAGGATCGTCTACCGGGGTGGGGTCAGTCCACCATTCTAATCCTGCTTCCGACTAAACGAACAAAGCCCTCCGAAGCATATACCCTAAATAATTCGGGTTGCAGCCAATGCACATGCGATATGATCTTAAAAGCTCGCCTGTATACCGGTAAGCGCGATGGTGTAGACGATATCGTCTACCAGCGCGCCACGAGACAGGTCGTTCACAGGTTTA
>NZ_JBSICG010000018.1:0-115436 GCF_056156645.1 Enterobacter sp. Li2LvB3 | reverse complement strand
CTTCGCTTACCGGGCCTACGAGTTTGTGCTGTTTTGTAGGCCGGGTAAGGCGCAGCAGCCACCCGGCACATTACCGCATCAGAACTTATAATCCACTCCCACAAAGTAACGGCGGCCATCTTCCGTGTAGCTGTAATCGTCACGGTTCAGGTCTTTATCCAGCAAGTTCTGCACGCCGGCACGTAGCTTCACGCTTTTCGTTGCCTGCCATGCCGCGCCGGTGTTCCAGATAACATAACCACCCGGCGTCGCTTCCCCCGACGTCAGCGCACGCTTCTCACCGGTGTAGTTCCCCTGAACATAGAATGACCAGTCCTGCGTTGCCTTCCAGTCGACGGTACCATTGGCGGTATGGAACGGCAGCTCAGACAACGGTTTGTTACCACCGTTGCTGATATCACGGCCATCGTTATAGGTGTAGTTCAGCGTCACTTTCCAGTCTTCTGCAACCGGGAACTTCAGCTCAGTTTCTACCCCACGGATACGGGCCTTATTGACGTTGTAATATCGGAAAATAGGTTCGCCGTCAGCGTTCAGCCCGACATAGTTCGGGTAGCTCTGAGCCTGGTTTACGTTAGCGGTACGGCTGATGCTGATCCGGTCATCCACATCGTTCTGGAATGTGGTAATGCTGGCCTGCACGTCTTCTAACCAGCCCTCTTCCCCGCTGTAGTACAGCCCAAGTTCGACGCTTTCGCTGGTTTCCGGTTTCAGATCCGGGTTACCCACAATTTCGCAGGCGCCGCGGCACGAACCGGTCACCCAGTCCGGGCTAAGTTGCAGCAGCGATGGTGCTTTAAATGCGGTTGCCCACCCCCCTTTCACCGTGACGGTATCGGTCGCGTTATAGACCAGATAGGCACGCGGGCTCCAGTGATCGCCGTAAGTTTCATGGTCATCCATACGGATGCCGGTGGTCAGTGCCAGCGGTTCAAAGATCCGCCATTCGTCTTCCAGGAAGAGTGCATACTGGCTCGCAGATGTCGCACTGCTGGAGCTGCCCGTCAGGTTAACCGGGTCTTTAAGCTTGTCGTGACGCCACTCCCCACCGAAGGTCAGAAGCTGGTTAATCTCAGACAGCGGCAACACGTATTTACCGTCAACAGAATTGCTTTCGGACGTAATAGTGCCGGTGTTCCCCGGGTTCTTGTTATCAACTTTCTCACCGTAGAATTTGAGCTCACTATTGCCCATCCCCCAGCGACCATTGTGGCTCAGGGAGTAGTTTTGGCGCTCCAGGCGGTTCTGGTCCAGCGAATCGGAATCACGATCCTGGCGATCGAAACCATAGCCCGCGGTAAAGTCATGATCTTCATTTGGTGTCCAGGCGAATTCAACGTTGGCATCGCGGCTGGTGAAGCCCTCAATACGCGGCGTTTCCCCGGTGGCAGACGTGGAAGATTGTTGTTGGTCGTCTTTTTCGCGCTTAGACAGGCTACCGTAGGCTTTCAGCCCCAGAACGCCGTCCACCAGCGGACCGCTGGTATAGAATTGGCCGTTATAGGTGTCGCCACGATCGCGGTGTTCCTGAATGGTGGAATCTGCACTCAGCGTCCCCGTCCATTTCTGGCCGATTTTTTTAGTGATGATGTTCACCACCCCGCCCAGGGCATCAGAGCCGTACAGCGAAGACATTGGCCCGCGCACCACTTCGATACGCTCAATGGCGTCTACCGGGACCCAGTTCAGGTCAAAATCGTTGTGACGGAAAACCGCATTGCGGGAGTTCACGCGTTTTCCGTCGACCAGGATCAGCGTATAGCTGCTGTCCAGGCCACGGATGCTGACCCCTTTGCGGTTATCCCCTTCGTTGGTGAGCTGTACACCCGGCACGTCCTGTAACACATCTTTCAGGTTCTGGACGGGTTTACGCTGCAAATCTTCCTGAGTAATGACGCTGATACTGGCCGGTGCATCTTTCAGGTTTTGCTCGGTAGCGGCGGCCGTCACCACCATAGTGTCGCCGGATTCGGCTGCGATGACAGGCAGTGCCAGGGACATTGCGGACGCAAAAAGTCCTCCCCGGACGAAGGGATTCAACCTAAACATTCCATATCTCCATGAGGTAAATACAATTAAAACAAATAATTATTGCTCGCAATGCCTTGCTGCCCGCCCGCATCTCCGGCTGGTCGGGTTGCTGCTTATTTTTCCGTAACGATAAAGCAAACGATAACTATTATCAATTTAATTGTTAAGAAATATATCTGTTCTTCATAATGTGGAGATAAAAAAACCCGCTCAGTTGAGCGGGTTAAAAGAGAGGAAGTGCGATTATTTTTTAAATCGTTCCGGGAAATCCATTTCGCTGTAGCGAACGAATTGGGTTCCTTTCGTCAGTTTGTAACCAAACCAGATGACCAGGAACAGCGGGATACCAATGTACGTGGCCGTTACTGCGCCCCAGTCAATGGTGTCCGCAAGGAAGGCTTCATAGTTCTGACCAAGCGTAATAATCAGGCACAGAATGAAGGCGAAAATCGGCCCCAGTGGGAAGAAACCTGAACGGTACGGCAGGTTGTTAAGGTCATGCCCCTGCATCACATAACCGCGACGGAAGCGGTAATGGCTGATAGCAATCCCCAGCCAGGCGATGAAGCCCGTCATACCGGACGTGTTAAGCAGCCACAGGTAGACCGTCTGGTTGCCGAACATCGAGGTCAGGAAGCACAGACCCGCAATCACAGTGGTGGCATACAGCGCGTTACGCGGCACGCCGCCACGGGACAATTTGGCGAAGATGCGTGGCGCTTTACCATCGCATGCCAGGGTGTAGAGCATACGGGTTGAGGCGTACATACCTGAGTTACCCGCAGACAGCACCGCGGTCAGGATAACGGCGTTCATTACCGCAGCCGCAGAGAGCAGGCCCGCGTGCTGGAAGACCAGCGTAAACGGACTCACGCTGATGTCTTTCACATCATTACGCAGCAGGCTCGGATCGGTATAAGGAATGATCAGGCTGATAATCAGGATGGCGAACACATAGAACAGCAAGATACGCCAGAACACCTGACGCACCGCGCGCGGAATGTTCTTCTCTGGATCTTCGGATTCCCCTGCGGCGATACCGATAAGCTCTGTCCCCTGGAAGGAGAAGCCAACAATCATCGCCACACCAATCATTGCTGAAAACCCGCCAGCAAACGGTGCATCGCCAATCGTCCAGTTGCTCCAGCCCACAGGTTCAGCACCTTTGAAAATACCGACGATCATTGCCACACCGACAACGATAAAGATAATGACGGTCGCCACTTTGATCAGAGAGAACCAGTATTCTGCTTCACCAAAACCGCGAACGGAGATGTAGTTCAGCAGGAAAATTACGCACAGGAAAAGTGCGCTCCAGATCCAGCCCGGCGTATCCGGGAACCACCAGTTCATGACCAGCTGTGCGGCCACCAGGTCCACGGCGATAGTCACCGCCCAGTTGTACCAGTAGTTCCAGCCCAGCGCGAAGCCAAAGCCTTCTTCAACGTATTTTTGACCGTAGGTTGAAAACGAACCCGACACTGGCATGTATGCCGCCAGTTCACCCAGACTGGTCATCAGGAAGTACACCATCAGGCCAATCAGGATATAAGAAAAGAGTGCCCCACCCGGGCCTGCCGCGGAAATCGTTGCGCCAGAGGCAACGAAAAGACCTGTACCGATAGAACCGCCGATGGCGATCATCGTCAGGTGGCGCGCCTTAAGTTCGCGACGTAGCGCGGGCGCTTCTGTGGTTTTAATTTCTGAAACCATGTGAAAATGCTGTCCATTTAATAAATGAGGCGCGATTGTAACAGACGATAAGCGTTCCTTCTGGCAGAAATGCCCAGTTATAAGAGAGCTTCATGACTCGGCCTGGATTATAAGTAACGTAGAAAAAGGCAGGACAAAAAGAGGCCCTTCCCCGGCCCGCGAAGCGCCACCGGGGAGAGAAATTCAGATTTCGCAGTAACGCAGAAAACGCTGGAGCGAGCTGGAAAGGTGCTTTTGACGATGGTGAATGCACCACAGCGTTCTCACCAGTTTAGGCAACGGCACCGGAATTTCGACCAGGGAGCCGGATTCAAGCTGTTCTGCAATCACTCGCCGGGAGAGGCAGCTGATCCCTAATCCGTGGCGCACCGCGTGCTTGATGGCTTCGGAATTCCCAAGCTCCATCCCCAGCTGAAACTGCGGCAGGTGGGATAACAACAGATAATCAACTATTTCGCGCGTCCCGGAACCGTGTTCGCGTAAGATCCACTGCGCCTGGGCCAGACGCTCCAGGGTTACCTCTCCTTCTAATAAAGGAGAGGCAGGAGATGCAAACACCACCAGCTCATCTTCCAGCCAGGGTTCAGCAATCACATCCACGTTATGACAAGGTCCTTCGATAAGACCGATGTCCACACGGAAATCGATCACCGCATTAATGACGTCCTGGCTGTTTCCCACGCTCATCTCCAGCGGCAAGGTGGGAAAATCACGGCGATAGCGGGCAATCACTTCCGGGAGAATGTAGTTACCAATGGTACTGCTGGCGAAAACGCGGATCGCGCCGTTGTCTTCGCGGAACAGCTGCTCGATTTCTGTCGCCTGCTCCAGCAATGCCAGCGCGCGCGGGTAAAGCAGACGACCATGTTCGTTCACCACCAGGCGCTTCCCTACCCTGTCGAAGAGCTGAACGCCGAGCTGCCCTTCAAGATCGGTCAACGCCGCACTGACCGCAGACTGAGACAAAGCCAGCATCTGCGAAGCCTGGGTTGTTGACCCGCTTTTCAGCACTTCGGCAAAAACTTCCAGCTGACGCAATGTAATGTGCATGGTTGCTTACCACTTATAAAGATTAATTATAAATATATAATCAATTTTATTTTTAAGCCAGACCGCCGTAACCTTTTAGCCAGATAAAGGAGAAGGTTATGACAGAACTCACCCTACAGAATCATCGTACAGTGTGGCACTTCGTGCCCGGTCTTGCGCTCAGTGCCGTTATCACGGGCGTGGCATTATGGGGCGGCAGCATTCCGGCGGTCGCTGGCGCAGGTTTCAGCGCATTAACGCTGGCTATTTTGCTTGGCATGGTCGTCGGGAATACCGTCTATCCACATATCTGGAAATCCTGCGACGGCGGCGTTATCTTCGCCAAGCAACACCTGCTGCGTCTGGGGATCATCCTGTATGGCTTCCGCCTGACCTTTTCGCAGATTGCAGATGTCGGTGTCAGCGGTATCGCCATCGATGTACTCACGCTGACCAGTACCTTTTTACTGGCCTGCTTTATTGGGCAGAAAGTCTTCGGGCTGGATAAACAAACCAGCTGGCTTATCGGGGCAGGCAGCAGTATTTGCGGCGCCGCAGCCGTGCTGGCAACCGAGCCGGTGATTAAGGCTGAATCCAGCAAAGTGACCGTGGCCGTGGCGACCGTTGTTATCTTCGGTACGCTGGCGATATTCCTCTACCCGGCCATGTATCCGCTGGTCGCTCACTGGTTTACACCTGAAACCTATGGCATCTACATTGGTTCAACAATGCATGAGGTTGCACAGGTGGTGGCCGCCGGTCACGCCATTAATCCGGATGCAGAGAACGCGGCGGTGATTGCCAAAATGCTGCGCGTGATGATGCTGGCACCGTTCCTGATTATCCTGGCGGCGCGTGTTAAACAGCTGGCTCCGGCAGGCAGTAGCCAGCAAAGCAAAATCACTATTCCGTGGTTCGCCATTCTGTTTATTGTGGTGGCAGTGTTTAACTCCTTCCATCTGCTGCCTAAAGCCGTGGTTGATATGCTGGTCACGCTGGATACGGTTTTACTGGCGATGGCGATGGCGGCGCTGGGTGTCACCACGCACGTCAGCGCGCTGAAAAAAGCCGGTGCTAAGCCGCTGCTGATGGCGCTGGTGCTCTTTATCTGGCTGATTGTGGGCGGCGGCGCAATTAACCTGGTCGTTCACAGTTTGATGGCATAAACCACCTCGTCCTTCTCCTGTTAACCCGCTATCATAAGCATTTCGGGTTAACAGGAGTTCTTGTATGAAATATGTTGGAGCGCACGTAAGCGCTGCCGGTGGCCTTGCGAATGCCGCCATTCGTGCTGCTGAAATCGACGCGACCGCTTTCGCTCTGTTCACCAAGAACCAGCGCCAGTGGCGCGCCGCCCCGCTTACCAGTGACGTGATTGATGATTTCAAAGCCGCCTGTGAGAAATATCACTTCGGGCCGGGCCAGATCCTTCCCCACGACAGTTATCTGATTAACCTCGGCCATCCGGTTGAAGAAGCGCTGGAGAAATCCCGTGAAGCCTTCCTCGATGAAGTGCAACGCTGCGAACAGCTTGGCCTGACGCTGCTGAACTTCCACCCGGGCAGCCACCTGACGCAAATAGATGAAGATGCCTGCCTGGCGCGCATTGCGGAGTCCATCAACATTACGCTGGATAAAACCAAAGGCGTGACGGCGGTTATCGAAAATACTGCCGGTCAGGGCAGTAACCTCGGATTTAAGTTCGAGCATCTGGCGGCCATCATCGACGGCGTGGAAGACAAGACCCGCGTCGGTGTGTGTATTGATACCTGCCACGCCTTCGCCGCCGGTTACGATCTGCGCACCCTCGAAGAGACCAAAAAGACCTTCGACGAATTCGAGCGCATTGTCGGCTTTAAATACCTGCGCGGGATGCACCTAAACGATGCCAAAAGCACCTTTGGCAGCCGTGTTGACCGCCATCACAGTCTGGGTGAAGGCAATATCGGTCATGACGCTTTCCGCTTTATCATGCAGGACGCCCGGTTTGATGGTATCCCGATGGTGCTGGAAACCATTAACCCGGATATCTGGGCAGAAGAGATAGCCTGGCTGAAAGCACAGCAGACTGATAAGGCGGTTGAGTAATAATGAACGACAGAGAGAAGCAGATACTCAAGATCCTGCGTCGTAATCCTCTTATCCAGCAAAACGAGATCGCCGATATTTTGCAGATCAGCCGTTCACGTGTGGCGGCACACATTATGGATTTAATGCGCAAAGGGATGATCAAAGGGAAAGGCTACATCCTGACCGAGCAAGAGTACTGTGTGGTGGTCGGCGCGATTAACATGGATATTCGCGGCGTGGCGGATATCCATTATCCGCAGGCCGCATCAAACCCCGGGAACATTCAATGTTCGGCGGGTGGCGTGGGCCGCAATATTGCGCATAACCTGGCCCTGCTGGGGCGCGATGTGCATTTGATCTCCGCCGTAGGCAGCGATTTTTACGGCGAAACCCTGCTGGAGCAGACCCGTCAGGCAGGGGTAAATATCTCCAGCTGTATCCGTCTGCATGGGCATAATACCTCCACCTATCTTTCCATTGCCAACCAGCAGGAAGAGACGGTTCTGGCAATTAACGATACCCACATTCTGGAAAAACTGACCCCGCAACTGCTGAACGGCTCCAGGGATCTTATCCGCCACGCCGGAGTTGTGCTGGCTGACTGCAACCTGACGGCTGAAGCTATCGAGTGGGTATTTACCATTGCGGGCGATATCCCGGTCTTTATTGATACCGTTTCTGAATTCAAAGCAGAAAAAATCAAGACCTGGTATTCGCGGATCCACACTCTGAAACCGACGCAAAAAGAGCTGGAGATCCTGTGGGGCCAGCCAATTCACTCCGATGCCGACCGCATAAAAGCGGTGAATGCGCTCCATCAGCAGGGTGTTGAGCACATTTATGTGTGCCTGAAAGATGAGTCGGTCTTTTGCAGCAAGAAGAATGGCGAACAGTTTCTGCTTACGCCCCCAGCTCACACGGTAGTGGACAGCTTTGGCGCCGATGATGGCTTTATGGCCGGGCTTATCTACAGTTTTCTGGAAGGGAGCGATTTTCGCGACAGCGCGCACTTCGCCATGGCCTGCGCCGCGTTATCGCGCGCCAGCGTCAGCATTAACAACCCGACACTTTCCGCGGATAACGCACTTTATCTGCTGCAAACCGCCCAGGCGTAATGCCCGGGCAGTTTCGTTATGAACCAATAAAAAACCCTGCAATAGTGGCATCACTCCAGTCCACGCCCATAATCCTGGCCAGTGGAGCCAGCATGTAACCGAAGATCCCTACCAGCGAGCCAAAAATAAAGGCACTTCCCGCGTCGCTATAGGACATCACCTTGTGAACGTCGAACGCGGCCTGCTCCACCAGCCATTTCCCCGGTGGAAAATAGAGCATAACCCCGCCGATAGCGATTTGTAGCACCAGCGCAGCGCTCACGGTTCGCAGGCTGATGCGCTTTTCATTTACTGACAACAGGAAAGCAATTGCCAGTAATACCACCATCCCCACAACACTTCTCATGATGTCCATAATGAATTCCCTTCATGCCAGGAAACCCGGCGCTATCGGCAGGTTTCCTGGCATAAAGGCATAAAAAAAGGGCAGAGAAATCTCTGCCCTTGTGAAGTGGAGTGGGATCAGGCAACTTTTGCTGCGGATTCCACTTCTGGACGTTTCAGCACGGCATAAGACAGACCTGCTATAAGCGTACCGGCAATAATCGCCATCAGATAACCCAGAACCGGGGTGATCGCGCCGGGGATCAGCAGAACAAACAGACCACCGTGTGGTGCCATCAGTTTCGCGCCAATCGCCATAGAGATTGCGCCTGTCACCGCACCGCCAACGATACAGCATGGCAGTACACGCATCGGATCACGCGCTGCAAACGGGATTGCACCTTCAGTAATGAAGCACAGACCCAGTACCAGTGCGGCTTTACCACCTTCCTGCTGCGCTTTATCGAACTTACGACGCGCAATAATGGTCGCCAGACCCAGTGCCAGAGGAGGTACCATACCCGCAGCCATAATCGCCGCCATCGGAGCGTAGGTCTGAGTACTCAGCAGGCCCACACCAAAGGCGTATGCCGCTTTGTTCACCGGCCCACCCATGTCGGTACACATCATACCGCCGAGGATAGCACCCAACAGAACCGCGTTCGCCGTACCCATCGTTTGCAGCCAGTGGGTCAGACCCGCCAGGATGCCAGCAACCGGTTTACCAATCAGGTAGATCATCGCCAGACCCACCACCAGACTGGAAATCAGCGGGATGATCAGGATCGGTTTCAGCGCTTCCATACTTTGCGGCAGTTTCAGTTTCGAGCTGATAAGTTTCGCAACATAACCAGCCAGGAAGCCCGCAATGATACCGCCAATAAAGCCGGAACCGGTGCTCACCGCCAGCATACCGCCGATAAGACCCGGGGTCAGGCCCGGACGGTCCGCAATGGAGAAGGCAATAAAGCCTGCCAGAACCGGAACCATCAGTGCGAAGGCTGAACCACCGCCGATTTGCATCAGCGCAGCCGCCAGCGTGCCTTGTTCTTTAAACGCCTGAATACCAAACGCAAACGACAGCGCGATACACAGACCGCCAGCCACCACCATCGGCAGCATGTAGGAAACACCAGTCAACAGGTGACGGTAGGCCCCCGCAGACTCTTTCTTACCTTCAGTCGCGCTCTGTGCAGCACCGGTTGCCTGATAAGGTTTGGCTTCCACCAGCGCTTTATCAAACTCCTGAGCGGTCTTTTTCAGCGCCAGGCCGGTAGAGGTACGGTACATTGGCTTACCGGCGAACTTCGCCAGATCCACTTCGATATCGGCCGCGACAATCACCAGATCGGCTTCAGCCACCTCTTCCGGGGTAATCGCATTGCCCGCACCCACGGAGCCGCGGGTTTCAACTTTTACCCACCAGCCGCGTTTTTTGGCTTCAGTTTCAATGGCTTCAGCAGCCATAAAGGTATGTGCAACGCCGGTCGGGCACGCGGTGACTGCGACAACGCGTTTTGGACCAGAGGCGGCAACTGGAGCGGCCGCAACAGGTGCGCTGTAAACAGACGCGTGACCTTTCGCTTCACTCAGGAACAGTTCCGGGTGTGCCACTGCGCGATTAATATCGCCCAGCCACACTTTTTTACCGTTCAGCGCGCTATCCGCCGGGATGTTATCGCCAAGAACAACTACCAGTTCGGCATCGCTCGGGTTATCGATAAACTCCAGATGTGCTTTGCTTGCCGCCGCTCCCAGCAAGGTCTTCGCCATATAAGTGCGAGCCTGTCCAAGACCGGAGTCAATAATCAGCAGCGTTTTCATTATTCCTCTCCTGCTGTTAGTTAAAAGGTTTTAAGTCAACGCGCGCCATCATCGCGGCTAACTGGGTACGATCGGTAATACCGACATTGCTCTGACTCACGGCCAGGGCAGCAACGGCGGTGGCAAGACGTAAGGTATGTTCACTGGATTCGCGCATCAGCAGGCCATAGATCAGACCGCCAACCATTGAATCCCCTGCACCAACGGTACTCACAACTTCAACCGATGGCGGTTTGGCGATCCATTCGCCAGAAGCGTTAACCCACAACGCCCCTTCTGCACCCAGAGAAATCACCACGTGAGCGATACCTTGTTCGCGCAGCGCATGTGCAGCTTCAATCACATCTTTTAATTCTGGCAGCTTACGGCCAGCCCAGATCTCCAGTTCGCGGCGATTTGGTTTAACCAGCCACGGCGCAGCTTTAAGACCCGCAACCAGCGCATCGCGGCTGCTGTCGAAAATAATGCACGGGCACTGGCTGCGCAGGCGCGTCATCCAGTCGGTGAACGCTTCCGGGCTCACGCCGGACGGCAGGCTGCCGCTGACACACACCATGTCGAACTGACCAAGCCAGGTCAGGGAATCATTAACAAAACGCTCCCAGTCTGCCGGCGTCACTTCAAAGCCGGAGAAGTTCAGGTCGGTAACTTCACCGTCTTTCTCCGTCAGTTTGACGTTGATACGGGTACGGCCCTGCACAACCTGGAAACGGTTAGCAATTCCCAGCTCGCTGAAAAGCTGCTGGAAACCATCCTGGTTATCTTTGCCGAGGAATCCGCCCACGGTGACATCGATACCGAGATCCTTGAGCACTTTCGCGACGTTAATCCCTTTGCCTGCTGCATGAAGGCCAGTGGTACGCACGAGGTTTACTTCGCCACGCTCAATCTCCGGGCAAAACCCCACCAGGTCGTAAGCCGGGTTCAGCGTAATAGTCGCAACACGTCTGCTCATTATGCGCCCTCCCCAAGACCTGCCGCGATGGCGTCGCCAATCGCTTTCAGCGCCTGTTCTGCATCAGCACCCTGTGCAGTGAAACGCAGGCGGTGGCCTTTTTTCACACCCAGAGCAACCACTTTCATCAGGCTACGGCCATTCGCTGGCTTACCTGTGCCATCAAGGTTCGCTACGGTGATTTCACTGTCGAATTGTTTGATGGTATTCACCAGCATAGTACCTGGACGCGCGTGCAGGCCGTGTTCGTTACGCACAACGAATTCAGCATTCAGCACATCGTCAGTCAGCGCATCATCGCTGGTCAGCAGCGCCAGTACGGTCGCCGCATCTGCGTTCAGCAGTTTTTCAGCTTTATTGTTCAGCAGCAGATCGCCCAGACGCTTCAGCACGGAAACCGGCTGGTCATCAGTCATTGCTACGGTCACCAGCATCTCGGCACGGTCACCGTCAACCTCAAAGGCGTTTGCCGCACGGCTCACTGCGACAGCGCTGCGCAGGTTGCCTTCCGCACTGTCGTTCAGCCAGATACCCTGGCCCAGATTCAGCGGTTTATCGTTGATGACGTGCGCGACAAATGTTGCATCAGCAGCGCCTGCCTCTTTCAGACGGGCAGCGTTCAGTGCCTGCAAGGTCACCAGATCGGTGGCAGCCACATCCAGCGTCAGCGTTTCATTATCCAGTTTCAGCGCTTCGCTCTGTTTTTCACCCATCAGCAATGCACGCAGCTCTTCAGCTGTGGTTGCTGATTGCAGCTGTTCTGCAACTGAGTCATCGCTCAGCACATGCGTCAGCTGACGCAGCAAACCTAAGTGCTCGTCGCTGCTGGCGGCGATACCGATAGCCACGTAAGCCACCTGCCCGTCACCCCACAGCACGCCCTGAGGGAACTGATAAACCTGAACACCGGTTTTCAGCACCTGGTCGCGGGTGTCAGTTGTCCCGTGCGGAATAGCGATACCATTGCCGAGGAAGGTAGAGGTTTGCTGCTCGCGCGCCAGCATCCCGTTAACGTAGCCGTCAGCAACGTTGCCTGCCTGTACGAGTGCAGCGGCAACCTGGCGAATGGCCTCTTCTTTATTCCCGGCCTGAGCGCCCGGGTGAATATCCTGAACAGATAACTGGAACATGGTTCTCCTCTCCTGCTGAACTTGAATCGTTTCAGCCCAAATGAGAAAAAATGCGCTAACCTGCTCCTTCAGTTAAAACAAGATAGCGCTGAAACGTTTCAAGAAGTCTTGCTCTTTCTACAAGGCGTTGCAAGGAAAGTTACATTTCTCGTTTCAGAATTTAGAGATGCAGCACATTTCTTCTTCGCTCAGCTGAAACTTGCTGACGTTCAGCAACCAGTTTCAGCTAAACTCAGCCTGAATGTGTAAGTTGAAATGCCATTTTGATTTTTGTGGCGAAATTGACCGCACCATCTGTTTATTTTCTGACAAGCGGCGTACACTCCGCGTCTCTCACGCAATCACTGATATAGAAACATGCATAACACCCCCGCTGCCGCCTCACCAAAGCCTTTTGATTTGACGTCAACGGCGTTTTTGATTGTTGCCTTCCTCACCGGAATTGCCGGTGCGTTACAAACACCAACGCTAAGTCTATTTCTGACCAACGAAGTCCATGTCCGCCCGGCTATGGTCGGCTTCTTTTTTACCGGAAGCGCCATCATCGGCATCCTGGTCAGCCAGTTTCTGGCCGGGCGTTCGGATCGAAAAGGCGACCGCAAGAGCCTTATCGTCTTCTGCTGTTTGTTAGGTGTTTTTGCATGTGTGCTGTTTGCCTGGAACCGTAACTACTTCATTTTGCTGTTCGTAGGCGTGTTTCTGAGCAGCTTTGGCTCCACTGCCAACCCGCAAATGTTTGCCCTCGCCCGCGAGCACGCCGACCGCACCGGACGTGAAGCCGTCATGTTCAGCTCAATTCTTCGTGCTCAGGTATCCCTTGCCTGGGTGATTGGCCCGCCGCTGGCCTATGCGCTGGCGATGGGTTTTGGCTTTACGGTGATGTACCTGAGTGCGGCGGTTGCCTTTGTGGTGTGTGGCGCGATGGTGTGGTTTTTCCTGCCGTCGATGCGTAAAGAGCCCAAAGCGGCTACCGGCGCACTGGAAGCTCCCCGCCGTAACCGCCGCGACGCACTGTTGCTCTTTATTATCTGCACCTTAATGTGGGGCACTAACAGCCTCTATATCATCAATATGCCGCTATTTATTATTGATGAACTGCATCTGTCGGAAAAACTGGCCGGGATAATGATGGGTACGGCCGCAGGTCTGGAAATTCCCACCATGCTGATTGCAGGTTATTACGCAAAGCGCTTCGGAAAACGTTTTTTGATGCGCATAGCAGCAGTGGCAGGATTGCTGTTCTATATTGGAATGCTGACCGTTCACACACCGGCGTTGCTGCTTGCTTTACAGCTGCTGAACGCGATTTATATCGGGATCCTCGCCGGGATTGGGATGCTCTACTTCCAGGATCTTATGCCGGGTCAGGCGGGGTCAGCAACAACCCTTTATACCAATACCACCCGCGTGGGCTGGATAATTGCCGGTTCAATGGCCGGTGTCGTTGCCGAAATCTGGAACTATCACACGGTGTTCTGGATTGCGCTGGTGATGTGCACGCTGACTATTGGCTGTCTGACGCGCATTAAGGATGTTTAAGGCGCAGTGAGGGATTCCAGCTCCAGAAGATAAGTCATGGCCTGCGCACGGGTGTTACCGCACATCTCAGCCGACGGCATCAGCCCGGAACACACTTTTGGGCGCAGGGGTGAGCCAAAAATCATACACAGATTGTTTTCAGAAAGCTGAACACAGCGCGTATTAGCAGGCTTGCCATCCGGCATCCCAGGAATGGAGCTTGAAATGGACGGTGCAGTGCAACATGCGCCACAGTCTGGACGGCAATCCATAAATGTTCTCTTTCAGCGACGGATACCCGCACAATCGGGCGTGGCGCGCACAGTAACACCTTTTGCGTATTGATAGCAAAAGCCACGAAATCCACTTGCCTGAAAGGCCGCGCGCGAGTAATTTGGCGCGATATTTTTTACCTCCCGTAAACAGGATTACTGCAATGCCAAGAGCGAACGAAATTAAGAAAGGTATGGTACTGAATTACAACGGCAAACTGCTGATTGTGAAAGATATCGATATTCAGGCCCCTAGCGCCCGTGGAGCAGCAACGCTGTACAAAATGCGTTTCGCCGATGTTCGTACCGGCCTGAAGGTAGAAGAACGCTTTAAAGGTGACGATATCGTGGATACCGTGACCCTGACCCGTCGTTATGTGGATTTCTCTTACATCGATGGCAACGAATATGTGTTCATGGATAAAGAAGACTACACCCCGTACATCTTCACCAAAGATCAGATTGAAGAAGAGTTGCTGTTCATTCCTGAAGGTGGGATGCCGGACATGCAGGTTCTGACCTGGGATGGCGTGCTGCTGGCGCTTGAACTGCCGCAGACCGTAGACCTGGAAATCGTTGAAACAGCACCTGGCATCAAAGGCGCTTCCGCCAGCGCACGTAACAAACCAGCCACCCTGACCACCGGCCTGGTGGTACAGGTTCCTGAATACCTGTCCGCTGGCGAGAAGATCCGTATCCATATCGAAGAAAAACGTTATATGGGTCGTGCTGACTGATTGTGGCATTTGCCGGGTGGCGTCTCCGCCTTACCCGGCCTACGAAAGCGCGAATAAAAAAACCGGCCCGATGGCCGGTTTTTTTGTAGGCCCGGTAAGCGCAGCGCGCTCCGGGCAACAGAACCTACAGCAGTTCCGGGTACTTCGTCATCTTCAGTGCCAGCTCAACGCCGCGTACTTCCGCCATCCCTTTCAGTCGGCCAATGGCTGAATAGCCTGGGTTGGTTTTCTTACGCAGATCGTCCAGCATCTGATGACCATGGTCAGGGCGGAACGGAATAGGACGTAAATCACCTGCGTGTTTACGGCGCTGCTCTTCCGCCAGAATAGCGTCAACCACTGCCACCATGTTCACATCACCACCCAGGTGTGCGGCTTCGTGGAAGGTTTTCGGGTTATCTTCACGGCAGGTTGCGCGCAGGTGGGTGAAGTGAATACGATCGCCGAAAGTTTCAATCATTCGCACCAGGTCGTTATCCGCACGCACGCCATATGAACCGGTGCACATGGTAAAGCCGTTGTAGATGCTGTTTACCGTCTCTTTCAGCCACTGCATATCTTCAATGGTGGATACAATGCGCGGCAGGCCGAGGATTGGACGCGGAGGATCGTCAGGGTGCACGGCCAGGCGTACACCTGCCTCTTCGGCTACCGGCACAATCGCGCGCAGGAAATGCGCCATGTTTTCACGCAACTGGTTCTTATCTATATTGCCGTACTCCGCCAGACGCGCGCGGAACTGATCCAGCGTGTAGCCTTCTTCGGCACCCGGCAGGCCAGCAATAATATTGCGGGTCAGTTTTTCGATATCGGCTTCGCTCGCGGCGTTAAACCATGCCAGCGCCTGCTGCTGCTCTTCTGCGGTATAATCCGCCACCGCACCTTCGCGCTTCAGGATATGTAATTCAAATGCCGCGAACGCAATCTGATCAAAGCGCAGCGCTTTTGAACCGTCCGGCAATGTGTACTCCAGGTCGGTACGCGTCCAGTCCAGAATCGGCATAAAGTTATAGCAAACCGTGTCAATCCCGCAGACAGCCAGGTTGCGAATGCTTTGCTGATAGTGAGCAATCCAGGTTTCACATTCGCCTGAATGCGTTTTGATATCTTCGTGAACCGGGATACTTTCAACAACAGACCAGGTTAAGCCCTTTTCAGCCAGCAGTGCCTGGCGCTTTTTGATTTCGTCTACCGGCCAGACCTGGCCGTTAGGGATATGATGCAGCGCGGTAACGACACCCGTTGCGCCAGCCTGACGCACATCATCAAGAGAAACCGGATCGTTCGGCCCATACCAACGCCAGGTTTGTTCCATTGTCTCACCCTCTCAAGTTGTTATACCAATACATGTTAATGCAATGACGACTACCATACATGTTTAATGGGAAGGGTCAACACACCGCGACACATTGATTGATCAAACTCACAGAACAGGGATATTTACGGCTCACCAATTTAATTTGTTGTCATATAACTTTACACTGACGTTGTTAATTAATGGTTAATCAGGTGTGTACTTAATGAAGACTATTGCCTCCGCCTCGCTTCCTGCCCACGTCCAGCAGCCACGCTACGATCGCCAGCAGTTACGCTCACGTATCGTTCACTTTGGGTTTGGTGCTTTTCACCGCGCGCATCAGGCACTATTGACCAATCGCGTACTGAATGCGAAAGGAGGCGACTGGGGGATTTGTGAAATAAGCCTCTTCAGCGGTGATGTGCTGATGAGCCAGCTGCGCGCACAAGACCACCTGTTTACCGTGATGGAAAAAGGGGCCGACGGAAATCAGCCGATCGTTGTCGGTGCCGTCCATGAATGCCTGAATGCAAAGCTGGATTCACTGGCTGCCATCATTGAGAAATTCTGTGAGCCGCAGGTAGCCATTGTTTCACTCACCATCACTGAAAAAGGCTACTGCATTGACCCGGCCACCGGGAAACTGGATCTGAACAATGCCCGCATTGTTCACGATCTGGAAACACCTTGCGAACCGCATTCCGCACCAGGGATCCTGGTGGAGGCCCTGCACAGGCGTCGCGAGCGCGGCTTGCCGCCATTTACCGTACTCTCCTGCGATAACATCCCGGACAACGGCCATGTCGTGAAAAATGCGGTACTGGGGATGGCCCAGAAGCGTTCAGCCGAACTCGCCGAGTGGGTTAGCGCACATGTCAGTTTTCCGGGCACGATGGTAGACAGAATTGTCCCCGCCGCTACGGACGCCTCGCTTTCGGAAATCACACAAGCGTTGGGCGTTGAAGATCCCTGTGCCATCAGCTGCGAACCTTTTATTCAGTGGGTCGTCGAAGACAACTTTGTCGCCGGACGCCCTGAGTGGGAATTGGCTGGCGTGCAGATGGTGCAGGACGTTTTACCCTGGGAACAGATGAAACTGAGGATGCTGAACGGCAGTCACTCTTTCCTGGCCTACCTGGGTTATCTTGCCGGATACGCACATATCAGTGACTGTATGCAGGATGCCAGCTTCCGCACCGCTGCACGCAGGCTGATGCTGGATGAGCAAGCTCCTACGCTGCGTATCACCGACGTTGACCTCACGGCGTATGCCGATAGTCTGATTGACCGTTTTGCCAATCCGGCGTTACAGCACCGCACCTGGCAAATCGCCATGGACGGTAGCCAGAAACTCCCTCAGCGAATGCTGGAGGGTATTCGTGTTCATCTGGAGCGTGGCAGCGCGTGGCCGCTGCTGGCGTTAGGCGTTGCTGGCTGGATCCGTTATGTCAGCGGTGTGGATGACAGTGGCAACGCCATTGATGTGCGCGATCCGCTCAGCGATAAGATCCGCGCGATTGTCGATGCCAGCAGTAATGACGAGCGCGTAAATGCTCTGCTGACGCTGAATGAAATCTTCGGCCAGGACCTGCCGCAATCGCCGCTGTTTGTTGACGCGGTCAATCAGGCCTATCAGCGTATTGTACAGCGTGGTGCGCGCCAGGCTGTTATCGAAACGTTAAATATTTAGCGATAATTGCGCTTAACGCGAATGGAAATGTTCTCCGTTCGCCTTTCCCCCTTCTCATTGCGCTCTTTTTTCGTCAGGATAATGTGCATAGCATCACACTGATTTCTGGAGCGCACGTGACCAAAACCAACCTTATCACCGGCTTTCTCGGCAGCGGTAAAACCACCTCAATTCTGCATTTGCTGGCCAATAAAGATCCGGCAGAAAAATGGGCCGTTCTGGTGAACGAATTTGGCGAGGTCGGTATTGATGGCGCATTGCTGGCGGACAGCGGCGCGTTGATCAAAGAGATCCCCGGCGGATGCATTTGTTGTGTAAATGGTTTACCCATGCAGGTTGGACTAAACACTCTGCTGCGCCAGGGCAAGCCAGACCGTCTGCTGATTGAACCGACCGGGCTCGGCCATCCAAAACAAATTCTCGATTTGCTGACCGCGCCCGTGTACGAGCCGTGGATCGATCTGCGGGCGACGCTGTGCCTGCTTGATCCACGTCAGTTGTTGGATGAACGAGCCGTTAACAATGAAAACTTCCGTGATCAACTTGCCTGCGCCGATATTGTCATCGCCAATAAAGAGGATCGCGCAACCGCAGAAAGCCATGTGGCGTTTGATACCTGGTGGCAACATTTTGGCGGTGAACGTCAGCGTGTTTACAGCACACAGGGCAAGATTGACAACGCCCTGCTCGACCTTCCCCGGCTGAATCAGGCTGAACTGCCTGCCAGCGCAGCGCATAGCCACAGCCAAAGCGCCAAGCAGGGTCTGGCAGCACTGAGCCTGCCTGAACATCAGCGCTGGCGTCGTAACCTGAATAGCGGCCAGGGGCATCAGGCCTGCGGCTGGATTTTCGATGCCGATACGGTTTTTGACACCATTGGGATCCTGGAGTGGGCGAGGCTTGCCCCGGTGGATCGCGTGAAAGGGATCATGCGTACGCAGGATGGTCTGGTTCGCATCAACCGTCAGGGAGAAGATTTCTTCATTGAAACCCAAAATGTCGCGCCGCCTGATAGCCGAATAGAGTTAATTAGTGCGGTTAACACCGACTGGAACGCCTTGCAGTCCAGCCTGTTGAAGCTTCGTTTAAGTTCGGGCGGCTAACGTTGCCCCTGATTTAACTGTATGCTGAATAGTGATGACGACTCGATTTCCCCTGATTTTATTGCTTAACGTTGCCGGCCTGGCGCTCTTTTTCTCCTGGTATCTTCCAGCGAATCACGGTTTCTGGTTCCCGCTGGATTCCGCGATTTTCCACTTCTTTAACGAAGAATTAGTGAAGAGCCAGGCTTTTCTGTGGCTGGTAGCCCTCACCAACAATCGCGCTTTCGACGGCTGTTCGCTGCTGGCGATGGGTGGCCTGATGCTCTCTTTCTGGCTGAAAGAAGATAAATCAGGACGCCGCCGTATTCTGATTATTGGTCTGGTGATGTTACTGCTGGCAGTAGCGATTAATCAGCTGGCATCCAACATTATTCCCGTGAAACGCTCAAGCCCAACGCTCTTTTTCGACAATATCCATCGCGTCAGCGAGCTGTTGTCTGTTCCGACAAAAGATGCCTCTAAAGACAGTTTCCCGGGTGATCATGGAATGATGTTGCTTATTTTTGCTGCAATCATGCTTCGTTATTTCGGTCAAAAAGCGTTCACGGTTGCCCTGATTATTTTTGTGGTTTTTGCCTTCCCACGGGTAATGATTGGCGCTCACTGGTTCACTGATATTGCCGTTGGCTCCCTTTCCGTTGCGCTTATAGCGCTGCCGTGGTGCCTGATGACACCTTTGAGCGACTGGATAATAGAGCTATTTGATCGCCATCTGCCCTGTCGAATGCAACAAGTTCAAAACAAATAATTAACTTAAATTCAAGTTATCCATCAGGGATCATTTTCGATCCTTGATGGATTTTCACCCAAATCCTGCCGTTTCTGTCATAATCTCGTAATACTATTCGTGATATAAATGAATGCATTGCACGGTTTTTAACCTAAATTGACTTCATTTTGAGCAATTCCGTTTATTCACTTTGTGTATCACAATTTCTTATAAAAAAACGGATATTTTTGCTCGCAATGCCCCTGCCAATCGGTTAATCTCGAACTCGTTTTGCCCCATAGAGACAATTATTTTCAGGGTGAATAATTTTGTGCGTTGTGCCACAAATCTGACCAGAAAGAATTGTCTCATTGTGAACAGATAATTAGTCTCGTCACGGTTGGCATTTTTATAACGATATTTATCGTTAAGGACTTCAAGGGAAAATAAACAAAATGGTCAAATCTCAACCGATTTTGAGATATATCTTACGGGGGATCCCGGCGATTGCAGTTGCGGTACTGCTTTCAGCATGTAGTACATCTAACACCGCGAAGAATATGCATCCTGAGACGCGTGTTGTGGGAATGGAAGATTCCTCTTCACTGCAAGCCTCTCAGGATGAATTTGAGAATATGGTTCGTAACCTGGACGTGAAGTCCCGAATTATGGATCAGTATGCTAGCTGGAAAGGCGTGCGTTATCGTCTGGGTGGCAGCACCAAAACAGGTATCGATTGTTCCGGTTTTGTACAGCGTACTTTCCGCGAGCAGTTTGGGTTAGATCTTCCGCGTTCAACCTATGAACAGCAGGAGATGGGCAAGTCGATTTCTCGTACCAAACTGCGTACAGGTGATTTAGTCCTGTTCCGTGCAGGCTCTACGGGTCGACATGTTGGCATCTACATTGGTAACGACCAGTTTGTACATGCTTCCACCAGCAGTGGTGTGACTATCTCCAGTATGAATGAACCTTACTGGAAGAAGCGCTACAACGAAGCGCGACGAGTTCTGACCCGCAGTTAATCTGTCATGTTGCTGGTTATCCCTTGGCTAGTAACACGACAAAAAAAAGCACTGCTTCGGCAGTGTTTTTTTTTGCCTGTCACTCGAAATTCACTTTACGCTGTACCAGGCTGTAGTCTTGTCATAACGTAAGTTTAGCCGTGCTGATGGCACTCACGGCAATCCAGGAACCACGACGTCTATGTTCACCCGCTACCTGTCCAGTAACCGCAAGATCCTTACCGTCAGTATTCTCGCTGGTTTCTTCATTGCTCTGCTCCTGGGGACATTGCAGTTTTTCTGGAGCTACCATAAGCGGGAAGTCAAATTCGACACCTTAATTACGGATTTGAGCGTTTACATGGAGAGCTATTTCGAAGAACTAAAAACCTCAATTGATACGCTCCAGCCGCTCACCCTGAATAATTGCCACGACGTTAGCGCTGAGTTAACCTCCCGCGCCGCCTTTAGCATCAACGTTCGCGCTTTTTTGCTGGTGAGGGATAAAAAGGCGTTCTGCTCTTCCGCGACCGGGCCGATGGACGTCCCACTGGAAGAGCTAATACCTGAGCTGCATATCAACAAGCCACTCGATATGGTGCTGTTGCCTGGCACGCCTATGCTGCCCAATAAGCCTGCAATAGCTATCTGGTATCGAAATCCACTGGTGAAAGACGGCGGTGTCTTTACGTCAGTTAATATCAATCTGACCCCTTATCTGCTCTACACTGCGCGCCAGGACGAGTTTGCGGGCATTGCGGTGATTATTGGCGACCAGGCGTTATCGACGATGTCTGGCTCTCTGCTCAAGGCGCACGATCTCCGTGAACCCCCTTCCCGCACCGCCACACTGAAAGATTTTCCCCTCACTATTAATCTGTATGCCGAACAGTGGACGACGGATGAGCTGCTGTTTGCGCTCTTTTTTGGGCTGGTGTGTGGTATTGCGGCTGGCTCGCTCAGTTTCTATATCCTGACTATCCGCCTGAACCCGGGAAAAGAAATTTTAACCGCCATCAAGCTTGGCCAGTTTTATGTGGTCTACCAGCCGGTAGTGGATGCTAAAGAACTCAAAATGCGCGGCGTTGAAGTGCTGATGCGCTGGAAACACCCGACAATGGGAGAGATCCCACCGGATGCCTTTATCAATTTTGCTGAAGCACAGAAACTGATTGTCCCGCTCACGCTCCATCTTTTTGATCTCATCATCCGGGATGCCCCGGTTTTACAAACGATGCTACCGCCGGGGGCAAAACTGGGGATTAACATCGCACCAGGGCATCTGCACGCTGACAGCTTTAAAGAAGATATGCGCACCTTCAATGCCGCTCTCCCGCGGGATCATTTCCAGACAGTACTGGAAATAACCGAACGCGACATGATTCAGCAGCGTGAAGCCAACCAGCTTTTCGAGTGGTTACACAACGAAGGGTTTGAAATTGCAATTGACGATTTTGGCACCGGCCACAGTGCGCTGATTTATCTTGAACGTTTCACGATGGACTATCTCAAGATTGATCGTGGTTTTGTGAACGCAATTGGTACTGAAACCGTCACCTCTCCGGTGCTTGATGCCGTTTTGACGCTTGCAAGACGCCTGAATATGTCCACCGTGGCAGAAGGGGTAGAAACCCCCGAACAGGCCGCCTGGCTGCGCGAGCACGGGGTGAATTTCCTGCAAGGATACTGGATAAGTCGCCCGATGCCGCTGGAGCAATTCAGAAAATGGCAGCCGGATATGCACCCTGACCGTGAATAATTTCACAACGGTGGCGGCGTCACTTATTATTCAGCTTAACTAAGTGCGCCGACGCGCATGAGTCAGAATAAAAGAGGGAACCGCCGCAAGATGTTAATGCGCTCCGTGTTGCTGCTGCTGGCATTCGTCAGTTTTTCCGGTCAGTCGGAAACCATCAAAGAAAACTACGCATTTGCCGTGCTTGGTGAGCCTAAGTACGCCATTAACTTTAATCATTTCGACTACGTCAATCCTGCAGCCCCCAAAGGCGGGAAAGTGACTCTCTCGGCGACCGGGACATTTGATAACTTTAACCGCTTCGCGTTACGTGGCGTGGCGGCGGCGCGTACTGAATCACTTTACGACACGCTCTTTGTCACCTCTGACGATGAGCCTGGCAGCTATTATCCGCTGGTGGCAGACAACGTCCGCTACGCAGATAACTTCTCCTGGGCAGAAATATCGATTAACCCTCAGGCTCGTTTCCATGACGGCTCGCATGTTCAGGCAAGCGATGTGGCCTTCACGTTTCATAAGTTTATGACCGAAGGTGTTCCCCAGTTCCGCCTGGTGTATAAAGGCGCAACGGTTAAGGCCATCGCCCCGCTGACTGTGCGCATCGAACTGAGTGAACCGAATAAAGAGAACATGCTCAGCCTGTTCTCACTGCCCGTCATGCCAGAGTCTTTCTGGAAAAACCATAAACTTAGCGACCCCTTATCCACACCGCCGCTGGCGGGCGGGCCTTATCGCATTACGGACTGGAGCATGGGGCAATATGTGGTCTATTCCCGCGTAAAAGACTACTGGGCTGCCAATCTGCCCGTAAATCGTGGCCGCTGGAACTTCGATACCCTGCGCTATGATTACTATCTCGACGACAACGTGGCGTTCGAAGCCTTTAAAGCCGGTGCCTTTGATTTACGCGTGGAGAACAGCGCCAAAAACTGGGCCACTCGCTATATCGGCAAAAACTTCACCAATGGGTATATCGTCAAAGACGAACACAAAAATGAGTCTGCGCAAGATACGCGCTGGCTGGCGTTCAATATCCAGCGCCCTGTTTTTACCGATCGCCGGGTTCGCGAGGCCATTACCCTGGCATTTGATTTTGAATGGATGAACAAAGCGCTGTTTTACGGCGCCTACAGCCGCGCTAACAGCTATTTCCAGAATACCGAATATGCCGCGCGCAATTATCCGGACGCCGATGAACTCACCCTGCTGGCCCCACTGAAAGCGGAGATCCCGCCAGAGGTGTTTACCACCGTGTTTCAGCCACCGACATCCGACGGTAAGGGCTTTGATCGCGAAAACCTGCTGAAAGCCAGCAAACTGCTGGATGACGCGGGTTGGGTTCTGAAAAATCAAAAACGGATCAATACCCAAACAGGTAAACCGCTGAGCTTTGAGCTTTTGCTCTCTTCGGGCGGAAATGACCAGTGGGTGCTGCCGTTTAAACAGAATCTTGCCAGACTTGGCATCACCATGAACATTCGCCAGGTCGATAACGCGCAGATAACCAACCGGATGCGCAGTCGCGATTACGATATGATGCAGCGTCTGTGGTCCGCCCAGCCGTGGCCAAGCTCTGATCTGCAAATCTCGTGGGCCTCCAGCTACATCAATTCGTCCTATAACGCACCTGGCGTTAAAAGTCCGGTTATTGATGCGCTGATCGCCAAAATCGTGGCGGCACAGGGAGATAAGGACAAGCTGTTACCTTTAGGGCGTGCCCTCGACAGGGTGTTAACCTGGAATTACTACATGCTGCCGATGTGGTATATGGGGGAAGACCGCGTGGCCCAATGGAACAAATTCTCGCAGCCCGCCGTACGCCCCATTTACTCACTGGGATTCGATAACTGGTGGTACGACGTTAATAAAGCCGCCAAACTGCCCGCAGAGCGGCGTTAAGGAACCAAAATGGGTGCTTATCTGATACGCCGCTTATTGCTGGTTATCCCTACGCTGTGGGCAATTATCACCATTAACTTTTTTATCGTGCAAATCGCCCCAGGCGGCCCGGTTGATCAGGCTATTGCCGCCATTGAGTTTGGCAATAACAGCGGAATGCCCGGCGGCGGCGGTGAAAACCTGAGCGCCAGCCACGCCAGAACCGGAACAGGTAATATCAGCGAAAGCCACTACCGGGGCGGACGCGGGCTTGATCCCGAAGTGATCGCTGAGATAACCCACCGATACGGTTTTGATAAACCCATTCATGAGCGTTATTTCAAAATGCTCTGGGACTATGTACGTTTTGACTTTGGCGACAGCCTGTTTCGCAGCGCCTCAGTCCTGACGTTGATCAAACAAAGCATGCCTGTCTCCGTGACGCTCGGTCTGTGGGGAACGCTGATTATCTATCTGGTGTCTATTCCGCTTGGGATCCGCAAGGCGGTTTACAACGGCAGTCGGTTCGATATCTGGAGCAGCACATTTATTATCATTGGTTACGCCATCCCGGCGTTCCTGTTCGCGGTTTTGCTGATTGTCTTTTTTGCTGGTGGCAGTTACTTCGACGTCTTCCCGCTGCGCGGGTTAGTGTCAGCCGATTTTAGCACTCTGCCATGGTATAAAAAGATCGCTGATTACTTCTGGCACATCACGCTGCCCGTCCTCGCTACGGTGATTGGCGGGTTTGCGGCGCTGACAATGCTTACTAAAAACGCCTTTATGGATGAGATCCGCAAACAGTATGTAGTGACCGCGCGCGCAAAGGGCCTGGCTGAGAAGCAGATTATGTGGAAGCACGTGTTCCGCAACGCCATGCTGCTGGTAATTGCCGGATTTCCTGCCACGTTCATCAGTATGTTTTTTACCGGTTCGCTGCTGATAGAAGTCATGTTCTCGTTAAACGGCCTGGGTCTGCTGGGTTATGAGGCCACCGTCTCGCGCGACTACCCTGTGATGTTTGGCACACTCTACATTTTCACCCTGATTGGCCTGCTGCTGAATATCATCAGTGATATCAGCTATACGCTGGTTGATCCACGAATCGATTTTGAGGGTCGCTGATGCCGCGTTTAAGCCCCGTCAACCACGCCCGCTGGGGCCGTTTTCGCCACAATCGCCGCGGCTACTGGTCACTGTGGATTTTTGCCGTGATCTTTATATTCAGCATGTGTTCTGAACTGATTGCTAACGATAAACCGCTACTGGTGCATTTTAATGACCGATGGTATGTCCCGGTGCTGGCAAACTACAGCGAAAGCGATTTTGGCGGCCCCTTTGCCACGCCGGCGGAGTATCAGGATCCATGGCTTCGCGAACAGATAGACCAACACGGCTGGGCGCTCTGGGCCCCTGTCCGCTTTGGTGCGAACAGCATTAACTATGCGACATCCACCCCCTTCCCGTCGCCCCCTTCCACGCAAAACTGGCTGGGAACCGATGCAAACGGTGGTGATGTTCTGGCACGCATTCTCTACGGTACGCGTATCTCCCTGCTTTTCGGACTGATGCTGACGCTTTTCTCAAGCGTGATGGGCGTTGTGGCCGGTGCGGTTCAGGGCTATTACGGCGGAAAAATCGATCTCTGGGGACAACGCGTGATTGAGGTCTGGTCCGGGATGCCAACGCTGTTTTTAATTATCCTGCTCTCAAGCGTGGTGCAGCCAAACTTCTGGTGGTTACTGGCCATTACGGTGCTCTTTGGCTGGATGGCGCTGGTGGGCGTGGTTCGCGCCGAATTTTTACGCACCCGTAATTTTGATTATATCCGCGCCGCGCAAGCGCTGGGGGTCAGCGATCGGGGGATCATCTTCCGCCATATGCTCCCCAATGCCGTAGTAGCTACCCTCACCTTCCTGCCATTTATTTTGTGCAGCTCCATCACCACCCTGACGTCGCTCGATTTTCTCGGGTTCGGGTTGCCGCTTGGGTCGCCTTCGCTCGGTGAATTATTGCTGCAAGGCAAGAATAACTTGCAGGCGCCCTGGCTTGGCATAACAGCCTTCCTTTCTGTGGCAGTATTGCTCTCTCTGCTGATTTTTATTGGCGAAGCGGTGCGTGATGCCTTTGACCCGAACAAGGCGGTATAAGATGACGCAACCCCTTCTCAGTATCGATAATCTGTCGATTGCGTTTTCGAATCAGGGTGAAACTCGCACCGTGGTCAGCGATTTGTCGCTGCGCATCCAGGCGGGCGAAACGCTGGCGCTTGTGGGTGAGTCGGGCTCAGGTAAGAGTGTTTCCGCCCTTTCCGTACTGCGTTTGCTGCCCTCGCCGCCGGTGAGTTATCCCCAAGGCGATATCCTGTTTCAGGGTAAGTCGCTGTTACATGCCGACGAACACACGCTGCGTGGCATTCGCGGGAATAAGATTGCCATGATCTTTCAGGAACCGATGGTGTCCCTTAATCCGCTGCATACGCTGGAAAAACAGCTGTACGAAGTCTTGTCGCTACACCGGGGAATGCGTAAAGAGGCGGCACGGGGCGAGATCCTGGATTGTCTTGAACGCACGGGTATTCGCCATGCGGCTAAACGGCTGAGCGATTTTCCACATCAGCTTTCAGGGGGAGAGCGCCAGCGCGTGATGATTGCGATGGCCCTGCTGACACGCCCGGAACTGCTGATTGCCGACGAACCCACCACCGCACTGGACGTAACGGTACAGGCGCAAATCCTTCAGCTTCTGCGGGAGCTGAAAGATGAGTTAAATATGAGCCTGCTGTTCATCACGCATAATCTTAGCATCGTGAAAAAACTGGCAGACAGCGTTGCGGTGATGCAAAACGGGCGCTGTGTTGAGCAAAACACCGCGCACATGCTCCTGAACGCCCCTCAGCACCCTTACACACAACGTCTGCTTGATAGTGAGCCTTCTGGCGACCCGGTCCCGCTTCCCGTGAACACCGTGCCTTTGCTAAGCGTTACCGATCTGGCCGTTTCGTTCCCGATACGCAAAGGCCTGTTAAGGCGCATTGTCGATGAAAATCCGGTGCTGAAAAACATCAGCTTTTCCCTGCGGCCAGGAGAAACGCTGGGGCTGGTCGGTGAATCGGGCTCGGGCAAAAGTACCACCGGCCTGGCGCTACTGCGCTTAATCACCTCTCAGGGGACAATCCAGTTTGACGGAATGCCGTTACACAGCTGGAACCGCCGCCAGATGCTGCCCGTTCGCCCGCGAATGCAGGTGGTGTTTCAGGATCCCAACTCCTCACTCAACCCTCGACTGAGCGTTTTGCAAATTATCGAAGAGGGACTTCGCGTTCACCGCCCGGCCCTCACGCCACAGCAGCGCGAAGAAGAGGTGATAAGGGTAATGGAAGAAGTGGGTCTGGAGCCCCAGGCCCGGCATCGCTACCCGGCGGAGTTCTCTGGCGGGCAGCGTCAGCGTATCGCCATCGCCCGCGCCCTGATCCTCAAGCCTGAGTTGATCATTCTGGATGAACCTACGTCGTCGCTCGACAGAACCGTACAAGCGCAGATCTTAGCGCTTCTGAAGGGGTTACAGGAAAAACACCGGCTGGCCTATATCTTTATCAGCCACGATTTACAGGTCGTCCGTGCGCTATGCCATCAGGTGATTGTGTTGCGACAGGGGGAAGTGGTAGAGCAAGGGGAGTGCCAGCACGTGTTCACTGCACCGACGCAGAGCTACACGCGCCAGCTGTTAGCCTTAAGCTAGCACTTAGAAAGGATATTGCCCTGAAAATGGCTCTGCAATCGCCACACCGAAGTTTTTCAGTCGGCAGGTAGCGGCAAATTCGTCCTGGCTTTTAACAAACAGGCACGGCTCACCTTCACACTCCAGTACTGAACTGTCGACTTCGATATCCGTCAGCGCCTGGCTCAGGCGCTCCATTACCGGCCATGCGCTTTCATCGCTTGGGCTCAGCAGTTTGAGCGCGACCAGACAATTCTCGCACCCGGCCACGTTTTGCGGAATCGGTTCAACTTTCGAACCTGCAAAACCCGCCGACCAGCGATAGCTCTGGGGCAAGCGATGGACTATGGAGAGTTGTAATGTATTCACGTTCGTTCCCCGGAAGCAAAATTTACTTCACAATTTATTTACATTCATAGTAACACATCGTCGCTAACCTGCCCTGTTTTTGATAAGAAAACGCTTACAGCCGCAGTTTACGGGCATTAGCATCTTATTTATCCGAGCTTTTTTAAAGGAGGTGCAGGTTCGCGTCGGCGCTATATGTACCCGTTTCTGCGATCTAACTCAACCTTTTTAACTACAATGATGTGACTTTTTACATAAATAGATTTTACATAAAAGAAACAAATACGGGGTAAACGAACGATGCTTTGGTTGATATGCATCAACAAAAAGGCCCGTAACGGGCCTTTTAAGTGATTCAGTGCGCCGTTTTTCGCGGGCGACTAGCGTAGAGATAGAACAGAATGGAGCTGGTTGCGCAAAAAGCGATAGCCCACAGCATCGGCCAGGCGGTGTTAAACGTTGCCATCGACAGCAGCGCCCCCACAATAGCACCAATGCCAAAGCGAAACGTCCCCGCAAGCGATGAGGCCGTCCCCGCCATATGAGGGAACTCATCAAGAATAACGGCCATCGCGTTTGAGGAGATCATCGACACGCAGCCCACAAACGCCGCAACGCCCAGCACCAGTGCCCAGAAACCGATCCCCAGAAACGCGCTCACCACAAGCCAGATAGCCATCACAAACTGGATCCAAAGCCCGGCACGGAACATGTTCAGCGCCCCAACCCGCCGGACAAAACGGCTGTTGATAATGGTCAGGATAAACAGGAACACGATGTTCAGCGCAAAGTAATAGCCAAAATGCTGCGGTGAAACATGGTTAAGCTCGATGTAAACAAACGGCCCGGCACTCAGGAAAGAGAACATCCCGGCGAAGCTAAAACCGCTCGCCAGCATATAGCTCAGCACACGCTTATGGCGGAACAGTGAAGCAAAGTTACCCAGCGTGGTGCGGATGTGGAATTTCTGCCGACGCTCAACGGGTAGCGTCTCATCGATGAAGAAGAAAATCATCGCCGATGCCAGCAGCGCCGCAAGCGCCAGGATCCAGAAAATCGCATGCCAGCTAAACCACACCAACACCGCCCCACCCGCCATCGGCGCAATCAGCGGGGCAATGGTTGTGACCAGCATGACAAACGACATCATGCGGGAGAACTCTTCTTTCGGATACACATCGCGCATCAGGGCGTTAATTACTACGCTGGCCGCCGCCGCTGCAAGCCCGTGGAAAAAGCGCATGACAATCAGATGATCGATAGTTTGCGCCAGAGCACAGGCGACTGCTGCGCCCGCAAACACCAGCGTGCCACCCAGAATGACCGGTTTACGGCCAAGACTGTCGGCCATTGGCCCATATAACAGCTGCCCAATCGCAAAGCCAAGAATATAGGTACTGAGTGTCATCTGCGCGCTGCCCGCCGGTACGCCAAACTGCGCGGAAATGACCGGCAGTGCTGGCAAATACATATCGATGGACAATGGCATCAGCATGGCCAGCAGGCCAAGGATGAAAACAATTTTGAAAGACGAGTGTGGCCTGGTGGTCACAGAGTTCTCCTGAAATTAGCGCGAAGGCAACCCTACGCTGGCGATTTCTTCTTCCGTCAATGGGCGGTATTCACCTGGTTCAAGTTCCGGGTCGAGTTCAATCGCACCAATACGCTCACGGTGTAAGCCCACAACATGATTTCCTACAGCTGCAAACATGCGCTTAACCTGATGATAGCGGCCTTCGCTGATAGTCAGACGCACCTCGGTCGGGGCTATCACTTCCAGCACAGCCGGTTTCGTCAGGTCTTTCTCATTATGCAGCTGAACGCCTTTTGCGAATTGTTCTGCTGTGTCATCGGACACCGGCGATTCCAGCGTCACAAGGTAGGTTTTTTCGCAGAGATGGCGCGGGGACGTAATGCGGTGTGACCATTGACCGTCATCAGTCATCAGCACCAGCCCGGTGGTGTCGATATCAAGACGCCCGGCCGCATGTAGCTTGTGCGCCACAGGCTCGTCGATAAAATAGAGGACCGTCGGATGATCGGGATCATCCGTGGAACAAACATAACCTTCCGGTTTGTTCAGCATGAAATAGCGTGGGCCATTTTGCTGAGTCAGCGGGTTACCGTCGTACTCCACCTGATGTTCAGGCTGAAGTTTGAAGGACGTGTCTTTTACAATGTCGCCATCCACGGTAACGCGGCTGGCGCGAATTTCACGCCCGGCAATAGCGCGGCTAACGCTGAGTTGCTGAGCGATAAACTTATCAAGTCGCATGAAGTCTTTTTAGCCTTAATGGTGCTGGAAGTCGGACGACGCGTCCGAAAAAAGAAGCAGTCAAGAGTGGTTCAGTATAATGGTCTGGTTGCGCCACTCAAGGGAAAAAGTTTCGTGGCATACTATGGATGAGTTAACCAATCAGAGAACCCATGACTTTTACACTTCGCCCCTATCAGCAGGAAGCCGTCGACGCCACCCTCTCCTGGTTTCGAAAACATAAAGAGCCGGCTGCCATTGTGCTCCCGACGGGGGCTGGAAAAAGCCTGGTGATCGCCGAACTGGCGCGCCTGGCGCGTGGGCGCGTGCTGGTGCTGGCGCACGTAAAAGAGCTGGTGGCGCAAAACCACGCCAAATATTGTGCGCTTGGCCTTGAGGCTGATATTTTCGCCGCCGGGCTTAAACGTAAAGAGAGCCGCGGCAAAGTGGTGTTTGGCAGCGTGCAGTCGGTTGCGCGTAATCTGGAACATTTTCTAGGCGAATTCTCGCTGCTGATTGTCGATGAGTGTCACCGCATCAGCGATGATGACGATAGTCAGTATCAGCAAATCCTTTCGCACCTGAAAGAGGTAAATCCTCACCTGCGCCTGCTCGGCCTGACCGCCACGCCGTTTCGCCTGGGGAAAGGCTGGATTTATCACTTTCATTATCATGGGATGGTTCGCGGGGATGAGAAAGCGCTGTTCCGCGACTGCATCTATGAACTCCCGCTGCGCTATATGATTAAACATGGTTATCTGACGCCACCCGAACGCCTGGATATGCCCGTGGTGCAGTACGATTTCAGCCGCTTACAGGCGCAAAGCAACGGCTTATTCAGTGAAGCCGATCTCAACCATGAGCTGAAAAAACAACAGCGTATTACCCCGCATATCATCAGCCAGATTGAAGAATTCGCCCAGACGCGCAAAGGGGTGATGATCTTTGCCGCCACCGTTGAGCACGCCAGGGAAATAACCGGCTTACTTCCGCCAGGGGACGTTGCGCTCATTACCGGCGAAACCCCTGGCCCTGAACGTGACGCGCTGATTAACGCTTTCAAGGAACAGCAGTTCCGCTATCTGGTCAACGTCTCGGTGTTAACCACCGGATTTGATGCGCCGCACGTCGATCTGATTGCCATTTTACGCCCCACAGAATCCGTCAGCCTGTATCAGCAGATCGTCGGGCGCGGCCTGCGTCTGGCACCGGGTAAAACCGATTGCCTGATTCTGGACTACGCCGGAAACCCGCACGATCTCTATTCCCCGGAAGTGGGTACACCGAAAGGGAAAAGTGACAATGTGCCGGTTCAGGTCTTTTGTCCGGCCTGTGGTTTCGCCAATACCTTCTGGGGCAAAACCACCGCCGACGGCACGCTGATTGAACATTTCGGGCGCCGCTGCCAGGGCTGGTTTGAAGATGACGAAGGGCATCGTGAGCAGTGCGATTTTCGTTTCCGCTTTAAAAACTGCCCACAGTGTAATGCCGAAAACGACATTGCCGCCCGACGCTGCCGGGAATGTGACACGATACTGGTCGACCCGGACGATATGCTGAAGGCTGCGCTTAAGCTCAAAGATGCGCTGGTGCTTCGCTGTTCCGGTATGGCGTTACAGCCGGGTGCAGATGAAAAAGGTGAGTGGCTGAAAATTACCTATTACGACGAGGACGGGGCCGACGTCAGCGAGCGATTCAGGGTGCACACACCAGCCCAGAGAACGGCCTTTGAACAACTTTTTATCCGCCCGCATACTCGTACGCCAGGAGTGCCTCTGCGCTGGATAACGGTGGCCGATATCGTGCATCAGCAGGTGCTGTTGCGCCATCCAGATTTTGTCGTCGCCCGCAAGAAAGGCCAGTTCTGGCAGGTGCGTGAAAAGGTCTTTGACTATGAAGGACGCTTTCGCCGGGCGAATGAAATGCGCTAGTGTGGGATCTCGCTGTAGTTCATGGCATTGGCGACAAAGCAACTGGAGGATATCGCACTGGAGTTTTCGACATTTATCGTTGATGGGCGACCGGACTTAATCATGATGGTTATTAACCCCGCAGACGACGAAAGCCAGCGGCGGCTCCGCCAGGTGACAACCTCAGCGGTATAGTCCTTTATTTAATCCTGAAAAATGAGATAAGCCACGCTTTCAGAGAGCACAGAATAGTATCAGCATTCATGCTCAAACCTTTACTTATTGCAACCTGTGAATAATAAAACGGTTGTATCTCATGGTGTAAGAAATATAAACAACCACTTTAAGATAAACCTGATATGAAATAATTTTAGCCATTAGAATGGCTACACTCAAAAATGTAAACCACCTCTCAATATCACTTTCATTATCATTTAGTGCACTTTATTCATTGAGACTGCCTGATTGAGAAGATATTTACACCCTAATAGTTCTCTCTTAGTGAGACTGAAAAAATCCTTCGATTAGGTGAATGAAGAACCCCCTACTTAGGGGGATAATTTCGTTTGGAGTTGAAAAAGTATAACAACTATAAAACTTATGCGCCTGGTCTCCGCAGAGGGTTGGTTGTAATGCGGGATAACGGTCACGGTAATTTATTGGTCTAAACATTTATAATGTATAGGACTGATATACTTTATATTTTATTTCCTTCGGTATCTGACTGAATCTTTCGGAATTGACAGATGCAAAGGCCGATATTCTACGCTGACGTGCCAGGATAAAACGACAGGGTAAAAACAGACGCTTACTAACCGTGTACAGAACAAATGCAAACAGGAGAATCAAATGTACAACCCTACTTTAGTACCGATTGATATTTCTGAAAGCGGCCTCACAGAGATGGTTATACCTCACGTTCAGAGGCATACGGTCCTGAATACAACAAAAGTCCATTTTCTTACCGTCGTTCCTTTTTTTCCTTACTACTCTTCTCTTGGGATGGGCTATGCGCCGGAAATGTCGGAAATAAGTGAAATGACACAGAAAGCACTAGCAAAACTCAATGAAATCGTTAAAGAATTCAAGTTACCTGCCGAGAAGGTTGTAACACATGCAGTCGTCGGAACGCCTAAAGATAAAATTCTCGAATATTCTGAGGAAATTGGAGCAAAGTTGATCATTATTGCCTCTCACCGTCCTGACCTGACAACCTATCTTTTAGGATCAAATTCATCTGCAATTGTACGACATTCGAAATGCCCAGTGCTGGTAGTTCGTTGAATCAGCTAACATCCGCAGAGGCAGTTATGTGGGTAAGATAACGTTCATCGTTAAAATTAAAAGATATATATCTGTTTATCCAGGAGACAATGTTAAACCAGACAACGGTTAATGGTTCATATGTTCTACTTTTAACCGACCCAGGAGCATAGCTCTGGAGGCAAAAACCCATGAAAAACAGCCGATTATTACTCGATATTATGCTGTTAATTTTCCCTCTACTGGCTTTGATGCTGTATATCTTCAATCAGGATGCTACCTGGGTACAGAGTATCTCCATTATATTAATCATTTCGACTATCCCCTCTTTGCTTTTATTAATTTATGAAGTGGTTAAATCATTATTAAATCATAAGTTTGGGGTGGATTTACTCGCCATTCTTTCAATGTCAGGGGCTCTCTGGATGAATGAACCGGCCACTGCGGCCGTCATTGCTGCTATGACGGCTTCAGGCCGATTTCTAGAAAACTACGCCCGGGGTCGTGCAGAACGTGAAATGGTTGCGTTGCTGTCCAGAGTCCCTCGTGTCGCCAACCGACTGACTGAGGATGGCATTCAGGTCATTCCCGTTGAATCCATTCAACCTGGTTATCTACTACTGGTTAAGCTGGGAGAAACCATTCCAGTAGATGGTCCGTTGGTGAGTGTGAGCGCTGTGCTAAATGAATCCTCTATTACCGGGGAATCGTTGCCGGTCACCAGGCAAACTGGTGAATTACTGCTAAGTGGTACCATTAATGCTGGTGATGCTCTGAAAATGCACGCTGCCCGTGCAGCTAAAGACAGCACACTTCAGGGTATCATCAGTGTGGTTGAACAAGCAGGCCAGGCTCGTGCGCCAGCAGCCAGACTCGCTGATCGCTATGCGGTCTGGTTCATCCCTTTCACCCTTATTGTTGCCTGGCTGGCCTGGTTAGTGAGTCAGGATCCAATACGTGCACTGGCCGTTCTGGTTGTTGCAACGCCTTGCCCCCTCCTGCTGGCTGTGCCGGTGGCACTGGTATCCGGGATTTCTCGTTGTGCAAAGCGGGGAATTTTGATCAAAGGTAGCGCTGCGCTGGAACAACTTGCCCGGGCTGATTATTTGTTTTTTGACAAGACCGGCACTCTGACTGGTGGTATGGCAAAACTGATGTCGATTCACAGTTTCTCTCCCCATTTCTCACAACCTGAATTGCTCAGACTGGCAGCCAGCATGGACCAGCTTTCCTGTCATGTTATAGCCAGTGCCATTTTGCAGGCTGCACAAGAGCAAGGTCTCGGATCCTTGCCGATGCCAGAGTCAGTACAGGAAGTGGCTGGAGCAGGCCTGACAGGAAAAGTGAACGGACAACAGGTTTGTCTCGGCACACTGGATTTTGTCCTGAGCCAGGCGCGCGCGGGAAGCTGGCTGGAGTCTGCCCGTCAGCGCTTATTTATTGAGAACTCGACGGTCGTTGCGATTGCGGTGAATGCCGAACTGGTCGGCTGGTTGTTGTTTTCTGATCAGTTACGACTTGAGACCCCGCGGGCTTTACGTATGTTACGCAAATCAGGCGTTCACGAGATCGTCATGCTGACAGGTGATAAGCAGGAAGTAGCGGATAGTATTGGCACCGGTCTCGGCGTAGATCAGGTACTGGCAGAATTAACTCCAGAGATGAAACTGAAGTATGTCTCAAGCGCTTCATCCGCTCACTGCACAATGATGGTTGGTGATGGGGTGAATGATGCCCCAGCTCTGGCAGCTGCGGGCGTCGGGGTTGCAATGGGGGCAAGAGGCACGGCTGCCGCAGCAGAAAGCGCAGATGTTGTATTGCTGACAGACCGCTTAGACCGGCTGGCTGAGGCCAAAGCCATAGCCAAACTGTCAATTCGTATTGCCAGACAAAGTGTCTGGCTAGGGATGGGTCTGTGCTGTGTTGCCATGGGCTTTGCCGCCCTGGGTCTGCTTCCCCCCTTTGAAGGTGCCCTTTTGCAGGAGTTAATAGATCTGCTGGCCATTATGTCGGCATTGCGGGTTCTTGCGAGTGGGATAGCTCGCCCGGCGGACAAGACAATGAGTGCAGAGCAGGTTGCTACCTTACGTAATGAACACCAAATGTTGCAGCCACTACTCCAGCGTTTGACCGAGGTTGCAACACAGTTACCTCTGGCAAGTCCGGAAGAACGACGCACGCTCATGAAGACACTCCATGAGCAACTGACCCAGGATATCCTTGCTCATGAACAGCAAGACGAACAAGGGCTGTACCCCACCATGACATTGATGCTGGCCGGTGATGACCCTCTGGCTGCCATGAGCCGAAGTCACCAGGAGATTTATCTGCTTGTCAGAAAACTGGGCCAGTTGAGCAACCTTCTACAGAATACAGACGGCTCTTCAGGTACTGTTCAGGATATTCAACAGTGTCTTTATGGCCTTGATGCGATTCTGAGATTGCATTTTGCCCAGGAAGAAGAATTATTTAGCGGTCTTCAAAAGTAGCCTCTACCATCCACTTTCTGAGAGTTTCAGTGAATAAAGACAAGCCGTGTCTCTCCCGCAATTTCTCGCTGGCAAGTGTAAAAATCAGCGTAGCTGTCTCTTTAATCATGAAAAATCCCCCCGAGAATCGCCTGGGGACATTACAGCTTAGGATTAACAGACCGTAGGTTTTGATTGCCCCGTGGGGGATTGGGGGCTATAATGCCGCCCGCTTTTGCATCCGCAAAGCAGAACACTCACCTGCTGCTGGGTCGCCTGTAGTAGGGTTTTAAAATACAGAGAGAAATCAATGTTTACTATCGAAGCAGAAGTACGTAGCGTTCAGGGTAAGGGTGCGAGCCGCCGCCTGCGTAACGCCAACAAGTTCCCAGCTATCGTTTACGGTGGCGAAGCTGCTCCAGTTGCAATCGAACTGGACCACGACAAACTGTGGAACCTCCAGAACAAAGCTGAATTCTACAGCGAAGTTCTGACCATCGTTGTTGGCGGTAAAGAAGAAAAAGTGAAAGTTCAGGCTGTTCAGCGTCACCCGTTCAAGCCAAAACTGTCTCACATCGACTTCGTTCGCGCGTAATCGCAAACTTGTCGAAAAAAAACCCCGCGTCTGCGGGGTTTTTTTATGGCTGCTATTTACCGCCAGAGGTGCGGCGTTGCAGCTGATCGCGCAGGTTTGGTGGCGTCCCTTTGATGGTCAGGGTGTCAGTCGCCGGATCCCAGAAAATACGTTCACCAAGCAGCATGGCATCAAAGTTAACCGTTAACCCACCGCCGCTGCCGGCGAATTTGGTTAACTGACGCAGCGTACTACGGTCTGCCGGGAAACTCTCTTCCAGCTCATAACCTTTATCAGCCGTAAATTCCTGGAAGCTCACTTCACTCACGCCCGCCAGTTCTTTGGAAAGCGACTCCAGCTCAATCTCTTCGCCCGCCTGCAACTGTTCGTTGCAATAGCTGTAAACCTGCTGACGCACATTCTGGCGTTCTGATTTATCAAGCTGGGCTTCCGCGGTGAAGTCATCTACCGCCTGCAACAGACCTTTATTCTGTGCCTTGGCGTTAAGGCCTTCGCTGGCACCCAGGAAGTCCATAAAGAAATCCGCCACTTTGCGGCCTACCCGTCCTTTGAGGAAAGTCAGGTAGCGGGTGGATTCCGGGTTGGTTTCCCATTCGGTCAGATCGATACGCGCGACGATATCGGCATGGTTAATGTCCAGATAGTGCGTAGAGCTGATATCCAGCTGCTCATTGACGCGCATACTGCTTAAATTATTCAGCACGGTCACCAGCAGGTACTCAACCGCAAGATAGCGATACTGGCAGAACAGAACGATGCCGCCATCAGCGAACGGGTATTTTGCCAGTTCATCACGCAGACGCCCGGTTGCCGCCCGGCTGAATGCCAGAAAATCTTCTTTGCCCTGGCGTTGCAGACGCAGGCTATCCGCCAGTTCGCTCTCTTCGCTGAACAGGCCATAGGCTTTATTTTTAGCGCTATAAACGCGATGCAATTCCGCCATCATTTCAACAACAGTAGGCGTTGGTTCAAGTAACGAATCGCGCAGCACCACTTCAAGGGTTTGCTCATCACGCTTGATAAGCTGGTGCAAGGCAATCTGGTTGATATCCAGACTCATGATAAACTCTCCTTTTAGACCGGGCGGTATTCAACCACCACCAACGCATGTGTGCAACAAGAGATAAAAAAGGGGAAAAAAAGCTGTTCCTACGGTAATATGTTGCCCTTTCATCAACAAACTGATTTTGATTTATGCCACAACATTCCCGCTACAGTGACGAACACGTTGAACAACTGCTCAGTGAGCTGGTCAACGTACTGGAAAAACATAAAACGCCGACCGATCTTTCCCTGATGGTATTGGGAAATATGGTTACCAACCTTATCAATACCAGCGTTGCTCCGGCTCAGCGTCAGGCGATCGCCAGGTCTTTCGCCCAGGCTTTGCAGTCATCCGTTAGCGACGACCAGGCCCACTAAGGGAAACGAACAACAGTTTATGGTGACGAATCGTCAGCGCTACCGTGAAAAAGTCTCCCAGATGGTTAGCTGGGGGCACTGGTTTGCCCTGTTCAACATTTTGTTGGCCATGGTGCTTGGCTGCCGTTATCTGTTTGTGGCGGACTGGCCAACCACGCTGACCGGGCGCATCTATTCCTGGATGAGCGTTGTCGGCCACTTTAGTTTTCTGGTTTTCGCCACCTATCTGCTGATTCTGTTCCCGCTGACGTTTATCGTCATGTCGCAACGCCTGATGAGGTTCTTATCCGCCATCCTTGCGACGGCGGGCATGACGTTATTGCTTATCGACAGCGAAGTCTTTACCCGTTTCCACCTCCATCTCAACCCCATCGTCTGGGAACTGGTGATTAACCCGGACCAGAACGAAACCGCGCGTGACTGGCAGTTGATGTTTATCAGCGTGCCGGTGATCCTGCTGATTGAGATGCTGTTTGCCACCTGGAGCTGGCAAAAGCTCCGCAGTCTGACGCGGCGTCGTCATTACGCGAAGCCCGTTGCTGCGCTCTTTTTTGTCTCATTTATTAGTTCGCACATCATGTATATCTGGGCCGATGCGAACTTCTATCGCCCTATCACCATGCAGCGCGCTAACCTGCCGCTCTCTTATCCGATGACGGCACGTCGTTTCCTTGAAAAACACGGTCTGTTGGATGCGCAGGAGTATCAGCGTCGTCTGGTCGAGCAAGGCAACCCGGAAGCCGTCACCGTTCAGTATCCGCTGAGCGACCTGCGTTACCGGGATATGGGACGTGGTCAAAACGTACTGCTGATAACCGTTGATGGTCTGAACTACTCGCGTTACGAGAAGCAGATGCCTGCGCTCGCCGAGTTCGCTGATAAGAACGTGTCGTTCACGCAGCATATGAGTTCCGGTAACTCAACCGATGCCGGTATTTTTGGCTTGTTCTATGGTATTTCGGCCGGTTACATGGACGGCGTGCTTTCGGCGCGCGTTCCCGCGGCGCTCATTACCGGGCTTAACCAGCAGGGTTACCAGTTGGGGCTGTTCTCTTCGGATGGCTTTAACAGCTCGCTGTATCGCCAGGCACTGTTGTCTGATTTCTCACTGCCTGCTGCGCAGAGCCAGTCTGATGAACAGACCGCTAATCAGTGGGTGAACTGGCTTCAGCGTTATGCTCAGGAAGATAACCGCTGGTTCTCCTGGGTTGCGTTTAACGGCACCACACTTGATGACAGCAACCAGAAAGGCTTTGCACGCCGTTATAGCCGTGCGGCTGGCGACGTTGACGCACAAATTGGCCGGGTGCTGAACGCACTGCGTGAATCCGGCAAGCTGGATAACACCGTGGTCATTATTACCGCCGGACACGGTATCCCGCTGGGTGACGAAACGAAAAGTATGGTCTGGTCGCGCCCTAACTTGCATGTTCCGCTGGTCATCCACTGGCCGGGAACGCCAGCACAGCGCATCAATATGCTTACCGATCATAAAGACGTGATGACCACCCTGATGCAACGTCTGCTGCACGTAAGCACTCCGGCGAATGAGTACTCGCAAGGACAGGATCTGTTCAGCGCCACTCGCCGCCATAACTGGGTGACTGCTGCCGGGAATAATACGCTGGTGGTAACCACACCGGAACTGACGCTGGTGCTGAACAGTAATGGCAATTACCAGACGTATAATCTGCAAGGTGAAAAATTGCATGACCAGAAACCGCAGCTCAGCCTGCTTCTGCAAGTGCTGACGGATGAGAAGCGGTTCATTGCTAACTGATTAATTATAAACCAGTTAGCACCTGACTCCCTTGCATTCAAAAAGGAATCGAGTAGTATTCTTTTTACGCGTCGGCACGTAGCGCAGCCTGGTAGCGCACCGTCATGGGGTGTCGGGGGTCGGAGGTTCAAATCCTCTCGTGCCGACCAATTTTTCCCAAGTATGGCAACAAGTTACGTTGCCATCTTTTTCTATTTCTGCTATCCGTTCTTTCTCTAACATGTGGTTCGTGACGGGCAGCAGGAACGCCGGTAGACTTCGCAGAACCGCTCCAATAAAATCCCTAAATACTGCCAGAGGCCAGACAACGCGGCCATTTTCGACACCGTTGACTGTTGCCTCGCAAGCTCGCTGATTTGCGCTACCAGCGCTGCGCTATATCCTACAAAGAACAATGTAAAAGTTGACCCACCATCTGCGTTGTCACCTGCCAGCTAATTACCAAAGAAAGAGCTTGATTCTAACCCCTTTGACCTCTTTCTTAATTTTTGCCAAGAGCATTGATAATCAGATTCAGTGTACCAAAACCAAAAAGCGTGTCCTTTCCTTTCACCTTTCATTGGCTTTTCCCAACGATAATTAATAGAGTGAATTTACTTCATATTCTTATCCAAACACAAAGATAAATCTCGGTACTTTCATACCATTTTTCTGGGCTGTTAATGTGGGTGGGGGTTATTATGTTTGCCAGGACTAACGTTATAGTTATATATGCACAGTAAGAAATTAAATCATCATTTTCCAAAGCCTTGCATAGACATTGTACTCCAGCAGTTCGTAGATACGCTTTCGAATTATTGATATTTACTGACCACCATACACTATCGCGATTGGCTTTGTATTCTGGATTAATGACAAATCTTCCCCCAGAAATAAACACATCCATTAAGTATTATTCATGACGATTTTTTAGTAATTCTAATTTTGCATCCACATTCATTTAGGCATAGGTAAAAAAACAGAATCCTCTTTCTCATATTCTTCCGCAGCACTAAGACTGAACACAATCACATCCCCTTCAACTAAACCGGCACAGATCTTTGTCATTTCCTTTAGTCACCTTTTTGTTATTATTTTTCTTTTGTAAGGGACCTCCTTATGACTACTTATCACACAGTTGATAGAATTGGCGAATACAGGGCAGGACTTCAATACACCCACCAAATACGCAATACTCAAAAAGCAGGCTCAAACGAGCTTATCCCAGTACCAGTGTCTCGACATGGTATACGGTATGTTCCTATGGATATCCGTAACAACAATACGATGCTTGAGGGAATCTTCGAGATGGTTCGTGCTCAGCACTTTCCCTGTCCTGCAGTTTGCTGAATCAATGCTTCTTTTCAAACCCTCCTTGATAATCACATCCTTAGAGTAACTATTAGTGAGAATGGAATCTTCCTTCCGAAATAATTCGCCTAAGTCAAAGCAGCACCGAACAACTAACTAGCGTTCTTTCGCGTGACATCCTCCCGGCCTTTGTACTAAGAGTCAAAAAGTAAAAAACGAAACAGTAGAAGTGCTAACACATTAATTTAATTTTACTTAAATCACTTTGATTTTAAGAGCTTTCCCGGAAAACAAAACTCTCTTTTCTATTTACGTAGGTGTACGATTACCGAGCAAACCAATACAGAGTCTAGGGTTAAATATGGCTATACATGGAAAGTTATTGCTTAACGGTTCTGATTACGCCCCTCTTAATATGTACGGAGTCGGCGTATTCATGGCTTTTTCCGGTCGTGGTGACTACAGAAACAAAGGAGCGTGTGGTGCTGTTGTTGATGACGGTCCATTGCCACCGGGAAAATACTGGATCGTTGACCGCAAAGAAGGGAACTGGTTTTCACAAAAAGGATTGGAAATTAAAGACGCGATAAACAAAGCAATCAGACGTTACGATGTAGGCCGTTCTGACTGGTTTGCCCTATGGCGTGATGATTGGAAAATTGACGATTGGATGTATATTGAGGGGATAAAGCGTGGTCATTTTAGACTACATCCAGGGCATGTTTCAGAGGGCTGCATAACTCTTGCACATGATTCTGATTTTATGATCTTGCACGATGCGCTGATGAAACACCCGCCTTTTCAAGTACCCTGCACAAAATCAATGATGGCTAGAGGCTGGATCGAGGTGATAGCTAATGACTATTCGAGCACTTGCCCTTAAAGCCAGTAAATTTATTTATTTCATTCTTCTCTTTATAGGGATTGGGAGGGTTATACCTAAACCATATGAATATATTAATTATGATTTTCAGGCCAGAGTGTGCCACTTGATCTACGGTGATCGCAACGCTGATACGATGTATGACACATCATTTTATATTGATATGGGCGTTATTCTGATCATCACCATTACTATCTACATCATAACTATGACGTTAATCAGAAAAACAAGGAGTTAGTGAAATGCCTATTCCCGCTTACATGTGGCTTAAAGACGATGGTGGCGCAGATATCAAAGGATCTGTAGATGTTCAGGATCGTGATGGTTCAATAGAAATCATTGGTTTGGGGCATGGGATTCACCTTCCTGTAGATTCTGCAAACGGTAAGATTACAGGAACCCGCCAACATTCATCTATGATGATTGAAAAAGAAGTTGATAGCTCTACCCCCTACTTTTACAAAGCAGTGGCCACAGGGCAGACACTGGAAAGTGCGGTAATCCGCTTCTATCACATCAACGACGCAGGGCAAGAGGTTTGCTATTACTCTGTACTGATGGAAAACGTGAAGATTACAGGCGTTAACTGTTCAATCCCAAATGTAAAGCTAGTCGGTAATGAGAAGTTCAATCATGTTGAAAGCATTAGCATTCAGTATGAAAAAATCACATGGAAAATCCACGATGGAAATATACAGTTTTCTGATGCCTGGAACGAAAGAAACACAACCGGTAAAGCCTAGTTTATTTTATAGGTAGAACGTTAACTCAAATAACGGAATTTCAGTTTCCTGATGGTATTTGAAGAATTGTAGCCATTTTCACTCGTTCCCTAAGCAGTAAAATATGGCGTATTTCATTTAAAAATAAAGTTTCGAACCGTCATGGGGGTCGGAGGTTCAAATCCTCTCGTGCCGACCAAAAGTCCTTGAAAAACCAGCCATATGGCTGGTTTTTTATTGCACTTCATCCGGCGTTCTAATCAGGTAACAGAGCGTCAGCAGACAGATAACCGCCCCGGTATAAAACGTATATTCCGCGCCCCACGTTTCCCAGATAACCCCGGCCACCACACTGGCAATCAATAATCCGACGCCACTGATCATGCTGAAAATACCGTAAGCCGTGCCGCGCAAATCCGCGGGCGCCGTTTTCGCAATCATTGCCGCAAGCAGTCCCTGGGTCATTCCCATATGCACGCCCCAGAGCGCAACACCCAGAATAATACCTGTCCAGTGGGTCGTGAACGCCAGCACAATATCCGCTGCGATTAATACCACCAGCCCCCACTGCAACAGGCGGGTATGACTCATCGCATCGGATAATTTGCCAAACGGATAGGCAGAAAGGAAATAGAGCAGGTTCATGGCAACCATGACCAGCGGGATCAGAGCTAGCGGTACGCCCGACTGCTGCGCCCGAAGCACCAGAAATGCTTCACTGAAACGCGCAAGGGTGAAGACAGCCCCTAAACCGATGACCCACCAGCACCCTTTACCCAGCCGCTTAAGATTCTCTTTTTTTACCGGATTGCTCCGTTTGTGCTCAACCGGCGTTTTTGGCTCATGCAGTCCAAAAAACAGCAGCGCGACAGCGAGCACGCCGGGGATCACCGCGACCCAGAAAATAGTGCGGAAGTCATTATTCCACAGCAGCATTAACCCTACGGCGATCAAAGGCCCGAGAAAAGCGCCGACGGTGTCCATTGACTGACGCAGGCCAAACGCTGCACCGCGCAGTTCGGGTGGCGTAACATCCGCGACTAACGCATCTCGCGGTGCACCGCGTATCCCCTTCCCCACGCGGTCGATTAATCGCGCACCTAAAATCATGCCGGACGACGAGGCTATCGCAAACAACGGTTTACTTAACGCCCCCAGCCCATAACCCAGCACTGCTAGTCCTTTTCTTTTACCGATGTAATCACTGATCGCCCCGGAAAAGATTTTGATAAACAACGCGGTGGCTTCTGCCAGTCCTTCAATCAGGCCGATAAAAATCACGCTGGCCCCAAGCGTAGTCACCATAAACAGCGGCAACAGGCTATGGATAATTTCTGATGAGATGTCCATCAGCATACTGACACCGCCCACCACCCAGACTCCCTTTGGGATCCGGCTAAGCGTTGCAAACCGGGATAGCATTAACGTCTCCTGCTTTCTGTTGAACAATCATGCGGTCGAAACAGAGCATCATAGAAATGAGAATAAATATCGTTAATGAAAATAATGACATAAAAAAAGCCAACCCGAAGGATGGCTTTAGTATAGCAATATGGGGACTTAATGCTTTTCGCGGTCACCCAGGAAATAGATCCCCAACGGGATGGCGAGCAGAACGGTAAACACCAGGCTGTAAACGCAGATCATCGCTGATTGCAGCACATACATGCTGGTCGTCCACTCGGAAAGTGGGATGTTATACTGCTCGATAACACCGACAATGGTTGCCCGCCCAACGCCTGCGGCAGCAATCATAAACACAACGAGCAGTGCCAGTAAAAACTTCCGGCCTTCAGGTGTTTTCAGTTTTGCGCGAACCATGTCTCTCTTTCCTTTACAGATGAACAACATTATTTAGCGCTAACACTAACACGATCTCCAGCCTGACTCCATGACAGAATTAACAACCACCAAAACTCTTAAAATGCAGTTTATTGCACTAAAACAAATTAAAATATAAGTAAATACGTCCAACCATTCACTAACGTTATGCTAATCTGGACAGGATCGTTTTGACATAAAGGAATAACTGTGAAAAACGCACCTAAATTTGCCATTGCCCTCATCGCCGCAGCGTGCGTCAGCACCAGCGCTTTTGCCAGTGAAACCTCAAAAGAGCAGCCTCTGGAAAAAGTCGCGCCTTATCCGCAAGCAGAAAAAGGCATGAAGCGTCAGGTGATCCAATTACCGGTTCAGCAGGATGAAGCAAATTTCAAAGTGGAACTGTTGATTGGGCAGACCCTGGAAGTGGACTGCAACCAGCATCGCCTGGGCGGTCAACTGGAAAGTAAAACCCTGGAAGGCTGGGGTTACGACTACTACGTCTTTGATAAAGTCACCTCTCCGGTATCGACCATGATGGCCTGCCCGGACGGTAAAAAAGAGAAGAAATTTGTGACCGCGTATCTGGGTGATAACAGTCTGCTGCGCTACAACAGCAAGCTGCCCATTGTGGTCTATACGCCTGAAAACATCGACGTGAAATATCGGGTGTGGAAGGCAGATGAGACTATCGGACAAGCGGTAGTACGTTAAAAATAAGTCGGGTCACAGCTTCGCCTTACCCGACCTGGAAAGGGTGCGCTCTGGTGCCCTCACCCCACCCCTCTCCCACCGGGAGAGGGAGAAAACACTAAAAACGGTAACGTCTGTTACCGTTTTGCTTTTACCTTACAGCGCGATATCCGCAACCGGTTTGTTTTCCGCCTGAGGCTTCAGCTCTGCCTTCGGCGCCGCTTCAGCAGCCTGTGGCTTAACATATTGCAGTTGCAGAACGTGGCTGGTGTACTCCAGCTCTTGCTCCGTTGCTGCCACGTTACCGTTCAGCTTTGTACCGTAAGACGGGATAATGGTTTTCAGCTTCGCCTGCCATTCCGGGCTGGCTACTTTATCTTTAAACACTTTTTCCATCAGATGCAGCATGATTGGTGCAGCGGTGGACGCTCCCGGTGACGCGCCCAGCAGGGCCGCGATGGTGCCGTCTTTATCGCTCACCACTTCAGTACCCAGACGCAGCACACCGCCCTCTTTTGGATCGCGCTTGATGATCTGCACGCGCTGACCCGCCTGCCACAGACGCCAGTCTTCTTTCTTCGCCTGCGGATAGTACTCTTTCAGCGCCGCGAAACGATCGTCGTCAGAAAGCATGACCTGGCTAATCAGGTATTTCACCAGATCAAAGTTATCCAGACCCACGTCGACCATCGGTTTGAAGTTGGAGGTAGTGGTCGCGCTCAGCAGATCGAACAGAGAACCGTTTTTCAGGAATTTGGTAGAGAAGGTCGCGAATGGCCCGAACAGCACGACGCGCTTACCGTCAAGAATACGGGTATCAATGTGCGGAACGGACATCGGCGGCGCCCCTACAGAAGCCTGACCGTACACTTTCGCCAGATGACGGTTCACCACTTCCGGGTTATCCGACACCAGGAACTGCCCGCCTACCGGGAAGCCAGCATAGTCGTCAGCTTCAGGAATGCCTGATTCCTGAAGCAATTTCAGCGCTGCACCGCCCGCACCGATAAAGACAAACTTCGCTTTAATTACATGTTCAGCGTCGTTGTTTTTCAGATCGGCAACCGTCACGCTCCAGCTGTTATCCGCATTGCGCTTGAAGCCGCGCACTTCGGTGCTCAGTTGCAGATTGAAGTTCTCTTTTTTCTTCAGAGAGCCCACCAGCTGGCGGGTAATTTCGCCGTAGTTGACGTCCGTACCAATTTCAGTGCGGGTGGCGGCCACTTTCTGATTTGGATCACGACCTTCCATCACCAGCGGAGCCCACTCTTTAATCTGCGCGTGGTCTTCTGAGTACTTCATACCGCGGAACAGCGTGCTCTGCTGTAAGGCCGCGTAACGCGCGCGCAGGAAGTTGACGTTCTGATCGCCCCACACAAAGCTCATGTGCGGCACGGTATTGATGAAGGCGTGCGGATCGTGCATCACACCGCTGTTTACCTGGTGTGACCAGAACTGGCGGGAGATCTGGAACGCTTCGTTGATCTCTACCGCCTTCTCGATACTAATGGAACCGTCCTTTTTCTGCGGTGTGTAGTTCAGTTCCATGAGTGCCGAGTGCCCGGTGCCGGCGTTGTTCCAGCCGTTAGAGCTCTCCTGAGCCACACCATCAAGACGTTCGACCATGGTCATCGACCAGTCCGGCTCTAATTCTTGCAGATAGGTTCCCAGCGTGGCGCTCATGATGCCACCACCAATTAAAAGGACGTCCGTTTCCTGCTCTTTTGGCGCGGCAGCGTTAGCCACCATCGAGACGCTATTCAGCCCCATAGCCAGAGAAAAGAGCATGGCAGTCATTTTTTTCATAATTTATGCCTTAGATTAATAGTGCTTTATGCGTGGAAATTGCAGGTGAAAAAAGCTGCGGGGGGAACGGTAACAACTTTTAAATATTGTTTAAAGGTTACGAAATTATTGTAATTGTGAAATTTAATGATGGATTGTTTGTAGGGGATTGGGGGTTCAACTGGCAAAACGCTGTTTTTCTGGCTACTATGCTGCACTTTGTGATCGCGCGCACGGAAGCCTGCCCTAACCTGCGAATTGTTATGTCATTACCACACTCTTCTCTGCCCGATGAGGGCCGCATTGCTGTTGTGCTGCGATCCCCGACGCTCTTCATCCGTGAAACACTGGCCGGGGTGATTACCGCGCTGGCACTGATCCCTGAAGTCATCTCCTTCTCCGTGGTTGCGGGCGTTGACCCGAAAGTCAGCCTGATCGCCTCTGTGGTGCTTTGTCTTGCACTCTCGGTACTCGGTGGTCGCCCGGCCATGGTCACGGCTGCGGCGGGTTCAGTGGCGCTGGTTATCGGCCCGATGGTGCACCAGCACGGCGTACAGTACATTTTGCCTGCGGTGATTATGGCGGGGGTGATTCAGATCCTGTTTGGCGCACTCGGGATGGCGCGGTTGATGCGTTTCATACCGCAGTCGGTGATGACCGGGTTCGTTAACGCGCTCGGGATTTTGATTTTCTTTGCTCAGGTGCCCCATTTCTGGAGCAGAAGCCCGCTAATTGTTGGCCTGTTCGTGCTGACGCTGCTGATTGTACTGTGGGTTCCGCGCTATATAAAAAGCATTCCCTCTCCGCTGATTGCCATTGTGGTATTAACCCTGTTCACGGTGACCACCGGACAAATCCTGCCTACCGTAGGTGATGAAGGCTCGATGAGTGGCGGTCTTCCCGGGCTGACTCAGTTACTTGTCCCCCTGAATCTGGAAACCCTGAGCATTATCTGGCCCTGTGCGTTAAGTATCGCGTTTGTCGGCCTGCTGGAATCATTGCTGACGGCAAAACTGGTGGATGAACTGACGGTTACGCCATCGGACAAGCGCCGCGAAAGCATTGGTCTGGGCATCGGTAATATCATGGCCGGTCTTTACGGGGGCATTGCCGGTTGTGCCATGATTGGGCAAACCATCGTCAACGTGGAGATGGGTAAAGGCCGTAGCCGCATTTCGACCCTCGCTGCAGGCATTGTGCTGCTGGTGCTGGTCACCGCGCTGAGCGAAGTGATGGCCAACATCCCGATGGCAGTTCTGGCCGGGATTATGGCGATTGTCGCCATCAAAACCTTCAGCTGGCACAGCATTCAGCCTGCGACGGTGAAAGGGGCACCCATCGCAGAAACGGTGGTGATGCTGGTCACCGTAGCCGCGACGGTATCGACCGGTAATCTGGCCATTGGCGTGCTCGGCGGGATTATTGTAATGGCGATCCTCCCTGGGCGTATTAAGCGCAGGCACGAACTTACATCAGAAAAATCGTCGCCAGCCCAAGAAAAATAAAGAAACCGCCGGTATCGGTAATGGCGGTGATCATCACGCTCGACCCCACCGCGGGGTCGCGCCCAAGCCTGGTCATCGTCATTGGGATAATCACCCCCATCATGGCGGCCATCAGCAGGTTAAGCACCATCGCCAGCATCATCACACCGCCTAGTGCCATATCGCTGTACAGCCACCATGTTATCCCTCCCATGATCCCGCCCCATACCAGGCCGTTAATCAGTGCCACCCCCATTTCCCTGAAGATGAGGAACGCGAAGTTACCGGGCTGAATGTTTTCCAGCGCCAGAGCACGAACAATCATAGTAATGGTCTGGTTTCCGGTGTTCCCGCCAATCCCGGCGACGATAGGCATCAGAGAGGCCAGCGCCACCAGTTGCGAAATCGTGTGTTCAAAGCCATCAATCACGCGGGAGGCAATGAACGCGGTACAGAGGTTAATGGCAAGCCATGCCCAGCGCGTTTTAACGGCTTTTCCCACCGAGGCGTGTACGTCATCTTCCGCACTCAACCCCCCGAGAGCACGCAGGTCGTTATCGGTTTCTTCGTAAACCACGTCAACAATCTCATCGACGGTCAGACGCCCCATCAGTTTGCCCACGGAATCCACCACCGCCGCACTGACCAGGTCGTCACGTTCGAAGGTTCGTGCCGCTTTTTCGGCGTCATCTTCAGGTGAGAAGACCATTGGCTCGGTTTCCATCACCTCACTCACCCGCCGCTGCGCACTGTTCAGCAGAATGGTTTTCAGCTCAAGCTCACCCAGCAGGGTTTTATCACGCGAGGTCACAAACAGCTTATCGGTGTTGTCCGGCATCTTGCCCAGGCGGCGCAGATAGCGCTGCACCGCCCCAAGCGTCACATCCGGGCGTACCGTGATGACGCCAAACTCCATAATCGCGCCGACGCTGTTTTTCTCGTAATGCATCACCTGGCGTACACGGGCACGCTCATCGGCTGGCAGTGACGCCAGCAGTCGGCCGGTCAAATTTCGCGGCAGGTGCTGAACAAGGTAAATCTGCTCGTCGATATCCAGGGTCTGCACGGCATCGAGAATATCCCGGTCACTCATCTCATCAATGAGGTCATCCCAGACGTTTTCGGAAGCTTCCAGTAATACCTGACCACGTTCGTGATCCTCAACCAGTCGCCACAGTGCGTGACGCTCTTCGGATGGGAGAGCTTCAAGAGTATCCGCCAGGTCAGGCGGCGGAAGATGAGCAACCAGCGCACCTACCTCAGCAATATCGTCGGATAAGGTGCCGACATCATATTGCTCAGCCAGGGTCAGTTTGCCTAATAACGCTGAAGTGACCGCTTTATCGGTCGTGAGAAGCCAGATGAGCCGCGCACGCTCCTGGTCGCGCAGCCTTGCGCTGTTTTTGTTTATTACCGACATCAATCATTAATCCATGAAATGAGATGACATCAAGCATAGCGCGGGGATATGTAAATAAGAATAAACAACGGGACAGGATGGGCAAAAAAGCAGCGAGGAAATATAAAAAGTAGGCCGGGTAAGGCGAAGCCGCCACCCGGCACACAAACTCTTACGCCGTACGCGCCACCGCATCACGGGACGCAGCATCGCGCTCTTTACCTATCAACTCACTCAACTGTCCGTCACGCATCTCCAGCAGGCGATCGGCGTGAATGAAGTAGTGATCGTCGTGGCTGATGGCAAAGATGGTTTTGCCCATTTCCTGCATCAACGGCAACAGCACCTGATAAAATTCGCGGCGGAAATGCGGATCCTGATCGGCGGCCCACTCATCCAGCAGGATGATGTCACGCTCCTCCGCCAGCGCCAGCAGCAGCGCCACGCGTTTCTTCTGCCCTTTGGACAGCTTGAGGTTCAGGATCTTGCCCTCTTTCAACTCCAGCTTATGCGACATTTGCAGATGCGAAAGCCACTTCTCCACCAAAGCCGGATTCGCCTGCTGCCCCTCTGATCCCAGCAGTTGCTCGAACAGCCAGACATCGGTGAACACCGCTGAAAACAGCTTGCGGTAGTCCTCCGGTTTCTCTGCGTTCAGCGTATTGCCATCCAGCAGGATCTCACCGGACTGCGGCTGGTATAGCCCGGTCAGTAACATCGCCAGTGTTGATTTCCCGCTGCCGTTACCGCCAATAAGGAAAAGCAGCTCACCCCGGTGAATGGTGAGATTAACCGGACCAACCGAAAACGCGTTGTCCTGGTAGCGGAAAGTCACATTACGCAGTTCCAGGGTTTTCCAGTCCGGGAATGCCTTAGGGCGCGGGAACTCGGCCTTAAACGGCGCGAGGTCGAATTTTTTCAGTTTGTTGAAAGCTACCTGGGCGCTCAGCAGCGTCGGCAGGGCCCCTACGGCAGAAAGCAGCGGCGTGCGCAAAAACAGCAGCGTCAGCGAGTAGGTCGCCGCGACATTGGTGTCAGCCCATCCCAGACTGTTTGCCATCCAGAACACCAGGCCAATGGCACCCAGCATCATGATGTTTGACCAGTTCACCGCGCTCAGGTGGAAGGTATCCGCCCGGATAATGTGATGACGATACTCGCGGGCATCCGGGATATAGAGATGATTAAAGATATGCTCGGCACGTTCGCGGTTCAGCGTCAGCTCTTTGCGCCCTTCCAGCACCGTCTGATAATCGTTATAGAGCTTATCTTCCGTTTCACGCAGCACCGCCATGTGTTTATAGACACGCGCCACCAGCAGGTAACCGCCCCAGATGGTGACCACAATCCACAGCGCGGTCACTGCCAGCATTTTGGTTGAGAGCCAGGCAAGATAAGCCGCCGAGCCAAAGGTCAAAATAATCCCCTGCACCAGCTCCGGCAGACGCACAAATGCGATGGTAATGGCACGCACATCGCTGGTCAGCCCCGCCAGCAGAGAAGCACTGCCGAGTTGCTCGACGCGCTCTACCTGGGTGTCCAGAATTCGCTTGATAAACTCGCTACGCAGGCGATAAACAAAGTGGTGGCCCAGCGCGGTTAACGCCAGCTGGGAGCCTAACGTCACGGCCATCAACAGTAACAGCAAACCCAGAAACTCTGGCAGAACGGACAATGACGTGTCGACCATTTCAATCAGTCGCACATTGATGAACGCGATCAGGCCAATACCTAACGCCGCGCTGGCCAGGCTTAATGCCATCACCGCCATAAAAGGCCAGCGGTACTGACGCCAGACAAGAAGAAGTAGTTGCATACAGAGCAATCCAGGCAATAAAAATCAGCCAGCAGTGTAAACTGCCCCGTGCCCACATCAAGAATAATTCTTATTTTTATTCGCTATACGCTGCCTGACGGAAGGTCAGGTTATAGCGGAACGCTTGCGTCTGCGGATGAAAACCCGGTTTAAGCGGCTGAATACCGTGATAGTAGAGTCGCGATTCCCCGCCCCACACCACCACGTCGCCATGCTCCAGCATCAGGCGTTTCAGCGGATCGTTACGCCGCAATCCGCCAAACTGAAAGACCGCCTGCAGCCCTAAAGAGACTGAGACGATGGGCGCCCGTAAATCCGGCTCATCTTTATCCTGATGCAGCGAGAGCTTCGCGCCGACGGCATAACGGTTAATCAGGCAGGCATCCGGGGTAAAATCGGCATAACCCGCAGCCACGGCGGCATCATGGCACAACGCCAGAAACGCATCGGGCATGGCTGGCCAGTGGTTACCCGTTATTGGATCTACTGGGGCGTAAAGATAACCGCGATCGTCCGTCGTCCAGCCTAACCTGCCGCAGTTGGTCATCGCCACTGACATGGTATAGCCGCCCGGCGTCACCATATGGCGAAACGGCGAGCGTGCCGCGACGGTATTTATACCGTCAAACAGCGCCGCCGCGCGGGATAGCGCAAAACGACGCAGGATCACCGCGCCCGGTGCCAGCGGCTCTTGCCAGGGTTCAGCCTCTGCGAACAGATCGAGCATTATCCCTCCCGGTTTTTCGCTTCACGTTGTAATAACAGCGCCTTGCGCGCAGTGCCCCAGCGGTAGCCTGAAAGTGCGCCATCGTTGCGCACCACCCGATGACAGGGGATCACTATCGCCAGCTTATTGGCAGCACATGCCCCGGCAACGGCGCGCACCGCGGCGGGTTTCCCAATGGTTTTCGCCACCTGCTGATAGCTTGCCGTTTCACCGCAGGGGATGGCGCGCAACGCCTGCCAGACCTGCTGCTGGAAAGCGGTGCCGCGAATATCCAGCGGTAACGTTAACGGGGTATTTTGGTTGTCGAGGCTTGCGATAACCTGGCGAACCCGCAGCGCAAAAGCGCCGTCCGCAGGCTCGGGCTGGGCATGGGGAAACAGGGAATGCAGCTCATCCGTTAACGTCGCGTCGTCATCACCCAGCAAAATAGCGCAGATCCCCCGCTCGCTTTCCGCCACCAGGCAGCGGCCTAAGGTGCAGTTACTCAGCGCGTAATGCACCGCAACGTCACCTTTACGGTACTGTTTTGCGGTCATACCCAACGCGCTATCGGCTTTACGATAATAACTGCTGCTGTCGGGAAAACCTGCGGCCAGCACGGCATCGGTAATTTTATCGCCCTGTGCCAGCGCACTGCGCAGGCGACGATCGCGTGCTGCCTGCTGCCAGGCTTTGGGCGTCATGCCGGTGATGGATTTAAACAGGCGATGGAAATGGAATGGACTCATCGCCACCTGCTGCGAAAGCAGTTCAAGGGTAATGGACGAGTCATGTTCCAGCAGACGGCAGGCCTGTTCGACTTTTGCCAGTTTCTGCTCCTGCGGGTCACGTTTATCCGGCATACAGCGCTTGCAGGGGCGAAAGCCATCCTGCCCCGCATGTTGGGCATCAGGATAAAAGCGAACATTTTTGCGCAGCGCATGGCGTGCCCGGCAGGACGGGCGGCAAAAGATACCGGTCGTTTGCACGGCAAAGACAAACTGATTATCGGCGCGTGGATCGCGGGCGAGCACGGCCTGCCAGCGATCCTCATCGGTTTTAAAGGTCAGGTTTTTCATCATCGGCTCCTCTTACAAGCATACTCTTACCTTGCCTGAGTGCCACCGGACAAAAACCCGTAACCTTGCTTTTTAATTTTGTTCGCTCACGAGGAAACTTTCAAACTGCGGGGAGCTCCAGGTTTTAAACCCATCGCCCTCTTTGGTTATCATGTACACCGCAAGGCCTTCCTGACGCACCACCTCTTTAGCCTTTTCCGGGCCAAGGACCATTAACCCGGTGTCCCAGGCATCGGCTTCCAGGGCGGTCGGGGCGATCACCGTCACGGACACCAGATTGTGTTCGATCGGACGCCCCGTTTGCGGATCGATAACATGTGAAATGCGTTTGCCGTCCAGCTCGTAATAGTTGCGGTAGCTGCCGGACGTACTGATCCCGTGGCCGTTGATATCTACAATTGCCTGCACGGCGTTTTGTTGATCGGTCGGTTTTTGAATGGCCACGCGCCACGCTTTGCCCGTGGCGTTCATCCCCCGGCTGACTAAGGCTCCACCTACCGACACCAGATAACGCGAGATCCCTTCCTGGGTCATCAGTGCCGCAAGGTGATCGGCGGCATAGCCCTCTCCTACCGTTGAGAGATCGACAAACAAATCAGGAATGTCTTTTTGCAGATACTGCTGCCCGTACTGATTAATCACCGTTAAATGCTGCAAACCCGTTCTGGCGCGCGCATCATCAATAGCCGCCTGATCGGGCGTTGTCACCGGCTGTTTATTCGGACCAAATCCCCACAGGTTTACCAGCGGCCCAACTGTGACATCCATAGCGCCGTTTGTTTTATAACCCACGCGCATCGCCTCGGTCACGATATCAGCCATCGCTTCACTTACAGGCCAGAGCGAGGTGCTTTTCGAGAGGTTAAAGCGCATCAGCGCAGAGTCATTTTTGTATGTGGAAAGCAGTTGATCGTCGGCATCAAGCTGTGCCTGAATTTTACCGCGCAGATCGTCGGCACGTGCACTATCGAGGTGCATCACGCTGACACGCCAGAAGGTGCCCATCGTTTTGCCTTCCAGAACGGTTGCCGCTGGGGTGTCTGTTTTCGCCACCGGGGGGGTGGAAGAGTCACATGCTGTCAGGAAAAAAAGGGTAGCCAGAAAGCTGGCGCGTAAAAAAGTCATGTCCATTCATTATTATCCTCATGCCAGGCCGGCAAGAGTACACCAAAAAGGGTCATTTGTAAGACCCCAAAAAAAGTATGAAAAAAGGGGCCAGATGGCCCCTTTGTAATACTGAGAAGCGATTAGAACTGGTAAACCAGACCCAGCGCTACGATGTCATCAGTACCGATACCAGCCTGTTTGGTGAAGTTGTTGTCATCCAGCAGGTTGATTTTGTAGTCCACGTAGGTAGACATGTTTTTGTTGAAGTAGTAAGTCGCGCCAACATCAACATATTTCAGCAGATCTTCGTCGCCGTAACCTTCGATGTCCTTACCTTTAGACTGGAGGTAAGCCACGGAAGGACGCAGGCCGAAGTCGAACTGGTACTGAGCAACCACTTCGAAGTTCTGCGCTTTGTTTGCAAAACCGTAGATGTCGCTGCTGCTCTGGGAGTTACCAAAACGGGTTGCGTTATAGGTCTGAGAGTACTGAGCGGCCAGATAGATGTTGTTCGCATCATATTTCAGACCACCAGAGTAGACTTCAGCGTGATCGCCGTTACCCAGCGCTGCGGTGTTGTTCTGATCGTAAGTACGTTTGGAAGAAGACATAGCACCACCGATGCTGAAGCCTTCGCCCAGGTTGTAGGTCAGGGATGCACCGTAACCGTCACCGTTCTGTTTCAGGGTGCTACGACCGGTGTTGTTCTCACCGTCTACGCTACCGTTTTTGCCCTGATACTGAAGAGCAAAATTCAGGCCATCAACCAGACCAAAGAAGTCCTGGTTACGGTAGGTTGCTACGCCGTTAGCACGGGATTGCAGGAAGTTATCTGCACCGTAGGTGTCGCCGCCGAATTCTGGCAGAACGTCGGTCCAGGAGGTCACGTCGTAGATAACGCCGTAGTTACGACCGTAATCGAAAGAACCCGCATCGGCGAATTTCAGACCTGCGAACGCAACACGCGTCCAGGCCTGGTTGTCGCTTTCAGAGGTATTACCCTGAATCTGGTATTCCCATTGGCCATAACCGGTCAGCTGATCGTTAACCTGAGTTTCGCCTTTGAAGCCGATACGCATGTAGGTCTGGTCGCCGTCGTTACCTTTGTCGTCGGAGAAATAGTGCAGGCCGTCGACTTTACCGTACAGATCTAATTTGTTGCCGTCTTTGTTATAAATTTCAGCCGCATTTGCTGCGCCTGCTACCAGCAGTGCTGGTACCAGGAGGGACAGTACTTTAACTTTCATGTTATTAACCCTCTGTTATATGCCTTATTATTACCACTGCTTACTGATTAACCCTCTTAACCAGTCGGCAATTTCATTCTCCTTAAAATTACAGAATAATCCAACGGGAATATGATACGAAAACTTTGAAGATGTTTCATTTTCCACTCAAGATGTTTCATTTTGTAAATTCACGGGAACTTTTACAAAGCACGAAGAGCTTAGAAATATAGCACTTATAATCAAACGAAAAAGTTCACCATACAAAATCAATGAGTTACATTGAAAAATGTTACAGCACTGAATGACAAAACAAAATCCAGCAAAATCACTAAAATAACTCTCGCTATCATCATTAACTTTATTTATTACCGTCATTCAGTTTTGAATGTCTGTTTATCCCTAATTGAACCGAATGCTGAGCATTCGGTTTTTTTTTACCTTTCTTTACGTAATTATATTTTCGTTGTGCTACCGCCATGAAATCATAACGACTATTAATTAAATACAACCGAAATCATCTCTCCGTATTCACTGTTGCTACAAACCATAATTTCTTGTTAAATCGTGCTATTTTCTGAACCTCGCCGCTCCTTATTTGTACAAACGTGCGCGAGTTGTACACGTTTAATGCAACGTTGTGCAGGGATAATCGCCACGGAAAAAGTCATCTATTCACAGGCTACGGCGCTGGAAATTCAGTTATTACCCTTTATACTGCCCTATCCCATTAAAGCGCGGCCATCACGGGTTAACATATCAATGAGTCAGTCTGAAACCACCGCCCCGAACAAATTCTCCCTTCTTCCCGGGAGCATCACCCGTTTCTTTCTTCTGTTGATCGTCGTGCTGTTAGTCACGATGGGGGTGATGGTTCAGAGTGCGGTTAATGCCTGGCTGAAGGATAAAAGCTATCAGGTCGTGGATATCACCCATGCGGTGCATAAGCGCATCGATACATGGCGATACGCCACCTGGCAGATTTACGACAATATTGCCGCAGCGCCTGCAACGTCATCCGGAGAAGGGTTACAGGAAACGCGCCTTAAGCAGGACGTTTACTACCTGGAAAAACCGCAGCGTAAAACAGAAGCGCTCATTTTCGGTTCGCACGACAGCGCAACGCTTGAGATGACCCAGCGCATCTCCTCGTACCTTGATACCCTTTGGGGTGCAGAAACAGTGCCGTGGTCGATGTACTACCTGAACGGTCAGGACAACAGCATGATCCTGATTTCGACCTTACCGCTCAAAGATCTCTCCTCCGGGTTTAAAGAAACCACGGTGGGCAGCATTGTGGATTCCCGTCGTGCAGAAATGCTGCAACAGGCTAACGCGCTTGATGAACGCGAGAGTTTCTCTTCATTACGCCGCCTTGCCTGGCAGAACGGTCACTACTTTACGCTTCGTACCACCTTCAATCAGCCTGGGCATCTGGCGACCGTGGTGGCATTTGATCTGCCTATCAACGACCTGATCCCACCCGATATGCCGCTGGACAGCTTCCGTCTCGACCCCGATAACAACACGCAAAACATGCGCACGCCGCCGGAGAAAGAAGGCGCTGAAAGTGTCGCTATCTCCTTCAACGGCTCGAAGATAGAGATAGCCTCCTCGCTGAACTCAACCGGGATGCGCCTGGTGTGGCAAGTGCCATTTGGCACCTTACTGCTTGATACACTGCAAAACATTTTACTGCCGTTGCTGCTGAACATTGGTCTGCTGGCGCTGGCGCTTTTTGGTTACAGCACTTTCCGTTTTCAGCCCGGGCGTCAGAGCGAAACCGCATCTGTCCCGGCGGGAACCAGTAATGAACTGCGCATACTGCGGGCGTTGAATGAAGAGATTATTTCCGTTCTGCCGCTTGGAGTACTGGTTCACGACCAGGAGGCGAACCGCACGGTGATGAGCAATAAGATTGCCGATCACCTGCTGCCGCATCTTAACCTGCAAAACATCACCACCATGGCGGATCAGCACCAGGGTGTGATTCAGGCCACCATCAATAATGAACTGTATGAAATCCGTCAGTTCCGCAGCCAGGTCGCTTCCCGCACGCAAATCTTTATTATCCGCGACCAGGATCGTGAAGTGCTGGTCAACAAGAAGCTCAAGCAGGCGCAGCGACTTTACGAGAAAAACCAGCAGGGTCGTGCGGCATTTATGCAGAATATTGGCGAGGCATTTAAACGCCCATTGAAAGCCCTCGCGAGCGGTGTGGCCAGCATCAACACGCCTGAAGGTCATCAGATAGCCAGCCAGGCGGATTCACTGGTTCGCCTGGTGGATGAAATTCAGCTGGCGAATATGCTGGAAAATGACAGCTGGAAAGGAAGCTCTACCCTCTTCTCTATCCAGGATTTGATCGACGAAGTGGTCCCTGAAGTGCTGCCGGTCATTAAACGCAAAGGCCTGCAACTACTGATCAACAACCACTTGCCTGCCAATGACGAACGCCACGGCGATCGGGAAGCACTGCGCCGTATTCTGCTGATGCTGATTCAGTATTCTGTGACCACTACCCAGATTGGCAAGGTGACGCTCGAGGTCAGCACCGACGAATCGGCTGACGACAGGCTGACGTTCCGTATTCTGGATACCGGAGAAGGCGTCACCCCGAGTGAAATTGATAATCTGCACTTCCCGTTCCTGAACGATACCCAGAACGATCACTACGGCAAAGCCAATGCCCTGACCTTCTGGCTGTGCGATCAGCTGGCGCGCAAACTTGGCGGGCATCTGAATATCAAAGCCCGAGAGTCGCTCGGCACCCGCTATTCTCTGCATGTGAAAATGGCCGCGAATCCGCAAGAAGAAGATGAAGAACGCCTGCTGGATGAAGTGACGGTGATGGTTGATGTGACCTCAAATGAGATCCGCAATATCGTGGTTCGTCAGTTAGAAAACTGGGGAGCAGCGTGCATCACGCCTGATGAAAGGCTCACGAGTCAAGAATTTGATCTGTTTTTAACAGATAATCCGTCTAATCTTACAGCCTCCGGCTTGCTTTTAAGCGATGATGAGCCAGGCGTGCGAAAAATCGGCCCAGGCCAGATGCGCGTCAACTTTAATATGAGCAATGCTATGCAGGAAGCTGTACTACAACTAATAGAAGAACAGCTGGCGCAAGAAGAGATCCTGGAGTCCCCTTTGGGCGGTGACGAAAATGCCGAACTCCATGCCAGTGGCTACTATTCACTCTTTGTTGATACAGTACCAGATGATGTTAAGCGGTTGTATACTGAGTCCGCTGCGAATGATTTTGCAGCGCTGGCACAGACAGCACACCGGCTTAAAGGGGTGTTTGCCATGCTTAATCTGGTTCCCGGCAAGCAGTTATGTGAAACGCTGGAACATCTAATTCGTGAGAAAGATGCCTCTGGCATTGAAAAATATATCAGCGACATTGACGCCTACGTCAAAAGCTTGCTGTAGCAAGGTAGCCTAATACATGAACAATATGAACGTAATTATTGCCGATGACCATCCGATTGTACTGTTCGGTATTCGCAAATCACTTGAACAGATCGAGTGGGTGAATGTAGTCGGTGAATTTGAAGACTCCACAGCACTGATCAATAACCTCCCAAAGCTTGATGCCCACGTGCTCATTACCGATCTCTCCATGCCTGGGGACAAGTACGGTGATGGGATCACGCTTATCAAATACATTAAACGCCATTTCCCGGACATCTCGATTATTGTTCTGACCATGAACAACAACCCGGCGATTTTAAGCGCCGTGCTGGATCTGGATATCGAAGGGATTGTGCTGAAACAAGGCGCGCCGACCGATCTGCCAAAAGCGCTGGCCGCGTTGCAGAAAGGCAAGAAATTCACCCCTGAAAGCGTTTCCCGTCTGCTGGAGAAAATCAGCGCGGGTGGCTACGGTGACAAACGCCTGTCGCCAAAAGAGAGTGAAGTTCTGCGCCTGTTCGCTGAAGGTTTCCTGGTGACAGAGATTGCCAAGAAGCTGAACCGCAGTATTAAAACCATCAGTAGCCAGAAGAAATCAGCCATGATGAAACTGGGTGTGGATAACGATATTGCACTGCTGAACTATCTCTCCTCCGTTACGCTGAGCGCGACGGACAAGGATTGATCCCCGGCGGGTGTGCGACCTGATGCCCTCACCCACTGGGAGAGGGAGAACAAACAAAAAGGCCCTTACGGGCCTTTTTTTATTTCCGCGTTTTTCTCACGCGATCGGCATAAATTGACAACGTCTGCTTGAGCACGTCCAGCGTCACCGGTTTCGACAGACAGCTATCCATGCCGGATTCCAGACAGCGCTGTTTCTCTTCCGCCAGCGCATTTGCCGTCACCCCCACCACCGGCAGAGTCAGGCCAAGCTGGCGAATACGCTGCGTCAGGCGATAACCGTCCATGTTCGGCATGTTGACGTCGCTTAACACGATATCGATGTGGTTTTTACTCAGGACATTCAGGGCATCCACGCCGTCATTGGCGGTTTTACACTGGTAACCCAGAGAGCCTAACTGGTCGGCAAGCAGTCGACGGTTAATTGGGTGATCGTCCACCACCAGAATCATCATATCGTCGTTCTCAGACGCCAGAGATTCTGGTGACGGCAGCGCCGCAGCCCCTTCGCTGTCTTCCAGCTGAACGCTGTAAATACGCGCCAGCAGCCCCAAAATTTCATGCGGCGTGGCGACACTGTGGATCCATTCCCCGGGAGCGCGTTCAAGCGGGATGCCGATATGACGACGGCAGAACGTGACCACGCCTCTTCCCGTCCAGGCCTGTTCCAGCTCGTCATCGGTGACCAGTATATCGTCAGCGTCCGGCGTTTGCCCTTCATAACGCGAAACCCGCATCCCGCTGTTGCTCAGCAATGAGACCAGGAAATCATGCAGCGAGGCGTTGTGAACGACCAGCCAGCAGCGCTTGCCGTTCAGCCCATCCAGCGTTGATTTCACCGGATACTGCGCCGAATAGAGCGGAATACGGATGGTGAACTGGCTCCCCATACCGGGTTCGGTGTCTACGGAGATATCGCCGTCCATCATACTGATCAGTTTTTCACAAATTGCCAGCCCCAGCCCTGTACCCTGGAAGTTACGCTGCACACCGGTACCGACCTGGAAGAACGGGTCAAACAGGCGAACGACTTCCTTTGCCGGGATCCCCACACCCGTATCACGCACGCGAATGCTCAGGTAATCCCCATCGTGGCCGACATGCAGCACAATACACCCGATGTCGGTAAACTTAATGGCATTGCTCAGCAGGTTAGAAATCACCTGCTGTAAACGCATCGGATCGCCCTGTAGCGTCAGCGGCACATCCGGTTCGATAAAGCAGTAAAGTCCGAGCTGTTTGCGCACCACCAGCGGCATGTAGTTGGCGCTGATGTGGTTCATCACTTCACGCGGGGAGAACTCGCGCGGCTCAATTTTCAGTTGCTCAGATTCAATTTTGGAGAAGTCGAGGATATCACTGATGATTTTCAGCAGCAGGCTCGACGAGTTGTTCATTGCCGTTACCAGGCGCTCAACGCCGTTTGGCAACTCTTTGGTTTGCAGAAGATCGAGGTTACCGATGATCCCGTACAGCGGGGTTCGCAGTTCATGGCTGACTGTCGCAAGGAACATGGATTTCGACTGGCTGGCCTGCTCTGCCGCCTGGGCCATCTCCTGCAATGACTCTTCCATTTTCACGCGGGCAGAAACATCCACCAGTACACAAATCGCCACGTTTTCATTGCGATAGCGGGAATGGACGAAACTGATTTGCAGGTTGGTATGGGTGCTGGTCAGCACATCAACAAAGTTAACCTGTTGCCCACAGATAATCTGCGTCAACCGTTGCCTGTCTTCATGCGTCAGCATGTTCAGGTAGTTATGCGCCAGCTCGTTACTGAGGATGTTCGTACCATCCTGGGTGCGCAGGATACAGATACCCACCGGGGCGGAAGCAACAATCTTACGGTTAAATTGCTCGTGCTCTTCCAGCCTCTGCGCGTCAATTTCCGCCGGGATAAAGATTTTCCGCTCGTACATACGCGCCAGTGTAAACAGCGCAATCCCGACCAGGACATTAAGAATAATGGCGTTGAGGATAAGGATTCGAATCCGCTCCAGCACCATGTCCACTGGCACGGAGTAAACAATGCTGAGCGAAGACGGGGGTAAACTTTTCTTCAGCACCAGCTCACGAAAACCAGACGTATAGCCAAACCAGGAACGTTCCTGCATCCAGTGGGAATCGACTTTTAACCGGTTTTCCGGCCCGGTCAGTGAAATCAGGGCATGACCATTTTCATCCAGAACGGTCACGCCCATCGGCAGGCTACCAGGAGTGAAGAAGTTCTCCATACGGATGGTTTGTTCAATGCCCAGCAGTGCCTGTAAGCGATTCCCCAGATAGACCGGCGTCAGGGCATAGAAATAACCCACGCCCATACGCGGCCCCTGGCTTATCCAGAAAAGATTGTTGCCGCGCTCGTCCTGCGGCGCATTACGGTACTTCACGATCCGTTCATGCAGGCTTTTCAGGGCGTCATCGCGCTCAACCGGAACATCACGCAGACCGAAATCAGCCATACACAGGTTGTCGCTGCCTATCAGGAAGACGCGATTAAGATCATAGGCGGCAGAAAAATTATCGCGCCAGTAGCGCATAAACCAGGCCAGTGATTCCAGTGACCCTCGCCAGGTGTTGCCCATTGCAGAGCAGTCAGAGTCCGGGAACAAAGGTTCGAAGTCCGGCACTTCCGTTTTGTCATTACGCCCGCGCGTGGCAAGCACCCCGTTTTCCGCCGTCAGGCGGTTTTCAGCGATGTACTTCAGCTCTTTCATCACATCAGAGGTGCGCTGAATATAACGCTGAGCCTGATCGGAACTGAGATTGAACTCCTGGCGGATCTCAGATTCTTTCTGGTGTAGCGCGTTTACGATGTAAAACACCGAGAACAGGGCCACCAGCAACCAAAGCAAAAGCGCCAACGCCCGGAACAGATAGCGAGAAACTTTAAGCGTGGTACGAAAGGAAACGAGGTATTTCAAGGGGGCGAGGCTCCGCCGTCGGGGTCAAAAAGAATGTGGTTTAAGGTAGCGGTAAACGCGCCTTGTCGCAACGTTCACTTGTCTGCATCTGAAAAAGAAAAGGGCCGGAATCCGGCCCTTTTTGCATCAGGAGACATTACTCTTCAGCGTCATCCGCTGCATCATCGTCGGTGTCGGCTTCTGGCGCGATTTCATCATCGCCTTCTGCTGCGCTACCGTCGATAGAGTCGAGCTCTTCGTCATCCACTGGCTCTGCCACACGTTGCAGACCCACGACGTTTTCATCTTCCGCAGTACGGATGAGGATAACGCCCTGGGTGTTACGGCCAACCACGCTGATCTCGGAAACACGTGTACGCACCAGCGTACCGGCATCGGTGATCATCATGATCTGGTCGGTATCATCTACCTGAACCGCGCCCACAACGGAACCGTTGCGCTCAGTCACTTTAATAGAGATAACGCCCTGCGTGCCACGGGACTTGGTCGGATATTCAGTTTCCGCCGTACGTTTACCATAGCCGTTCTGCGTCACGGTCAGGATTGCACCTTCACCGCGCGGAACGATCAGGGAAACCACGGAGTCTTCGCCCGCCAGTTTGATCCCACGAACGCCGGTCGCCGTACGACCCATCGCACGTACCGCGTTCTCTTTAAAGCGCACCACTTTACCGGCGGCGGAGAACAGCATCACTTCATCAGAACCGGAGGTCAGATCCACGCCAATCAGTTCATCGCCTTCGTTCAGATTCACCGCGATAATACCGGCAGAACGTGGACGGCTGAACTCGGTCAGTGCGGTTTTCTTCACGGTACCGCTTGCGGTCGCCATAAAGACGTTCACACCTTCCGCATACTCACGTACTGGCAGGATAGCGGTGATACGCTCGTTCGCTTCCAGCGGCAGCAGGTTGACTATCGGACGACCACGCGCGCCACGGCTCGCTTCTGGCAACTGATACACTTTCATCCAGTACAGACGACCACGGCTGGAGAAGCAGAGGATCGTGTCATGGGTGTTGGCCACCAGCAGGCGGTCGATAAAGTCTTCTTCTTTAATGCGTGCCGCAGATTTACCTTTACCACCACGACGCTGTGCTTCGTAGTCGGTCAACGGCTGATACTTCACATAACCCTGGTGAGACAGGGTAACAACAACGTCTTCCTGGTTGATCAGGTCTTCGATGTTGATGTCCGCAGTATTCGCGGTGATTTCGGTGCGACGCTCATCGCCGAACTGATCGCGGACCAGCTCCAGCTCTTCACGGATCACTTCCATCAGGCGATCTGCGCTACCCAGGATATGCAGCAGCTCAGCAATCTGCTCCAGCAGCTCTTTGTACTCGTCGAGCAGTTTTTCATGCTCAAGGCCGGTCAGTTTCTGCAAACGCAGATCCAGAATGGCCTGGGCCTGCTGTTCAGTCAGGTAATACTGACCATCACGCACGCCAAACTCTGGCTCCAGCCACTCAGGACGCGCAGCGTCATCGCCCGCACGTTCAAGCATTGCCGATACATTACCCAGCTCCCACGGACGCGCAATCAGAGAGGCTTTCGCTTCAGCTGGCGTCGGCGCACGACGGATCAACTCGATGATCGGATCGATGTTAGCCAGAGCAACGGCCAGCGCTTCAAGGATGTGCGCACGATCGCGTGCTTTACGCAGTTCGAAAATAGTACGGCGAGTCACCACTTCACGGCGGTGACGCACGAACGCGCTCAGGATCTCTTTCAGGTTCATGATCTTCGGCTGACCATGGTGCAGTGCGACCATGTTGATACCGAAGGAGACCTGAAGCTGAGTCTGGGAATACAGGTTGTTCAGAACAACCTCACCCACCGCGTCGCGTTTGATTTCAATCACGATGCGCATCCCGTCTTTGTCAGACTCGTCACGCAGCGCGCTGATACCTTCAACACGTTTTTCTTTTACCAGCTCGGCGATTTTCTCAATCAGACGAGCCTTGTTCACCTGATACGGGATCTCGTGAACAATAATGGTTTCACGGCCGGTTTTGGCGTCGGCTTCTACTTCGGCGCGGGCACGGATGTAGATCTTGCCGCGACCGGTGCGATACGCTTCTTCGATACCACGACGACCGTTGATGATCGCCGCCGTCGGGAAGTCCGGCCCCGGAATGTGTTCCATCAGCCCTTCAATGCTGATCTCTTCATCGTCGATAAAGGCCAGGCAGCCGTTGATCACTTCCGTGATGTTATGCGGTGGGATGTTGGTTGCCATCCCGACTGCGATACCGGACGAACCGTTAACCAACAGGTTCGGGATCTTGGTTGGCATGACGTCTGGGATGCGTTCGGTGCCGTCGTAGTTATCGACGAAATCAACGGTCTCTTTTTCCAGGTCGGCCATCAGCTCATGGGCGATTTTCGACATACGGATTTCCGTATAACGCATCGCCGCAGCGGAGTCGCCGTCGACCGAACCAAAGTTACCCTGTCCATCTACCAGCATGTAACGCAGGGAGAATGGCTGCGCCATACGGACGATCGTGTCATAAACGGCAGTATCACCATGCGGGTGATATTTACCGATAACGTCACCCACGACACGGGCAGATTTTTTATAGGCTTTATTCCAGTCATTGCCCAATACGTTCATGGCGTATAGTACGCGACGGTGTACCGGCTTAAGGCCATCGCGGACGTCCGGCAGCGCACGGCCAACAATGACCGACATCGCATAGTCCAGATAGGAGCTCTTCAGCTCTTCCTCGATGTTAACCGGTGTAATTTCTCTCGCAAGGTCGCTCATCTAACCGCTATCCCTCTACTGTATCCCGGATTCAAAGGTCGCAAATTATAACACACCCACAGGGTTATAAACCAATTTGGTTTATTATCCTGATATACTGCCCCGTCTTTAAATTACGGAGTAAAAGCGTCCATGAATGCCGAAAAATCCCCGGTGGCTCACAACGTTGACCATGAAGAGATTGCCAAATTCGAAGCGGTGGCGTCCCGCTGGTGGGATCTCGAAGGTGAGTTTAAACCTCTGCACCGTATTAACCCGCTGCGTCTGGGCTATATCGCGGAGCGTTCCGGCGGTCTGTTCGGGAAAAAAGTGCTCGATGTTGGTTGTGGCGGCGGCATCCTGGCGGAAAGCATGGCACGCGAAGGGGCAACAGTTACCGGCCTGGACATGGGGTTTGAACCTTTGCAGGTTGCGCGCTTGCACGCGCTGGAGTCCGGTGTGCAGGTCGAGTATGTGCAAGAAACTGTCGAGGAACATGCAGCGAAGCACGCCCATCAGTACGATGTGGTGACCTGCATGGAGATGCTCGAACACGTACCCGACCCACAGTCGGTGGTGAATGCCTGTGCAAAACTGGTTAAACCCGGCGGCCAGGTGTTTTTCTCCACCATTAACCGTAACGGTAAAGCCTGGCTGATGGCCGTGGTCGGTGCAGAATATGTCCTGCGCATGGTGCCGAAAGGGACACATGATGTGAAGAAATTCATCAAGCCTGCTGAATTACTGAGCTGGGTGGATCGCACATGGCTCAAAGAGCAGCACATCACGGGTCTGCATTACAATCCATTAACAGACAAATTCAAGCTCGCCCCGGGTGTTGATGTTAACTATATGTTGCATACAACAGCCAAAAATGACTAACGTCATCAAATAATCTTATAAAGATTGCGCGACATCATGTTGCGCAATTTTGACCTCCCGTTGAAGAAATCAGCACTCGATCAAATTTTGAATTTTTTTTCTAAATTATTGACATGTCTTCCAGGCCTTACGGTACGAGGACTTAGGCTTTTTTACCCTTTCACAACCTCAATTTAACGTCAAAATCAACCCTTGTGCTGAAATGATTCGATACTAGAATACTCACCATATAGCGTTTATCTTATCGCAAACCCCCTATATGTAGTATTTATCCACAGAGTTAGTCACAAGGCTGCCCTGTGGATAAACGGGGGATATTTTTTTATTTCACGGACAGGTAAAAACCCACATGAATCAGAGTCTGCTGGTGACAAAACGCGACGGTACTACCGAGCGTATCAATCTGGACAAAATCCATCGAGTTCTCGACTGGGCAGCAGAAGGACTGAACAACGTATCTATTTCCCAGGTTGAACTGCGTTCCCATATCCAGTTCTACGACGGCATCAAAACGTCTGATATTCACGAAACCATCATCAAAGCAGCGGCAGATCTGATCTCCCGCGAAGCACCGGATTATCAGTACCTGGCTGCACGCCTGGCCATTTTCCACCTGCGTAAAAAAGCCTACGGCCAGTTTGAGCCGCCAGCGCTGTTTGACCACGTCGTGAAAATGGTTGAGTTAGGAAAATACGACACGCATCTGCTGGAAGACTACACGGAAGAAGAGTTCGAGCAGATGAACGGGTTTATCGATCACTGGCGCGATATGAACTTCTCCTACGCGGCAGTGAAACAGCTTGAAGGTAAATACCTGGTTCAGAACCGTGTAACCGGCGAAATCTACGAGAGCGCCCAGTTCCTCTATATTCTGGTTGCTGCCTGCCTGTTCTCTAACTATCCGCGTGATACCCGTCTGGAATACGTGAAGCGTTTCTACGATGCGGTGTCGACGTTCAAGATTTCTCTGCCAACGCCAATCATGTCTGGCGTGCGCACCCCTACCCGTCAGTTCAGCTCCTGCGTACTGATCGAGTGTGGCGACAGCCTGGATTCCATCAACGCCACCTCCAGCGCCATTGTGAAATACGTCTCCCAGCGTGCCGGTATCGGTATCAACGCCGGTCGTATTCGCGCCCTGGGTAGCCCAATTCGCGGCGGCGAAGCGTTCCACACCGGCTGTATCCCGTTCTATAAGCACTTCCAGACGGCAGTGAAATCCTGCTCTCAGGGCGGCGTGCGTGGTGGTGCAGCAACCCTGTTCTACCCAATGTGGCATCTGGAAGTTGAAAGCCTGCTGGTACTGAAAAACAACCGTGGTGTTGAAGGCAACCGCGTGCGCCACATGGACTACGGCGTGCAGATCAACAAACTGATGTACACCCGTCTGCTGAAAGGTGAAGAGATCACCCTGTTCAGCCCGTCCGACGTCCCGGGCCTGTACGATGCCTTCTTCGCCGATCAGGATGAGTTTGAGCGTCTGTACACCAAATACGAAAAAGACGACAGCATCCGTAAGCAACGCGTGAAAGCGGTAGACCTGTTCTCTCTGATGATGCAGGAACGTGCCTCTACTGGCCGTATCTACATTCAGAACGTTGACCACTGCAACACTCACAGCCCGTTCGACCCGGCTGTTGCGCCAGTGCGCCAGTCTAACCTGTGCCTGGAAATCGCCCTGCCAACCAAACCGCTGGACGATGTAAACGACGAAAACGGTGAAATTGCGCTGTGTACGCTGTCTGCTTTCAACCTGGGTGCCATTAAGAGCCTGGACGAGCTGGAAGAGCTGGCTGTGCTGGCTGTACGCGCACTCGATGCCCTGCTGGATTACCAGGATTACCCAATCCCGGCGGCAAAACGTGGCGCAATGGGTCGTCGTACCCTGGGTATTGGCGTGATCAACTTCGCCTACTGGCTGGCGAAAAACGGCAAGCGTTACTCTGACGGCAGCGCCAACAACCTGACCCACCAGACGTTTGAAGCAATTCAGTATTACCTGATGAAAGCGTCCAACGAGCTGGCGAAAGAGCAAGGTGCGTGTCCGTGGTTTAACGAAACCACTTACGCGAAAGGCATTCTGCCAATCGACACCTATAAGAAAGACCTGGATGCGATCGTCAGCGAACCGCTGCACCTCGACTGGGAAGGTTTGCGCGAGTCCATCAAAACGCACGGCCTGCGTAACTCTACGCTCTCTGCCCTGATGCCGTCCGAGACCTCTTCGCAGATCTCTAACGCCACCAACGGTATTGAGCCACCACGCGGCCATGTGAGCATCAAAGCATCGAAAGACGGCGTTCTGCGTCAGGTGGTGCCAGATTACGAAACGCTGGGCAACAACTACGAGCTGCTGTGGGAAATGCCAAACAACGACGGTTACCTGCAGCTGGTGGGTATCATGCAGAAGTTTATCGACCAGTCGATCTCTGCGAATACCAACTATGACCCAACGCGCTTCCCGTCTGGCAAGGTTCCGATGCAGCAACTGCTGAAAGACCTGCTCACTGCCTATAAATTTGGCGTGAAAACCCTGTACTATCACAACACCCGTGATGGTGCTGAAGACGCCCAGGACGACATGGTACCGTCAATTCAGGACGATGGCTGCGAAAGCGGCGCATGTAAGATCTAATGAAGGGCGGGGATATCCCCGCCTTTATTTCGTAAGACAGGACTCCAATTCATGGCATATACCACCTTTTCACAGACGAAAAACGACCAGCTCAAAGAGCCGATGTTCTTCGGCCAGCCGGTCAACGTGGCACGCTACGATCAGCAAAAATATGACATCTTCGAAAAGCTGATCGAAAAGCAACTCTCCTTCTTCTGGCGCCCGGAAGAAGTTGACGTTTCCCGCGATCGTATTGATTTCCAGGCTCTGCCGGATCACGAAAAGCATATCTTCCTCAGCAACCTGAAGTACCAGACGCTGCTGGACTCTATTCAGGGTCGTAGCCCGAACGTAGCGCTGCTGCCGCTGATCTCGATTCCAGAACTGGAAACCTGGGTTGAAACCTGGGCGTTCTCAGAGACGATCCACTCCCGCTCTTACACCCATATCATCCGCAATATCGTTAACGATCCGGCGGTGGTGTTTGACGATATCGTCACCAACGAGCAGATCCAGAAACGTGCGGAAGGTATTGCGCACTACTACGATGAGCTTATCGAGATGACCAGCTACTGGCATCTGCTGGGCGAAGGCACGCACAACGTGAATGGCAAAACCATTACCGTGAACCTGCGCGCACTGAAAAAGCAACTGTACCTGTGCCTGATGAGCGTAAACGCGCTGGAAGCCATTCGCTTTTACGTAAGCTTCGCCTGCTCCTTCGCTTTCGCTGAGCGCAAACTGATGGAAGGTAACGCTAAAATCATCCGTCTGATCGCCCGTGACGAAGCCCTGCACCTGACCGGCACTCAGCATATGCTGAACCTGCTGCGCAGCGGCGCGGACGACCCGGAAATGGCGGAAATCGCCGAAGAGTGCAAGCAGGAGTGCTACGACCTGTTTGTACTGGCTGCACAGCAAGAGAAAGAGTGGGCAGATTACCTGTTCCGCGATGGCTCCATGATCGGCCTGAACAAAGACATTCTGTGCCAGTATGTTGAGTACATTACCAACATCCGTATGCAGGCTGTTGGCCTTGATCTGCCGTTCCAGACCCGCTCCAACCCGATCCCATGGATCAACACCTGGCTGGTATCCGATAACGTGCAGGTTGCGCCGCAGGAAGTGGAAGTGAGTTCTTATCTTGTCGGTCAGATTGACGCTGAAGTGGATACTGACGACCTGAGCAACTTCCAGCTCTGATGACACGCGTAACGCTCAGTCTTTCTGGTACAGAAGTGCTGTGCCAGGAAGAGCACCCTTCTCTGCTGGTGGCGCTTGAAGCGCATCAGGTTGAGGTAGAGTACCAGTGTCGTGCCGGGTATTGCGGCTCCTGCCGCTGCCGCCTGGTCGCAGGCCAGGTCGACTGGCTGACCGAACCGCTGGCCTTTATCAACGAAGGGGAAATTTTGCCCTGCTGCTGCCGGGCAAAAGGCGATATCGAAATCGAGATGTAAAAAAAGGGCCTTACGGCCCTTTTTCTATTTTAAGAACGTTACTGCTTTATCCGGGAAATCCGTAAACAACCCGTCCACACCCGCCTGGTTATACAACACGTCGTAAAGCTGGTTTACGTCCGTCGCATACTCTGGCAACTGGTCTGCACGCACCGTATACGGATGCACCTGCATTTTGCTGGCGTGTGCTTCTTTCACCATCGCCGTCAGCTTCACGTGGCCCGGCGTTGAACCTTCAGCCACCAGCATATGGTAATCCGGCCCGATGCCGTCGGCGTACTGCGCAATCTGCTTCATCGCGCCAGGCTTAAACATCCAGTCGTAGTTGTAGTTCACCCACTTCCCGTCTGGCTGTTTCTCCTGGGTTTCATTCCAGTCGGTATACGCAATCAGCTGCACCAGATTGAGGTTCATCCCCATTTTTGGCTCCAGCTCGGTTTTAATGCGCTTCAGTTCAGCGGCATCAAAACATTGCAGATAGACTTTGTCCTGTTTGCTGGTGTAGCCGTACTTCTTCAGTACCTCCAGCGTTCTGGCAGCAATGTCCTTGCCTTCCTGATGATGGAACCACGGCGCTTTTATTTCCGGGTAGATGCCAATGTTTTTGCCCGTCGAGTGGTTCAGCCCCTGAACAAACTCTATCTCCTCTTCGAAGGTATGAATGCGGAAATCAGATTTGCCCATCGGGAAACGTCCCGGATAGACCTGCACTTTCTTGCCGTTTTCAATCTCAAAGCCTTCGGTAAATTTCAGCGAGCGAATCTCCGCCAGCGTGAAGTCGATGGCGTAATAGCGCCCGTCTTTACGGGCGCGATCCGGGAAACGTTCGGCCACATCTGTCACACGGTCAAGATAGTGGTCATGCAGGACAACCAGTTGGTCGTCCTTCGTCATCACCAGATCCTGCTCCAGGTAATCCGCGCCCTGCGCATAGGCCATCGCTTTCGCCGGCAGCGTGTGTTCCGGCAGGTAACCGCTCGCGCCACGGTGGGCAATAACAATCTTATCGGCTGCCAGTGCGGAGCCTGTTATCAGACCGGCCAGCAACAGGCCGGTCGCAAGTTGCGTCAATTTCATCGTAATATTCCTTATCGACGACGCGCCAGCACTTCAGCGTGGTGACGTTTTTCACCAATCATCACAACAATCAGCAGCAGTACAGCCAGCACGCTACCGCCAATCATCACCATAAAGCCGCCATCCCAGCCGAAGAAGTCAACGGTATAGCCCACAATGGCGCTCGCCGCGACCGAGCCGCCCAGATAACCAAACAGCCCGGTAAAGCCTGCTGCCGTCCCTGCCGCTTTTTTCGGTGCCAGCTCCAGCGCGTGAAGGCCAATCAGCATCACCGGGCCATAAATCAGGAAGCCAATTACGATCATACAGGCCATATCCACACCCGGGTTGCCCGGCGGGTTGAGCCAGTAAACCACGGTAGCGATGGTCACCAGGGTCATAAAGAACACGCCCGTGGCACCACGGTTGCCTCTGAACACTTTGTCCGACATCCACCCACACAGCAGCGTGCCTGGGATCCCGGCATATTCATACAGGAAGTAAGCCCAGGAAGATTTATCCAGCGCGAAGTGCTTAACCTCTTTCAGGTAAGTTGGCGACCAGTCGAGGATGCCGTAACGCAAGAGGTAGACAAACACGTTCGCCACTGCGATGTACCACAGCAGTTTATTGGGCAGCACATACTTCATGAAGATCTGTTTCGCCGTCAGCTCTTCTTCGTGTTGCTCGCTGTAATCATCCGGGTAGTCATTTTTATACTCTTCAATCGCTGGCAGACCGCAGGACTGCGGCGTATCGCGCATCAGCGCGAAGGCAAAAATGGCTACCACAATTGCGCCAAAGGCAGGCATGTAGAGTGCGGCTTTCCAGTCGTTGAACCAGGCCATCCCCAGCAGGAACAGCAGCGGCGGAATACCGCCACCCACGTTATGCGCACAGTTCCACACCGACACGATGCCGCCACGTTCTTTCTGCGACCACCAGTGCACCATGGTACGTCCGCACGGCGGCCACCCCATCCCCTGGAACCAGCCGCACAGGAACAGCAGCACAAACATAACGGCAATGCTCGACGTCGCCCATGGCACAAAGCCCATAAACAACATCACTGCGGCCGCCAGAATCAGACCGGCAGGCAAGAAAACGCGCGGATTCGAACGATCCGACACCGACCCCATAATGAATTTAGAAAAACCGTAGGCAATTGAAATCCCGGACAGCGCGAACCCCAGGTCACCGCGCGAGAAACCCTGCTCTACCAGATACGGCATGGCGAGCGCAAAGTTCTTACGTACCAGATAGTAAGCCGCGTACCCGAAGAAAATCCCGAGGAAGATTTGCCAACGCAGGCGACGGTAAAGCGGATCGATTTCTGCCTCTGGCAGACGCGCCCGATGTGGGGCAGGTTTGAAGATACTGAGCATGATAGCCTCCGTGGCCGTATTTGAATTTTCAGAGGGTTATCTACCCCCTAACTCCAGAGAGGCGGCGATGTTAAAAAATCACAGTGATTGTTACTGTGAAACAACGCACAGATTGTTACAGAAATATGACAGGATGCGCAAAAAAGGCGCATGAAATCACGTTTCACTTTCGATTCTTGCTCGATTATGTTCGAAATCAAACAAACCACAGAATTGATGTGGCTAAATGGTAAAAAAACGAACATGAGGGAAGACAATGACAATTCACGATCCCCGCTATAGCGATGTGATTATCATTGGCGGTGGGGCAACAGGTGCAGGTATCGCACGCGACTGCGCCCTGCGAGGGTTAAATGTGACGCTACTCGAGCGTCACGATATCGCAACGGGCGCAACCGGGCGTAATCATGGTTTGCTGCACAGCGGCGCGCGGTATGCCGTCACAGACGGTGAATCTGCGCGCGAGTGTATTGCCGAAAACCAGATCCTCAAACGCATCGCCCGCCACTGTATTGAACCGACCGATGGCCTGTTCATCACCCTTCCCGAAGATGATCTCGCGTTCCAGCACACCTTTCTTACGGCCTGTACTGCCGCGGGTATTCACGCCGAAGCGATAGATCCCGCCATGGCGCGTCGCCTTGAGCCTTCTGTAAACCCGGCGCTGATGGGTGCTGTTAAAGTCCCCGACGGCACCGTGGATCCGTTTCGTCTCACGGCCGCCAATATGCTGGATGCCCGTGAGCATGGCGCCCGCATCCTGACCGGACATGAAGTCACTGGCCTTATCCGCAAGGGAGATAGCGTGTGCGGCGTGCGGGTGTTTGACCCGCAATATAATGAATACAGCGAACTGTATGCTCCCGTGGTGGTCAATGCGGCGGGGATCTGGGGGCAGCGCATTGCAGAATATGCCGACTTATCCATCCGCATGTTCCCGGCCAAAGGCTCGCTGCTGATCCTCGATCACCGCATCAATAACCATGTCATTAACCGCTGCCGTAAACCGTCTGACGCCGATATTCTGGTGCCGGGTGACACAATCTCGTTGATTGGCACCACCTCAACCCACGTTGACTACAGCGAGATTGATTACAACCGGGTGACCGCCGAAGAGGTCGATATTCTGCTGCGCGAAGGGGAAAAGCTGGCCCCGGTAATGGCCCGCACTCGTATTCTTCGTGCTTATGCTGGTGTACGCCCACTGGTTGCCAGTGATAACGACCCCAGCGGTCGTAACGTCAGCCGTGGCATTGTGCTGCTCGATCACGCACAGCGCGACGGCATGGAAGGCTTTATTACCATCACCGGCGGTAAACTGATGACCTACCGTCTGATGGCGCAGTGGGCCACAGACGCCGTGTGTCGCAAACTGGGCAATACTGAGCCCTGCGTTACCGCAGAGAGGCCCCTCCCTGGATCACAGCAATCCACCGAAAAAACGCTGCAAAAAATCATCTCATTGCCCGCGCCACTGCGTGGGTCTGCGGTCTATCGCCACGGTGACCGGACACCAGCGTGGCTCGGTGAGGGGCGACTTAGCCGAAGCCTGGTGTGCGAGTGCGAGGCGGTGACCGCTGGTGAAGTGCAGTACGCGGTTGAAAACCTGACGGTGAATAACCTGCTCGATTTACGCCGCCGCACGCGCGTCGGCATGGGGACCTGTCAGGGCGAGCTTTGCGCCTGCCGCGCGGCCGGGCTGCTGCAACGTTTTCACGCCACCACCTCAACCCAGTCGCTTGCTCAGCTCAGCGATTTTTTAAACGAACGCTGGAAAGGCATTCAGCCTGTTGCCTGGGGCGATGCCCTGCGCGAAAGCGAATTCACCCGCTGGGTCTACCAGGGGCTTTGCGGTCTGGAGAAGGAACAACACGATGAAATTTGATACGGTTATCGTTGGCGGCGGGCTGGCAGGTGTGCTTTGCGGTATCCGGCTGACACAGCAGGGCCTGCGCTGTGCGATTATTACTCGCGGCCAAAGTGCCCTGCACTTCTCTTCAGGCTCTCTGGATCTGCTGGGCGCGTTGCCTGACGGCTCGCTGGTCCACACGCCGCTAAAAGCCCTCGACAATCTGCCGCCTGAACACCCTTACACCCTGATTGGCGCACAAAATGTTACCCGTTTTGCCCATCAAACCGAAACCCTGCTGGCGACTTGCGGCGCGCGCTTACAGGGCAGCGCCCAGCTCAACCATCAGCGGGTGACGCCGCTCGGCACGCTGCGTAGTGCCTGGCTTAGCCCGGAAGAGGTTCCCGTCGCGCCATTCAAAGCCAGACACGTGCTGGTGGTGGGTATCAGCGGTTTTCTCGATTTCCAGCCGCATCTTGCTGCGGCCTCGCTTAACCAGCAGGGTATCAGCGCCGACACGGCGGAAATCGAGCTGCCCGAACTGGATGTTCTGCGGGAAAACCCGAGCGAATTTCGGGCGGTCAACATCGCCAGGCTGCTTGATAACGAAGACAAATGGCCGCTGCTGTTTGAAGCGCTTAAACCCCTCAGCGAAAAATACGACACTCTGTTTATGCCCGCCTGCTTTGGCTTAACGGACAACCGGCTCTGGCGCTGGCTGTCGGACCGTCTCCCATGCTCTGTTGGTTTACTTCCCACACTGCCTCCGTCCGTGCCTGGCATTCGTTTGCATAACCAGTTGCAACGCCAGTTCATCGCCCAGGGCGGTATCTGGATGGCGGGAGATGAGGTGAAAAATATCACCCTGAAAGACGGCGCAGTCAGTGAAGTCTGGACCCGAAACCATGCTGATATTCCCCTGCGCACCCGTTTTGCCGTACTCGCCAGCGGGAGTTTCTTCAGCAATGGGCTGTTAAGCAGCCGCACTGGCATCCGCGAAGCCATTCTGGGGCTGGATGTCCGGCAAAGCACGTCCCGTGCCGACTGGTATCAGAGCGATTTCTTCACTCCACAGCCCTGGCAGCAGTTCGGCGTCATTGTCGATAACACCCTGCGCCCGCAGTTATCAGGCGCGCCCATCGATAATCTCTACGCCATCGGTTCCATTCTGGGCGGATACGATCCCATCGCCCAGGGCTGTGGCGGCGGTGTTTGTGCCATTACGGCGCTCAGTGTTGCAGAACAGATTTGCCAGCGCGCGGAGGCGGAACAATGAACGACACCCATTTTGAAAGCTGCATTAAATGTACGGTCTGCACCACGGTTTGCCCGGTAAGCGGCGTTAACCCTGCCTATCCGGGGCCAAAGCAGGCCGGGCCAGACGGTGAACGCCTGCGCCTGAAAGATGGCGCGCTGTACGATGAAGCGCTGAAGTACTGTATCAACTGTAAACGGTGTGAAGTGGCCTGCCCGTCAGATGTCAACATTGGCGACATCATTCAGCGGGCGCGGGCGCGCTACAGCCGGCAAAAGCCGACGCTGCGCGATGCCATTCTCAGCCATACCGACCTGATGGGCAGTGTCTCAACGCCTTTCGCTCCGCTGGTAAATGTCGCCACATCGCTCAAACCGGTGCGCCAGCTGCTGGATGCCACGCTTAAGATCGATCACCATCGTAGCCTGCCGAAGTATTCCCACGGCACTTTCCGGCGATGGTACAAATCCGTGGCGGCAAAACAGGCGCAGTTTGCCGATCAGGTGGCCTTCTTCCACGGTTGCTACGTGAATTACAACCATCCGCAACTGGGGAAAGATCTGCTGAAAGTGCTGAATGCGATGGGCACCGGCGTGCAGCTGCTGAGCAAAGAGAAGTGCTGCGGCGTGCCGTTGATTGCCAACGGTTTTACCGATAAAGCACGTAAACAGGCCAAAAGCAATGTCACGTCGCTTCGTGAGGCGATTGTCGATAAAGGTATTCCGGTGCTGGCGACCTCTTCCACCTGTACCTTCACGCTACGCGATGAGTATCCGCACGTGCTGGATGTGGATAACAGCGGACTGCGTGAACACATCGAACTGGCGACCCGTTTTCTGTGGCGCAAGCTCGATAGCGGACAGACTCTGCCGCTGGGCAAATTACCGCTGAAAGTGGTCTATCACACTCCCTGCCACATGGAAAAAATGGGATGGTCGCTCTATACGCTCGAACTGTTGCGCCTGATCCCAGGGCTGGAACTGACGGTGCTGGATTCACGTTGTTGTGGTATCGCGGGAACGTACGGCTTCAAAAGTGAAAACTACGAAACATCGCAGGCGATTGGGGCGCCCTTGTTCCGCCAGATTGAAGAGAGCGGTGCGGATTTGGTGGTGACCGACTGCGAAACCTGTAAATGGCAGATTGAGATGTCCACCAGCAAACGTTGCGAACACCCTATTACCTTGTTGGCTAAAGCACTGGGGTAAACAGTGCCGGGGTGCGTTCACCCCGGCAAAGGTGTTACCCGATAAACATCGACTCGACGACGTTGATCCAGCCGTGTTCGCTGGCTACCTCTTTTCCGTTCAGCCAGCGGCGCAGCATGTTCAGCGCCATCATGGCGCACACCTCCTGACGCACGGCTAAACTGTGGCGGGTAATGCTCATTTTCACCCGCAGCGCGTGCGTCCCTTCCGGGGTGGCGAGCGCAAAGTTAAGGTGGTCATCGTCAATCCCGCCGATGGCAAGCGCCAGCCCGGCAAAATGATTCACCCTGCGCTCAGACGCCCAGTGCGCCGTTTGCGCCAGCGTCTCTTGCTGGAACGGTACAACCTCGCTGGCCAGCAGCGGTGCTTCGGCTCTGGAAAGCTGCAATGCCAGCAATCCGCCGGTGAACTGTTCGCTTAAAGTGACGCTCAGTTGGCGGGATTGCAGACTGCGGGCAATTTGCGCGGGCAGCCCTTCTGTCCCTTCAAAAATCAGGCTTTCACCCGCCACACGCTGTACTTCTGGCCACAGCGCCAGCATGGCCGCTTTTTGCGTTGCCGGCCCCGTCAGTTTGAGCTCGATAATCGGCATTGAGGAGCGGTAGCCCATCGACACGCCAGGCGGCAGTTGCAGGTGATCAAGGCTTTGCGCCAGATCGCTTTCAGAGCGGCCAAAGGTGGTCAGGCGCAAGCACAGCGGCGGTTCAGGCAGCGTAAAGCGCTCACGCAGGCGCGGCAGAATTTGCTGCTCCACCATGACTTTAAATTCAGAAGGGACACCCGGTGTGAAGAACATCAGGCAACGGTTCAGTTTGATGGCAAATCCGCAGGCGGTGCCTACCGGATTATCCACCAGTTCGGCGCTGGCGGGAATTTCAGCCTGCTTGCGGTTGCTCGGGGCCATGACCCTACCGCGTTCTGTGAAGAAGCGCTCCATCTGAGTGAGCCACTCTTCATGCATCACCAGGCCTTCGCCTTTGGCCGTGGCGGCGGCCAGCGCGCTTAAATCATCACTGGTGGGGCCAAGCCCGCCGTTCACGATCAGTACATCGGCGTGTTCACTGCGTTCGCGCAGAATATTCACCAGTGACTCAAGATTGTCGCCCACTGTATTGCGGCGCGTTAACGGTAATCCTTGCTCAAAGAATAAATCGGCCAGCCAGGCAGCATTGGTATCAATAATTTGTCCATGCAGCACTTCGTCGCCAGTGGATAACATTTCCACGCTTATCATTGTGTTCTCCCACTTCTATGGTCAAAACACTATAACGCAATGAGCATAGGTGGGAAGAGAAACTGGCGCGGCAGAACACCGCGCCGAAGAGATTAGAAGCCTGCGCTGACACCCACATACGGGCCATCGGCCAGGGCGTTGTCGCGATTGCCATCTTTACCTGCCAGATTCAGGTAACGGTAGCCTGCTTCAATCGTGATCGGACGCATGATAGTCCAGCGCGCACCGGCGTTGGCTTCTTCATAGCTCTCAATGCCGCTGGAAAGCGAATCCGGAGAGTAGTAGTACTCGCCAAACAGGCCGAAGCTGTCGCCGATTTTCCACTGCAAACCGCCACCCACAGCCGCCGCGTAGCCTTCATCACCGTCATTTGGATTGGTGTAAACGCCTTTGCCGCCTACGGTCGCCAGGAATGGTCCCAGAGGAATGTTCAGACCCAGGCCGAGGCTTGCCGCATCGCCATCGTCGTCGTTATGCGTCCAGCCGCCGGTCATTGCCAGGCCGGAGCTTTCCGTGCCCAGGCCAAAGCCCAGGTGGGTGTAATCCTGACCCGCCGAGCCGTTAAAGCTGATGGCGTTAGCCGCCGCAGAAACAAAAATAAGGCCGCTGAGGCCCAGTAATGCCACTTTTTTCATTGTCGTGATCCCACACCGTTTAATTAGAGATGTCCCAAAACCGCGAGATTTTAACCCGAGTCTCTCTGGGATCAAGCACTCTGCGTGCGCCAGACAAGAAGATTGTAACTATTTGATACTCTGGCAGGTGTGGCTATCCCTTTAAGGTTGCATTGACCCACTGCTGCAATGCGCGGCGCGAAACCTTAATGCCGCCATTTTTTAGCTCTGCAGGCAACGCCAGCCAGCGCACGGGCTGCTGGAAACGCGCCAGCTTATCTCTTATCCAGTCAGGGAAAAGCGTAATATCCGTGCCCGGCTCGCATTCCACTACCGCCACCGGACGCTGGCCAAATTCGGCGTCATCCAGCGGGACGACAAACACCTGGCTTATCTGCGGATGGGTGGCGATAACACGCTCCAGTGATTCCGGCTGAACCCCTTCACCACCGCTGAAAAAGAGATTATCCATACGCCCAAGGATGGACAGCCTGCCGTTATGCAACTCCCCACGATCGCGGGTGGCAAACCAGCCCTGACCGTTGGTGAGCGGGATCAGCGCGCCGTCTCGCCAGTAGCCTGCGGCCATACTCTGCGCCCTGACCCAGACTTCACCTTCCACCACCTGCACGTCCCTGCCCGGCAGGGCGACACCGACATCCGGCTCACCGTCGGCCTCTTTAGCACAAACGGTAGAGGCAAATTCGGTCAGGCCGTAGCCGCAGAACGTGCGGATCCCCTGCTCCCGCGCTTTATGCGTCAGCTCAACAGGGATTGCCGCCCCGCCGAGTAAAACTGCTTTCAGCGCAATATGATGCGGGACATTGAGTAGACGCCAGAGCTGTGTGGGCACCAGTGAAGCATGAGTGCACCCCTGTAATGCCTGCTCCAGCGGCTGTTTTTCCCGCACGGTTAAGCGCGCCCCTGAGAGCAACCAGCGCCACAAGATCCCCTGGCCGGAAACATGAAAAAGCGGCAACGACAGCAGCCAGTCGTCCTCATCGCCATACGGCATTAACGACAACACGCCACGTGCGCTGGCAAGATGGGCAGCACAGGTATGCACCGCCGCTTTGGGTAATCCGGTGGAACCAGACGTCAGCGTCATGGAAGCCAGACGCTCAGGCTGCCACATCACCGCATCGTCGCCAGACCTATCCTCCATCTGTAGTGGCGGAAGTCCGTCATAGGTTGCGTCCAGCACCAACGCAAAGCGAAGCGTCATCTGTGGGATCAACACATCCAGCAGTGGGCGCGGCAACTGTGGATTAACAGGCAGAATACGGGCACCGCATTGCAGCAGCGCCAGCCATGCCAGTAACGTCTGCGGATGGTTATGGGCGAGCAGCATGACGCCATCGCCCTCTTTTACCCCTTGCTGATGAAAGCCGGCTGCAAGGCTATCGATACGCGCGCACAACATCGCCCAACTGAGGACGCTGTCGTCTAAGCGCAGCGCCGGTTTATCGGCAAATTGTGCACGCCAGTGCCGCCACGGCCAGTCACTAAAACTCATCGCAGCGGCTCCAGCGCCTCAACACCCAGGCACGGCAGCGTGCTGCCAGGCCACTGGCGGATAAGCTGCGCCTGCATCAGGTTTAGCGTATCCAGCCCGGGAACGGTGTGTGGCGTTAACCATGCGGCAATGCGCGCCAGTTGCGTCAGGCCAAGACTGGATTCAATGGACGAGCTGATCACCGCCGTCATTCCCAGGGCATGTGCCGCAGAAACCTGCTCGCGTACTTTTTCCAGGCTGCCGGTCAGCATGGGCTTAATCACCACCGCGCTGACGCCCGGTTCCGCCGCAAACACAAAATCTGGCTCACGCAGGCTTTCATCCCAGGCAATCGCGATCCCCGTATCCATGGCAAAGGCTCGCGAATCGTCACGGGTTTTACACGGTTCTTCCAGAAAGGCGATACGGTCGCGATACGCAGGATTGACGTACTTTGCAAACTGCTGCGCCTTAAGCGGCGTCCAGGCGCGATTGGCATCCAGACGCAGACGCAAATCGGGGATGGCTTCCAGCAGCAGGTTAGCCACCATTCCGTCGCGCACCGCTTCATATAATCCGACTTTAATTTTCGCCACTTTCTCGCCGGGCATGGCCGAGAGTAGCGCAAACAGTTCATCAGGATCGCCGGTACACAGGGGGGCTGTGCGGTAGTCCGCATCGGCAGGCAGACTGCCGTCAAGCTCTGCCAGCGCGCAGCTTATCCCGAACGCCGCAGAAGGCACGTCAGGTAACGCGGGATCAACTCCCGCACGCCATTCGTTCGCCCAGGCCAGCAACGCCGCCTGAGCGTCATCCAGCGATTCCAGGCTAAAGCCCGGAAGCGGTGACACTTCACCCCACCCGTGATTGTCGCCCTGCTGTAAGTAAACGAAAAATCCGTCACGGGTTTTTAACCGCCGTTCACGCAGCACCACGCCCGCGTCCATGGGTATCTGCCAGCGATAAACCTGCGCGCGACGCATTATGGATTCCGTTTGTATTTGCTGAAGTCTGGCTGGCGTTTTTCGTTAAACGCGTTGCGTCCTTCCTGACCTTCTTCGGTCATGTAGAACAGCATGGTGGCGTTACCCGCCAGCTCCTGTAAACCGGCCTGGCCGTCGCAGTCGGCGTTCAGAGCGGCTTTCAGGCAACGCAGTGCCATTGGGCTGTTTTGCAGCATCTCGCGGCACCAGCGCACAGTCTCTTTTTCGAGGTCAGCGTTCGGTACAACGGTGTTAACCAGCCCCATATCGAGAGCTTCCTGGGCATTGTACTGACGGCACAGGAACCAGATCTCACGGGCTTTTTTCTGCCCAACGATACGCGCCATATAGGAGGCGCCCCAGCCACCGTCGAAAGAGCCGACTTTCGGGCCAGTCTGGCCGAAGATGGCGTTTTCAGCGGCAATAGTCAGGTCGCACATCATGTGCAGCACGTGGCCGCCACCGATGGAGTAACCCGCCACCATCGCAACAACCGGTTTCGGGCAGGTGCGGATCTGACGCTGGAAATCGAGCACGTTCAGGTGATGCGTACCCGCATCATCCTGATATCCGCCGTAGTCGCCACGCACTTTCTGATCGCCACCGGCGCAGAATGCTTTGTCACCTTCGCCGGTCAGAACGATTACCCCGATATTGTCGTCATAGCGCGCATCGGCCAGCGCCTGAATCATCTCTTTGACGGTCAGCGGACGGAAGGCGTTACGTACCTGCGGGCGATTAATCGTGATTTTGGCAATGCCGTCAGCGGATTTGTGGTAACGAATGTCGGTGTAGCCTTCGGAGCAGTCTTGCCATTCAACCGGTGCGTAGAGCATTTGTTCATCAGGATAGATCATAGAGAGTCCTTTATTCGAAGACGCAGTATCTGAGCCAGACTCGCGGCAACCGCGGCCGGGTTTTCCCGGTGGGCGTTGTGTCCGGCATTAGGGATCACATGGCAAACGGCATCCAGTTCACGCGCGATGGCGGCAAACTTTTCATCACGTTCACCATATAAATAGTGAAAAGGGAAATCGCGTGCGCGAAGTGCCACACGCAAATCGGGCTGGACGGCAAGCGAGGTTGCCTCAAGCATATCCGCCAGCTGTGCACCGCGGTTCTGGCGGCGCAGCATAATCAGGTCATGACGTTGTGCGTCAGTGAGGGATGCAAAGACAGGCTGTTGATACCAGTCGGCAAAAACAGACTCAAGTGGCTGCTGGCGAAAACGCGTTGCCCAGCGCCCGTCGGACTGACGTCGGGCATTGCGTTCTTCGGCATTTTGCAACCCCGGATGCCCACCTTCGACAATCAAACCACACAGCCCCGCAGGTTGCTGAGCCGCATGGCACATCGCAATGCGGCCGCCGAGAGAGTACCCCACCAGCCAATAGTTAAGTATGTTGTAACTAAGAAGGGTATTTTCCAGTAACGCGTTAACCGCTTCAAAACCAGAGACAGTGATATGCGCAGATCCCCCGTGCCCGGGCAGATCAAGATACAGTCGGGGAGAGTCACACAGCGATTCCCCGACGGCCTGCCACTCGCGGCAATCGCCTGAAAATCCATGTAAAAAGACCAGCCAGGGAGTTCCTGGCTTTCCGGCCTGCTGCGCACCCGCAAGGATCACAGGTGGCTTACCTGTGCCAACAGACTTTGCAGCTGCTGTGCCCCGGCGGAATCATTTACCACCAGCTCAATCAACGTTGCACCCGGCTGACGCCATGCGCTACTCAGCGCGGTTTCCAGCTCTGACCAGCTTTCAGGGCGGTGATATTTCAGGCTGAACATCGCCGCCGCGTGTTCAAACTGCACATTCTGCGGCATCAGATAGAACTGTTCGCGCTCACTCTGCGGCGTGGGCAGTAACGAGAAAATCTGCCCGCCATTGTTGTTCACCACAATCAGCACAAACGGAGCCGAAGCCTGGCGCAATAACGCCAACGCGTTGAGATCGTAAAGTGCAGAGAGATCACCCACCACCGCCAGAGTCGATTTCGCACTGGCGCGCTGCACGCCCGCCGCCGTAGAGATAAGCCCATCAATCCCGCTCGCGCCACGGTTGCTGTAAACCGGGTATCCGGCAGGCAGCTTAGAGAATGCATCAATCAGACGCACCACCAGGCTATTGCCGACAAACAGCTGCCCCTGCTCTGGCAGATACTGACGAATGCGATGCGCAAGCCCGGCTTCGCCAAAGCCTTCGCACTGTGATTTGGTTAACTCCCACGCCTGGCGCGAAAGCTCGGGGATTTCCACCGCCCAGGGTTTACGTTTTTCTGCGGGGTGAAGTTCCAGCCAGGTATCAATACTGCTGACCAGACGACGGCCACGATGGTGCGCCGGGTCAAGCCGCCCTTCCAGCGGATCCACCAGCCAGTACTCTTCCGGCTCACAGGCGGCCTGCCACTGCAAGACGCGTTTTCCCGTGAGGCTGGAGCCAATCTGGACGACAATTTGCGCTTGCGCCAACTCGGTAACCGCTTTTGCGTTACCCAGCCAGAGATCGGCGCACGGCAGCGGCTGCCCGGTTTGTGAAAGGACATCGCCAATCAGCGGCCAGCCGAGGGTTTGTGCCCATTCAGCCACCTGCCTGCCTTCTGCCGCGCTCATGCGCCCGGCAATGACCACACCGCGCTTTTGCCGCCAGAAGAACCAGTCACGCTGCTTCGCGCTTTCCAGATGAGTCTGTTCGCGCAGCCAGGTTTTTTCACTGTTCCACCAGTCGCCAAGTGTCTGCTGCCATTCAAGCCCAGTGTCATCCAGCTCGCCATACAGCGGCTCGGCAAACGGACAGTTGATATGCAATGCCCCACCGCGCAGCGTGCCCATCGCGTGATCGAGCGTCGATACCAGCCAGCTTGCCGGGATGTCCTGGGTTGGGCGCGGCAACGAAATACTCTGCGAAGGATGAGACGCAAAAATACCCGGCTGACGAATGGCCTGATTTGCGCCGCAGTCAATAAGCTCTGGCGGGCGATCGGCGGTTAGCAGGATCAATTTTTCACCGGTTAACCCGGCTTCAATAATTGCCGGGTAGAGGTTAGCCACCGCCGTACCGGATGTAACAATCACCGCCACGGGCTCTTTACTGACTTTTGCCAGCCCCAGCGCCAGGTGGCCTAAACCGCGCTCATCAAAATGGGTGTGATGAATAAACGTCCGGTTTTCAGCTGCCGCAAGGGTCAGCGGCGTAGAGCGGGAACCGGGTGCAATACACACGTGCCTGACACCATGGCGGGTCAGGGCTTCAAGGATCACCGTCGCCCAGCGTCGGTTAAAAGAACTTACTGACATGAGATTGTCCGGTATCAATATTGCGACACAGTATAAATAATAGAAAAAGATGGAATTTTGATATGAATCGGGAATGCGCGACTCAGTATTAATCCCTAAGGAGCAGAGTGCGCAACCCTGCGGCTTTATTTTCTATCTCCAGCCACTCTTGCTCCGGGTCAGAGCCGCTAACAATTCCGGCCCCGGCATATAGCCTCAGCGCGTCGTTGTGCAGCCGTGCGGAGCGGAGCGCCACACAAAACTCGCTTTTTCCGGGTGATAAATACCCGGCAGAGCCGGCATACCACTCTCTGTCGAACGGTTCGTTATTTTCGATAAAATCGCGTGCCGCCTGACGCGGTAACCCCGCCACGGCGGCGGTCGGTTGCAATACGTGCAGGCATTGTTCGTCATCGGTATGTTTTAGCGCAGTCCAGATACATCGACGCAAATGCTGCACCTTGCGCAGACGCACAATCTGCGCGGGCAGAACGTCCAGCGTCCGGGTGTGATGTTGCAGACGCTGGCAGATATCCTCTACCACCAGCATATTTTCGCGCTGGTTTTTGTCGTCATTCATCAGCCATTCGCCCAGCCGCTGCGCCTGTTTATCTTCAGCATGGCTGGCAACCGTCCCGGCCAGCGCCTCAGTGCGTAACAGTGCGCCCCGGCGTCGCCACAAGCGTTCAGGCGTGGAACCCAGAAACGCGTTGCTGGCGTCAAACACCATGCAGAAATGGTAGCAATGTAAATTCAGCGCCCGGCTGGCGGCCATCAGCGCGATGGCGTTAACGGGCTGGTTAAACTGCACGTCTGTCGCCCTGGCGAGCACCACCTTTTCAAAATCACCGTGCGCAATGGTCTGCGTTGCAAGGCGGACAAGGCGCAGCCATTCCGGTTTGTCGGGCTGATGCGTCTCTCTGAGAGCCTGAAGCGACAGAGCGGGAATCGGCTGGGATTCACCCAACTGCTGTAAACAATCCAGCGCCTGACGCGCATCATCCTGAAGGGAAGTGGCACTCCACAGGTGCAGGCGTAATGTGGCTATTCCCGCATTACGTAACCACAGCAGGCGCGGCAAAAACAGACTGCCCTGCTCCGGGTTAAAGGCATTAAGCCCACAGATCCGGGTGGTATCCGGCGCGTCACAGGCGTTTAAAAACTGTGATGCCAGAGCCAGAGAAGAAAAGTGTGCGACGGCACCCAGCGCGGCCAGCTCTTCATCGCCGTTACGCTGTTGCCAGTAGAACTGGGGATAAGATGCCTGGGAGCCAAGCCAGGCCAGGGGATCAAAAGCATCATTTAGCGGGAAAGAGACATCGAAATGACGTAAACCGGGCGTAGCCGGTAGTGCTTGCGCAAGCTGGTCACGCAGACGTTCCAGCGCGATGAAAATCGATTGCACGCGAACCTCTCCCTGTTAAAACCTCACATTATACGGGGTACTGATAATAAATAGCAGTACCCACGTATAGGGAGTGGTTTACCGTCTGCATCAACCTCTTAACGACGCGCCAGCAGCAGCCCTAATACCAGCCCCGCCGCAGCACCAACCCCGATGCCGTGCCAGGGTTTTTCATGCACATAGTCATCAGTACGATACACAGCGCGTTTGGCGCGGTAGTAGTAGGTATCTGAAGCCTGACTGACGCGGGACTGCACGTCACGCAATGCATGCTCGGCACGCTCTTTTAGCTCGATATACTTCTGATCGGCGGGGTCACCTGAAGAACGTAACACCTCTTCCAGCGTTTCGCTCAGTAAAGCCAGGTCGTCGTCGATACGGGTCTCCCAGGAATGAAAAGACATATTTTTCTCCATGTTAGTACGCCAGTCCGCTAACTATAGACAACGACACCCCATTACGCCTGTTTCGCTTCTCGCGCCATGCCGATATGCGCAATGCCGTCTTCATCATACACATCCGTCACCGGAGCGAACCCGAAGTGCGCATAGAATGACTGAAGATGCGCCTGTGCACCCAGGTATAACGCCTTGTCTGGCCACTGTTTTTCGCAGGCAGCCAGCGTTTGTTCCATTAAGCGATAACCTAGCTTTTCACCACGCGCGCTGCCGCTGATGATAACGCGGCCAATCACCACCGGCTCAAATTCGTCTTCGCTTTTCAGAATCCTCGCATACGCGACCAGCTCGTTATCTTTCCAGCCCAGAATGTGATGGTTTTCCCCTATCAGGTCATCACCATCGATGTCCTGATACGGGCAGGTTTGTTCAACAATGAACACTTCACAACGCAGTTTCAGAAGTGCGTACAGGGAAAAGGTGGTCAGCTCGCTATGGTGTAAATCTTGCCACTGGATCATGTCAGGCTCCTTCTTAGGGTTCATCACGTTATACTAAACCCCTTCCCATTCAGCAAAGGGTCTGACTGTGTTATGGAACTGATTTTTCTGGGTACTTCCGCCGGCGTGCCAACCCGCTCACGAAATGTAACGGCCATGCTGCTGGATTTGCAGCATCCCACCCGTGGCGGGCTGTGGTTGTTTGACTGTGGCGAAGGCACGCAGCATCAGCTATTACACACGACTTATCATCCCGGTAAGCTCGATAAAATCTTCATTACCCATCTGCACGGTGATCATCTGTTTGGTCTGCCCGGCCTGCTTTGCAGCCGCTCGATGGCCGGGAATGCCAATCCCCTGACCATTTATGGCCCTGCGGGGATCGCGGAATTTGTTGAAACGACCCTGCGTCTGAGCGGTTCGTGGACCGACTACCCGCTGGAGGTAGTTGAGATTGCCGACGGGCTGGTCTTCGATGACGGTGCTTATCGGGTCATTGCCAGGCCGCTAAATCACCCGGTTGAGTGCTACGGTTATCGCATTGAAGAGCATGATAAGCCGGGTACGCTCAACGCCGCGGCGCTGATTGCCGATGGCGTGCGCCCGGGGCCACTGTTCCAGCGGCTGAAACTGGGCGACACTGTCGAGCTTGAAGACGGGCGCATGATTAACGGTCTGCAATATCTCTCGGCCCCATTGCCCGGCAAGACGCTGGCGATTTTTGGCGATACCGCGCCATGCCCTGACGCACATGAGCTTGCTCAGGGTGTTGATGTGATGGTGCATGAAGCCACGCTCGAAACGGCAATGGAAGAGAAAGCCAACAGCCGTGGCCATAGCTCTACCCGCCAGGCCGCCCGGCTTGCGCTGGAAGCAGGTGTCAGGAAACTGATCGTGACGCATGTCAGCTCTCGTTACGACGCCCGAGGCTGTGAAAATCTGCTGGCGGAGTGCCGGGAAGTGTTTGAAAACTGCGAGCTGGCGGAAGATTTCACTCAGGTCAGCGTTTAGTCCTTCATTTTTCCCTCAGGATGCCGATAACGATTAAAAGGTCAGCATTTCACTTGAGGGTAGAATGGATAATTTCCAGAAAGATATTGATGACAGGGCGAATCTGACCCTGTCGAACCGTTTTGAGCTGTTGCTGTTCCGTCTTGGCACCTCTCTGAATGCAAACAAATCCGAGCTGTTTGGCATTAACGTCTTTAAGCTGCGCGAAATTGTGCCAATGCCGGAATTCACCAAACCCGCGGGAATGAAATCACCGCTGATGGGGATGGTGAACATTCGTGACCAGGTGATCCCGGTGATCGACCTGGCTGCCGTCGCGGGTTGTAAGCCTACAACCGGGCTGAATATCCTGCTGATCACGGAATATGCCCGCAGCGTACAGGCTTTTGCCGTGGAATCAGTCGAGAACATTATGCGTCTGGACTGGAAGCAGGTGCACGCGGCGGAAACCGCCGTCAGCGGGCGGTACATCACCAGCATTGCCTGTCTTGATGAGAAGACCGATACCAACGATCTGGCGATGGTGCTGGACGTTGAGCAGATCCTGTATGACATCACACCGGCAAACCACGATCTACACGCCACCAATCTGCAAACAACGAAATTCAACATCAAGCCTGGCGCGGTGGCTATCGTGGCGGAAGATTCCAAAGTTGCGCGTTCCATGCTGGAGAAAGGCTTGCAGGCCATGGAGATCCCGGCGCAGTTGCATATCACCGGCAAAGACGCATGGGAAAAAATTGGCGTTCTCGCTGCCCAGGCGCAGGCCGAAGGTGTGCCAATCACCGATAAAATCGCCCTGGTGCTGACCGACCTCGAAATGCCAGAGATGGACGGTTTTACGCTGACGCGCAAAATCAAATCCGACCCGGTACTGAAAGATATTCCGGTAGTGATCCACTCGTCCCTTTCAGGGAATGCCAACGAAGATCATATCCGCAAGGTGAAGGCCGACGGATATGTGGCGAAGTTTGAATTGAACGAGCTGTCGTCGGTTATCGAAGAAGTGCTGGAGCGTTCGGTGAAGAAGATTGACGGGCCGTTGATTAGCCGGAAGCAGCTGGTATAGCCGGGTGGCGCTTCGCTTACCCGACCTACAAAACCCGTAGGCCCTGCAAGCGCAGCGCCGCTGGGCACTCTGTGCGGGCTGATGCCCTCACCCCGTCCCTCTCCTACAGGGCTGAGGGTTCCCCAGTAATTTTTGTCTTTAATTCAGCGATGATATTACGCCATTGAATTAAGGGACTTACAGCGGTGCCATGGTCCGGCTGAAAATCGCCGAAGCGTTTACGGAAGGCCGGGGCGACGCGCATGGATGCGCGGCGAGGGCGACTTTACAGGGACGTTTCATCCGCCCGTCCCCGGTTAGCCTGGAGCAAACGCTGAGGGCATCGCGAAGCGACGATTTTCTTGCCGGGAGCCCGGGTCGCCAGGGTAGCGGCGGTGAGCTACCCTGGCACGTTCACCGGTATTGTGGTGACAGAGTAGCAAGGAACGTAAAGTGAACGGAATGACCACCTGAGCCGTATGTTCCCCCTCACCCCAGCCCTCTCCCAAAAAGGAGAGGGAGCCGTCCGTGCTCGTATTTTTGTGGGGATTCCTCGACCTACAGGGAGAGGGCGCAAACATTAAAAAAGGCAACTTTCGTTGCCTTTTTGCTTTCACCTTACATCAGCGGCATCGCGTGTTGCACGATGGTGATCAGCGGCTGCGGATAGATACCGAAGATCAGTACCAGCAGCGCAGAGATCAGCACCACAATACCACCAGCGCTGTACTGCCAGTTGGTTGGCGCATCGCGGTTGAGTTGCTGAGGGGCACTCAGGTACAGGCTCACAGCCACCCGCAGGTAGTAGTACAGACCAATCGCGGAGCCAATCACCACACCGGCGGTCAGCCACCACAGGCCCGCCTGCACACCGACTGCCAGTACGTAGAACTTACCGATAAAGCCCAGCGTCATCGGAATACCGGCCAGGGACAGCATCATCACGGTCATTACCGCAGACAGAATCGGACGGTGCCAGAACAGACCACGGTAAGAGAACAGTGAATCTGCATCCGGGCCACGGTACGGGCTGGACATCAAACTCACCACGCCGAACGCGCCGAGGCTGCTGAACAGATAACCTGCCAGATACACACCAACGGCTTCCATCGACATCTCACCGCTTTGCAGCGCGATCAGTGCCACCAGCAGGTAACCCAGATGGGAGATAGACGAGTAGCCCAGCAGACGTTTGATATTGGTCTGGCTCAGCGCCATCAGGTTACCGAAGATGATGGAAACAAACGCGATAATGCCCAGCACCACGCGAACCGCTTCACTATCACCCACTGGTGCGTACAGGAACAGACGCATCACCACACCGAAGATAGCGATTTTGCTCGCCGTCGCCAGGAAGGTAGATACCGGTGCCGGAGCACCCTGGTATACGTCTGGCGTCCACAGGTGGAACGGAACCAGAGACAGTTTAAAGCCAAGGCCAACAATCATCATACCCAGGCCTGCCAGCAGCAGTGGTTCGTGCAGCATCCCGTCGCCGAGGCTCTTGCCGAGCGCCACGAAGGAGAGGTTACCGGACTGTGCGTACAGCAGCGCAATACCAAACAGCAGGAACGATGATGCCGCCGCTGACAGGATGGTGTACTTGATACTCGCTTCCAGTGAACGCTTCTGACGGAAGGCGTAACCAATCAGGCCGAACAGCGGCAGAGAGATAAGCTCAATACCGAGGAACAGCGCAGCCAGGTGGTTCGCATTCGCCAGCAGAATGCCGCCCAGTGCGGCAATCAGTACCAGCAGGTAAAACTCTTCTTTGTTGTCGTTGTAGCCTTCAAGCCACGGGTACGCAAAGGTGCAGGTTGCCAGACTCGCCAGCAGAACCAGCCCTGTGTATAGCATGGCATAGCCGTCAACACGCATCAGCGGGGTGACATCCATCGCGCCCGCCTGGCCAACAAACCAGAGGGAAACCAACGCAGCGTTCAGACCCAGAACGGACAGGGTCGCATTCAGGAAGTGATTGCGTCGCCACGCAATGGAGAGCATCACAACCACCACCGTCAATCCGACGATCAGCAGCGGTAGCAGCGCGATCAGTTGTTGTGGAGTTATTGTCATGGCGAATTACGGCCTTGTAGTAGAAGCAGAATTAACAAACCACTGCTGGATGTTACCCATCGCGGAATGCGAGGTATCCAGAATCGGCTGTGGATAGAAGCCCAGCAGCACCAGCAGTACGACCAGCAGCAGGATGATGAACAACTCACGCAGCGACATCCCAGGCAGTTCTTGTGCAGCAATCTCACTCTTCGCTTTACCGAAGTAAGCGCGGTGCAGCATCGCCAGTGAGTACACAGAAGCAAACACCAGACCGAAGGTGGAGACAACGGTAATCATCGGAACCACTTTGAAGCTGCCGAACAGAATCATAAATTCGCCGACGAAGTTACCGGTGCCTGGCATCCCCAGGGTGGCAACAGCGAAGAACATGGACAGCGCTGGCAGCCATTTCATTTTGCCCCACAGGCCGCCCATCATACGCATGTCACGAGTGTGCAGACGTTCGTACAGCTGGCCACACAGGATGAAGAGGCCGGCTGCGGACAGACCGTGCGCAATCATCTGGATAACCGCGCCCTGGTACGCCAGCTGGCTGCCGGTATAGATAGCAATCAGCACGAAGCCCATGTGGGAAACGGAGGTGTAAGCAATCAGACGCTTGATGTCGTACTGCGTAAACGCCATCCAGGCACCGTAGAAGATACCAATCACACCCAGCCACATGGCAATCGGTGCGAACTCAGCGGAGGCGTTCGGGAACAGCGGCAGAGCGAAACGCAGCAGGCCATAGGCTGCGGTTTTCAGCAAGATACCCGCCAGGTCAACGGAACCCGCCGTTGGTGCCTGAGAGTGCGCATCTGGCAGCCAGCCGTGCAGCGGAACCACCGGCATTTTCACCGCGAAGGCGATGAAGAAGCCCAGCATCAGCAGATATTCAACACCGTGAGACATTGGTGTCTTCAGCAGATCCTGATAGTTGAAGGTCCAGATACCGGTCGCGTTGTGGTGAACAAACACCAGCGCCAGGATCGCAATCAGCATTACCAGACCACTCGCCTGGGTATAGATGAAGAACTTGGTTGCCGCCGTGATACGCGTTTTACCGTCGGATGCCTTATGGCCCCACAGCGCGATCAGGAAGTACATCGGCACCAGCATCATCTCCCAGAAGAAGAAGAACAGGAACATGTCGATGGCAAGGAACACGCCGATGACGCCGCCCAGGATCCACATCAGGTTCAGGTGGAAGAAGCCCTGGTATTTTTCGATTTCTCGCCAGGAACAAAGTACCGCCAGAACACCGAGCAGACCGGTCAGCACGACCATCAGCAGCGACAGACCGTCGATCGCCAGGTGAATCGTAATGCCGAAACGTGGGATCCACGGCAGGATAAACTCAGACTGCCACTGCGGAATACCCGCAGACTGGGTCAGAGAGTAACCACCCTGCAACCAGAGTTGCAGACCAAGCGCGAGCGTTAATCCCATGGTGATCAGCGCGATCCAGCGCGGCATCTTCACGCCAAAGCGTTCAGTCTGCCAGCACAGGAAGCCGCCGATGAAGGGAATTAATATTAGCCAGGGTAGTAACATGGCGATTTACATTCCTTTTTAAGGCCCCCAGCAGGGGCCTGATTTTCAACGAATTCGAATAAAATTCACTTAACGATCAACGCAACACCATCAGCAGCGCCAGCACGACAACCGCACCGATGCTCATGGACGCCACATACCAGCGCAGGTAACCGTTCTCGCTGTACAGCAGGCCTTTACCTGCAAAGCGGGACAGGATCGCCGGGATATTCATCATGCTGTTCAGTGGATCGCGCTTCACCAGCCACGCAACACCCAGGAACGGCTTGACGAAAATCATGTCGTACAGCCAGTCGAAGCCCCACGCGTTGTACCACCAGGTGCCCAGCAGACGGCCTGGCGCACTGTTGGCAACAGAGGTTACCAGCGTCCGTTTACCCAACCACAGCCATGCCGCAATCAGGATGCCCGCGATAGCGACCACACCAGAGGTGATTTCAAGCGTCAGAACGCGACCGTGCTCAAGCTCGGTTGTCGCCGGCAGTACGCCCTGCAACGGTGGCACAATCATCGCGCCAACGAAGGTGGAAAGTACCAGCAGCACAATCAGCGGCAGGTGGTGGGTAATCCCCTTCCCTGCGTGAGCATGAATTTGTTCTTTACCGTGGAATACGATGAAAATCATACGGAAGGTATACAGAGAGGTCATGAACGCACCGACCAGACCTGCAACCATCAGATTGATATGACCATTCGCCATGGCACCCGCAAGGATTTCGTCCTTACTGAAGAAGCCCGCGGTAATCAGCGGCAGTGCCGCCAGCGCCGCGCCGCCCACCAGGAAGCAGACATACACCAGCGGGATGGACTTACGCAGTCCGCCCATTTTGAAGATGTTCTGCTCGTGGTGGCAGGCCAGGATCACGGAACCGGATGAGAGGAACAGCAGCGCTTTAAAGAAGGCGTGCGTCATCAGGTGGAAAATTGCCGCGTCCCATGCCTGAACACCCAGTGCCAGGAACATGTAACCAATCTGGCTCATAGTGGAGTACGCAAGAACACGTTTGATGTCGGTCTGAACCAGCGCGGCAAAGCCTGCCAGCACCAGCGTGACCGCACCCACAATACCCACCAGATGCAGAATTTCCGGAGTCATCAGGAACAGACCGTGGGTACGCGCAATCAGGTAAACACCCGCGGTAACCATGGTCGCTGCGTGGATCAGCGCGGAGACAGGGGTTGGACCCGCCATCGCATCTGCCAGCCATGTCTGCAACGGCAGCTGTGCGGATTTACCCACAGCACCACCCAGCAGCATCAGCGTTGCCCACATCAGCATGTTGTTGCCTGCTTCGAAGTGAGCCGGCGCCAGTTCCACCATTTCGCGGAAGTTCAGCGTGCCCAGTTCGTTGTAGAGAATGAACAGCGCGAAAGCGAGGAACACGTCACCCACACGGGTCACGACGAACGCTTTCATGGCCGCTGCGCCATTCTTCGGATCGGTGTAGTAGAAACCGATCAACAGGTAAGAACACAGACCCACGCCTTCCCAGCCCAGATACATCAGCAGCAGGTTATCGGCCAGCACCAGAACCACCATGCTTGCGATAAACAGGTTGGTGTAGGCGAAGAAGCGGGAGTAACCCTCTTCACCGCGCATATACCAGGAGGCGAACATGTGGATCAGGAAGCCCACGCCGGTCACCACGGAGAGCATGGTCAGAGACAGACCATCCAGCACCAGGTTGAAACCGATGTTGAAATCACCGACCGACATCCAGGTCCACAGCGGCACGCTAAAAGGCTGACGTCCGTTGTTGAAGAAATCGATACCCGCGTACGCTGTTACCAGCGCCGCCAGACCGATGGAGCCAATGCCCACGGTAGCCGACAGATTCTCAGACCAGCGGCCACGAGAAAATGCCAGCAGCACGAAGCCAATCAGCGGAAAAATAATGGTTAAGGCAAGCATGTTCATCCACGCAACTCACTTACTGAATCGATGTTCAGGTTCTGGCGGCGACGATGGAGCTGCAACAACAGCGCCAGGCCAATACTCGCTTCGGCAGCCGCGAGGCTGATGGCGAGAATGTACATCACCTGACCATCGGTCTGGCCCCAGTAGCTACCGGCAACCACAAAGGCCAGCGCGGAAGCGTTAATCATGATTTCCAGGCCGATCAGCATAAACAGCAGATTGCGGCGGATAACCAGACCGGTCAGACCCAGAACGAATAAAATCGCCGCGAGGATCAGTCCATGTGTTAAGGGGATCATGCGCGTTCCTCCGTTTTTCTTTTCGCGCGGTCGTCAGTGCGGTTGCTCAGCACCTCGCCAACACGCTCTTCGCGGCCAACGTGGAAAGCAACAACCAGGCCTGCCAGCAGCAGCATCGAGGCCAGTTCAACCGCCAGAACGTACGGACCAAACAGGGAAATACCCACGGCTTTCGCGCTGATTGGCGTGCCGTCGATGCCCTGGTCGTTCACGCCCAGAATGGCGTAAACGATCACCGCCAGCATGATGGCCGACAGAATTGCCGGGCCAATCCACACCTGCGGTTTTAACCACTGACGTTCCTGCTCAATTTCTGAGCCGCCCAGGTTCAGCATCATCACCACGAAGACGAACAGCACCATGATGGCCCCGGCGTAGACGATGATTTCCAGCGCACCAGCAAAATGCGCGCCCAGCGCAAAGAACACCCCGGAAATAGCCAGCAGCGAAATGATTAAATAGAGCAGCGCATGCACCGGGTTGGTGTGCGTAATCACTCGCAGCGTAGCCAGGATGGCGATAAGGCCACAGATATAAAAAGCGAATTCCATTGCCCTCTCCTTACGGTAACAGGCTCTTGACGTCGATAGGCTTAGCTTCGTTCTCTGCTTCGCCCTTATCTTTGCCGTCGATTGCCATACCCGCCATCCGGTAGAAGTTATATTCCGGGTATTTGCCCGGACCGGAAATCAGCAGATCCTCTTTCTCGTACACCAGATCCTGACGCTTGTACTCACCCAGTTCGAAGTCTGGAGTCAGCTGAATCGCCGTGGTTGGGCACGCTTCTTCACACAGACCACAGAAGATGCAGCGTGAGAAGTTGATGCGGAAGAACTCAGGATACCAGCGGCCATCTACCGTCTCTGCTTTTTGCAGAGAGATACAGCCTACCGGACACGCTACCGCACACAGGTTACAGGCAACGCAGCGCTCGGAACCGTCCGGATCGCGCGTCAGCACAATACGACCACGGTAGCGCGGCGGCAGATATACCGGCTCTTCCGGGTACATCTGGGTTTCGCGTTTGGCAAACGCGTGCAGGCCGATCATCCAGATACTGCGTAGCTGGGTGCCGGTGCCTACCAATAATTCTTTTAAGGTCATGGTCTAAAGCCCCTTATGGCTGCTGCCAGAGAATGACAGCTGCCGTTACCAACAAGTTGACGAGCGTCAGCGGCAGGCACACTTTCCAGCCGAAGGACATTACCTGGTCATAACGAGGACGCGGTAAGGACGCACGAATCAAAATGAACATCATCATGAAGAACGCGGTTTTCAACGCGAACCAGATGAACGGCGGTAAGAACGGGCCATGCCAGCCACCAAAGAACAGCGTTACCATCAACGCGGAAATGGTGACAATACCGATGTACTCGCCCACGAAGAACAGACCGAATTTCATACCGGAATATTCAATGTGGTAACCGTCGGCCAGTTCCTGTTCGGCTTCTGGCTGGTCAAACGGGTGACGGTGACACACTGCCACGCCCGCGATAGCAAAGGTAACAAAACCAAAGAACTGCGGGATAACGTTCCAGATGTCGGCCTGGTTGTTGACGATGTCGGTCATGTTGAATGAACCGGCCTGCGCCACCACGCCCATCAGGGAAAGACCCAGAAATACTTCGTAGCTCAGCGTCTGCGCAGAAGCACGCATTGCACCCAGCAGGGAGTATTTGTTGTTACTGGACCAGCCTGCGAACAGCACCGCGTAAACCGCGAGACCTGCCATCATCAGGAAGAACAGAATGCCGATGTTCAGGTCAGCCACAACCCAGGTCGGGCTGACAGGAACGATAGCAAACGCCAGCAGCAGCGAGGTAAAGGCGATCATCGGTGCCAGAGTAAAGATCACGCGATCCGAGAAGCGCGGGATCCAGTCCTCTTTAAAGAACATCTTGATCATGTCCGCGACCAGCTGGAGTGAACCACCCCAGCCCACGCGGTTCGGTCCGTAACGGTTCTGGAACAGACCGAGCAGACGACGTTCACCAAAGCTCATGAATGCACCGCAGGTGACCACCACCAGCAGAATCACAACCGCTTTCAGAATGCTCAGCAGGATGTCGATAAGGTCCGGCGTTAACCAACTCATGCTTTTGCCTCCTGCAAGTTATCAAGACGCGCGCCCGCCAGTACCGGAGCGATGCCAGGCATCCCCATTGGCAGACCCACCTGCCCTGCTGTCAGACCTTCGGAGATAATCAGCGGCAGGCTGATTGTCTGGCCATCGTAGCTAAAGGCAATGTTCGCGCCCGCATTCACGCCAAGCTTCGCGGCGTCTGCCGGGTTGAGCTTGATGTAAGGCTGCGGCATACGTTGCTGGAATACAGGAGAACGCTGGGACATTTCGTCGCTACCAAACAGATGGTAGTACGGCGCAATACGCCAGTTACCTTCCTGAGCCTGGAAGCTTGCCGGTACGGCGCTGAAGAAATCCAGACCGCTTTCGGAGGCTTCAATCAGACGCACACCCGGATCGCCGTGACGCAGGGAGCCACCCACTTCTGCCTGGAACTTGTTCCATGCCTGTGGGGAGTTCCAGCCCGGTGCCCATGCGAACGGAACCTGAGAGCGCGGCGCAGACGGCTGGTTGTTCCCTTCCATAGAGAAGGCGAACATCGTGTCTTTGTCCTGCGGCTGACGAGGTTCATGCACGCTGATGTTGGCACGCATTGCGGTACGACCGCTGTAACGGTGTGGTTCACGCGCCAGTTTCTGGCCGCGAATACGGAAGCTTGCGTCAGGTGCAGCATCTTTGATGCCCGCCAGCTGAGGCAGCTTTTCCACAACCGCGTCGATAACGTGGTCAAGCTGCGTCCAGTCCACTTCACGGCTCTGCACGGTGCTGTCCAGGGAGTGCAGCCAGCGCCAGCTTTCCAGCATAATGGTGTTGCTGTCGTAGTACGCCGGGTCATAAACCTGGAAGAAGCGCTGTGCGCGGCCTTCGTTGTTAATCACCGTACCGTCGCTTTCTGCGAAGCTTGCCGCAGAGAGCACCAGGTGCGCTTTATCCATAATCGCGGTGCGCTGATGGTCAATCACCATCACCAGCGGTGCTTTTGCAAGCGCAGCGTCAACGCGTGCCGCAGAGGCATGACGATGCAGGTCGTTCTCAAGCACGATAACCGCGTCAGCAGCACCGGTTTCCAGTTCGCTTAACGCTGCGTCCAGAGAACCGCCGCCAATCATACCCAGGCCAATGCTGTTCACCGCACGGGCAATCATGGTCACGCCAACGTCTGAACCGCGGCCTTTCAGGGCTTTGGCAACGTTTGCTGCAGCCTGAACGATCTCAACGCTACCGGCATTAGTACCGGAAATAATCAGCGGTTTCTTCGCACCCGCCAGCGCCTGAACAATCACGTCAACCTTGTTTTGCAGGTCGCGATCCAGTTCAACTGCCGGAGAGTTGCTGTCCAGCGCGTGTGCAATGGCAAAGCCGAGACGGGCCTGGTCTTCAACCGGCGCGCGGTAGGTCCACGCTGCGATATCATCCAGACGGGTATCATCAATGCTGGTAACAAACAGAGGATGCTTGGCGCGCTGGCCGATATTCAGGATTGCCGCAATCTGCCAGTCAGCCACTTTCTGGGCTGCCGCCATTTCGCGTGCTTTACCTTTCACCGCCTGGCGAACCGCCAGAGCCGCGCGAGCGCCGGTCTGAGTCAGGTCTTCACCTAACACCAGAACTGCATCATAGGATTCGATTTCGCGCAGCGCAGGAGTATGAATACCGCCTTCGCGCAGCACTTTCAGCACCAGTTGCAGACGTTCCTGCTCGCCCTGGGCGATACCGGTGTAGAAGTTTTCAGCTCCAACCAGTTCACGCAGCGCGAAGTTACTTTCGACGCTGGCACGTGGGGAGCCGATACCGATCACTTTCTTCGACTGGCGCAGAATATCTGCCGCGCCCTGCATCGCTTGTTCAGCGTTCAGGGTGATCAGGTCATCGCCACGGCGCTGAACCGGCTGACGCGGACGGTCTTTCAGGTTCACATAGCCATAACCGAAACGACCACGGTCGCACAGGAAGTAGTGGTTAACGGTACCGTTATAGCGGTTTTCGATACGACGCAGTTCGCCGTAACGTTCACCCGGGCTGGTGTTACAACCAAGGGAGCACTGCTGGCAGATGCTTGGTGCAAACTGCATGTCCCATTTACGGTTGTAGCGCTCGGAGTGGGTTTTGTCCGTGAATACGCCGGTCGGGCAGATTTCTACCAGGTTACCGGAGAATTCGCTTTCCAGCGTACCGTCTTCCGGACGACCGAAGTAGACGTTGTCATGTGCGCCATATACGCCCAGATCCTGACCGTCTGCATAGTCTTTGTAGTAACGCACACAGCGGTAGCAGGCGATGCAGCGGTTCATTTCGTGAGAGATGAACGGCCCCAGATCCTGATTGCGGTGGGTACGTTTGGTAAAGCGATAGCGACGGAAGCTGTGACCGGTCATAACGGTCATATCCTGAAGGTGGCAGTTACCGCCCTCTTCACAGACCGGACAATCGTGCGGGTGGTTGGTCATCAACCATTCCACAACGCTTTCGCGGAACTGTTTGGCTTCTTCATCGTCAATCGAAATAAAGGTGCCTTCGGTAGCTGGCGTCATACAGGACATCACCAGGCGACCACGCGTGTCTTCCGCGTTTTGATATTGCTTCACCGCACACTGGCGGCAAGCACCGACGCTGCCCAGCGCCGGATGCCAGCAAAAGTACGGAATATCAAGGCCGAGCGACAGACAAGCTTCTAGCAGGTTGTCCGCCCCGTTGACCTCGTATTCTTTGCCGTCTACATGAATCGTAGCCATTAGCATGCTTCCAGTTGGCTCAGATTAGCTCTGAGCGTTAATCAAAATTCTGTCTTTACCAGCGCGCTTTCAGCAGGTTCGGCTGAATACCATTAATTGAATGGGTATTGCTGAACGGCTGCTTGATGCCTGCTTCGAATTCGTCGCGGAAATATTTAATCGCGCTCTGCAATGGCTCTACAGCACCCGGTGCGTGGGCACAGAAGGTTTTACCTGGGCCCAGGAATCGACACAGTTGCTCAAGTGTCTCGATATCGCCCGGCTGGCCTTCGCCACGTTCAATAGCACGCAGGATCTTCACGCTCCACGGCAGACCATCACGGCACGGTGTACACCAGCCGCAGGACTCACGGGCGAAGAACTCTTCCAGGTTACGTACCAGCGACACCATGCCGATCTCGTGGTCGACAGCCATCGCCAGCGCCGTACCCAGACGGCTGCCTGCTTTACCAATGCTTTCGAATTCCATTGGCAGATCAAGGTGGGCCTCGGTCAGGAAATCTGTCCCTGCCCCGCCTGGCTGCCAGGCTTTGAATTTCAGCCCGTCACGCATCCCGCCTGCATAGTCTTCAAGAATTTCGCGCGCGGTCGTGCCAAATGGCAGCTCCCAGACACCCGGGTTCTTCACGCGGCCAGAGAAGCCCATCAGCTTGGTACCTGCATCCTTACTTGAAGAGATGCCCTGATACCACTCCACGCCATTGGCGAGGATTGCCGGGACGTTACACAGGGTTTCGACGTTGTTTACGCAGGTCGGTTTACCCCATACGCCAGAGCTCGCCGGGAACGGTGGCTTGGAACGCGGGTTCGCACGACGGCCTTCAAGGGAGTTAATCAGCGCGGTTTCTTCACCGCAGATGTAACGCCCTGCACCGGTGTGCACGAACAGTTCGAAGTCAAAACCGGTGCCCAGAATGTTTTTACCCAGCAGACCCGCTTCGGTCGCTTCGGCAATCGCGCGACGCAGGTTTTCTGCCGCTTCGATGTACTCACCGCGCAGGAAGATGTAGCCACGGTACGCTTTCAGCGCGAACGCGGAGATCAACATGCCTTCCACCAGCAGGTGCGGCAGCTGTTCCATCAGCAGGCGGTCTTTATAGGTGCCCGGCTCCATTTCATCGGCGTTACACAGCAGGTAACGGATGTTCATGGACTCGTCTTTCGGCATCAGACTCCACTTCAGACCGGTGGAGAAGCCCGCACCGCCGCGCCCTTTCAGGCCAGCGTCTTTCACCACATTAACGATGTCGTCCGGTGCCATGCCACCCAGGGCTTTACGCGCACCGGCATAGCCGTTTTTGCTTTCGTATTCTTCAAGCCATACCGGCTGTTTGTCATCGCGCAGACGCCAGGTCAGCGGATGAGTCTCAGCAGTACGAATTACAGTTTTCATTTGTACTGCTCCAGAAGGTCAGGAATGGCTTCCGGCGTCAGATGGCTGTGAGTGTCCTCATCAATCATCATGGTCGGCCCCTTGTCGCAGTTACCCAGGCAGCAGGTTGGCAGCAGGGTAAAACGACCGTCGAACGTGGTCTGGCCCGGTTTGATATCGAGTTTCTTCTCAATAGCAGCCTGAATGCCCTGATAACCCGTAATGTGACAAACCACGCTGTCACAGTAGCGGATCACGTGGCGGCCAACCGGCTGGCGGAAGATCTGGCTATAGAACGTTGCCACACCTTCTACGTCACTTGCCGGAATACCCAGCACTTTTGCGATCTCATAGATCGCCCCATCCGGCACCCAACCACGCTGTTTCTGTACGATTTTCAGCGCTTCAATGGACGCCGCACGCGGGTCTTCGTAGTGGTGCATCTCGTGCTCAATGGCGGCACGTTCTGCTTCACTCAGCTCAAAAGCCTCGGTCTGTGGTTGTTGATTTTCGTGCATAATTAGCGGTCCACATCTGACATAACAAAATCGATACTACCCAGATACACAATCAGGTCAGAGACCAGACTGCCGCGGATAGCGGCCGGGATCTGCTGCAAGTGCGCGAAGCTTGGCGTACGCACACGGGTACGGTAGCTCATGGTGCTGCCGTCGCTGGTCAGGTAGTAACTGTTGATACCCTTGGTCGCTTCGATCATCTGGAAGGATTCCTGCGCCGGCATGACCGGGCCCCAGGACACTTGCAGGAAGTGCGTGATAAGGGTTTCGATATGTTGCAGCGTGCGCTCTTTCGGTGGCGGCGTCGTCAGCGGGTGATCCGCTTTGAACGGGCCTTCCGGCATGTTGTTGAGGCACTGCTCAAGGATGCGCAGACTCTGGCGCAGCTCTTCAACTTTCAGCATCACACGGGTGTAGCAGTCGGAAACGCCGCCGCCAACCGGGACTTCAAAGTCGAAGTTCTCGTAACCAGAGTAAGGACGGGCTTTACGCACGTCGAAATCAATACCGGTCGCACGCAGACCTGCCCCTGTTGTACCCCACTCCAGCGCTTCTTTCGCACCGTAAGCGGCAACGCCCTGGGAACGGCCTTTCAGGATGGTGTTACGCAGCGCGGCTTTCTCGTAAGAAGCCAGACGTTTTGGCATCCAGTCGAGGAATTCACGCAGCAGACGGTCCCATCCGCGCGGCAGATCGTGTGCCACACCGCCGATACGGAACCAGGCCGGGTGCATACGGAAACCGGTAATCGCTTCTACCAAATCGTAAATTTTCTGACGGTCAGTAAAGGCGAAGAAGACCGGGGTCATCGCGCCAACGTCCTGAATGAACGTGGAGATGTACAGCAGGTGGCTGTTAATACGGAACAGTTCTGAGAGCATCACGCGAATCACGTTAACGCGATCTGGCGTAGTGATACCTGCCAGTTTCTCAACGGCCAGCACGTATGGCATTTCGTTTACGCAGCCGCCGAGATATTCGATACGGTCAGTATACGGAATGTAGCTGTGCCAGGACTGACGCTCGCCCATCTTCTCAGCACCACGGTGGTGGTAGCCGATATCCGGTACGCAGTCGACAATCTCTTCACCATCGAGCTGAAGAATAATACGGAATGCACCGTGCGCAGACGGGTGGTTTGGACCGAGGTTAAGGAACATGAAGTCCTCGTTTTCGGTACCACGCTTCATGCCCCAGTCTTCCGGCTTGAAGGTCAGCGCTTCCATCTCCAGATCCTGCTTGGCTTTGGTCAGCTCAAACGGGTCGAATTCAGTGGCACGCGCCGGGTAGTCTTTACGCAGCGGGTGGCCTGTCCAGGTCTGCGGCATCATGATGCGCGTCAGATGTGGGTGGCCGTCAAAGGTCATACCGAACATTTCCCAGGTTTCACGCTCATACCAGTTGGCGTTCGGGAAAAGTTTGGTGATCGTTGGCAGATGCATGTCGTTTTCAGACAATGCCACCTTGAGCATGATATCCGTGTTGCGGTCTATTGAGATCAGGTGGTAGAAAACGGAAAAATCCGCAGCAGGGAGGCCCTGGCGGTGGGTACGCAGACGTTCATCCATGCCGTGTAAGTCAAACAGCATGACGTATGGTTTTGGCAATTTCTTGAGGAAATCGACGACTTCCAGTAATTGTTCACGCTTCACCCAAACAACGGGTACCCCGGTGCGGGTGGCCTGAACAGTAAAGGCATCCGGCCCAAAACGGTTGCGCAGCTCGCCAATGACCGGGTCATCCAGATGATCCCGGGTTTGCCATGCGGCTTCTTGCGCGGTTAAGTCGGTCATATTGTTCACCATTGCAAATGGTCCGTGGTGACTGTCAAGCCTGGCTTCGCGCTATTTGAGTAGTGATATGCGAAGGTGTTCTCCAGGCCTACAGGCGCAAATTAAATTTCGTCAGGCGTACGCAGATTGGTGACGGCAATACGTTCACCGCGTTTACGCTCGCGCTCAGACTGCATGTTGGCGCGATACACACCCTGATCGCCTACGACCCAGGAGAGCGGACGGCGTTCTTTACCGATGGACTCCTGCAACAGCATCAGAGCCTGCATGTAAGCTTCCGGACGTGGCGGACAACCTGGGATGTACACATCCACGGGAATGAACTTATCAACGCCCTGCACAACGGAATAAATGTCGTACATACCGCCTGAGTTTGCACATGCGCCCATGGAGATAACCCATTTTGGCTCCAGCATCTGGTCATAAAGACGCTGAATGACAGGTGCCATTTTGGTAAAGCATGTACCGGCTACCACCATCAGGTCGGCCTGACGTGGGGAAGCACGCAGTACCTCTGCCCCAAAACGCGCAACGTCATGCACCGCAGTGAATGACGTCACCATTTCAACGTAGCAGCAAGAAAGGCCAAAGTTGTATGGCCAGATGGAGTTCTTACGACCCCAGTTGACCATATCGTGCATGGCGTGCTCGAGCTTGCCCATGTACACGCTTTTATTGACTTCTTGCTCCAGGGGGTCGGTTACGATCTCCTGTTTTTGCAGGGGGTAACGGTCATTCTCACCGTTAGGATCTATGCGGGTGAGCGTATAATCCATCTTATTGCCTCGCTGTTACTGCTGACGATTAGAGATACTGTTTTCCGGGTTGATGTGTTCACGACGTGAACGCACAGGCGTCCAGTCCAGCGCGCCGATACGCACCAGATAAACCAGACCGGCCAGTAGCACTAAAATGAAAATTGCGGCCTCGACAAAGCCCACCCAACCACTTTCGCGGATGGAGGTAGACCATGCGAAAAGGTAAAGCGCTTCAACGTCGAAGATGACGAAGAACATGGCTACCAGGTAGAACTTGGCAGACAGGCGTAAGCGAGCGGAACCTACTGAATCAATGCCTGATTCGAAAGGTGTGTTTTTGTGCCTTGCGCGGGCGCGACCGCCCAGGAACCAGCCGCCGACTAACATCAGGCAGCACAGGCCAATGGCTACAATAAGAAAGATTGCGAATGCCCAGTGATGAGCGATGACTTCTGTGGATGTTGACATACTCATTGCTTACTCATCAAAAGTGATACCGACGACACTGCTCTTGCTGGCAGATGGGCATCACATCGATTCATGGGGAGGAACAAATAACCTTACACTAACTGTCGGAAATGAGGCGTAGACAGCAAAATGATGTGGTTTTTTACTCCTTTCTATAACCTTTTGTCAACTTTAACAAAGGTTTCTTCACATTAAATTACATCGAACGATTCCCATTAACATTTCATGCCATTTAACCCTGGTGGGTGCCTGACTTTACGTCAACAGCATGTTGTTGAATCGTGTCCGTTTTGGAAGTAAAAAAAATAACCCTCCTATTTTGACAGGATTTGCCAACGATTCCTCCCCCCAAATAGGAGTATTTTCTTGATCTGAGACACGCTTTTGTTAATTCAATCAAAAAAACGGCAACATATTTCCCGTTTTTTTAACATGAACACCCCAGAAAGGAACTGAGAACAGAAATTGTTTAAATTTTAAACCAATCACACTAACTTAATGATAATTAATATTTATTTTCATAACCCTTATTTTGACGAAGGTTATTTTTATCAAAAAAAAACCACTCCGTGAGAAAATCACGCGAGTGGCTCTTTTTTACACTTACATTTTGTTACCAGAAATTTGAGCTATTGATCACTCAAATCCCCTTGAACCACCAGGGAGTCGCCCCCCCCTTCGGGAGTAACATGCTCATATTGCCAGGGGTTATGGTAGTTTTCCATGGCCTCAAACACGACCTTCGCCAGTTCGTTATTGCTGGACGCGTTGTGGCAGAGCAAGTATTCCGTATCCGGCAGTACCGGAAGACCGTCGGCTTTACCCAATACGCGCAGATCCGGGCTCATCATCTCTACCGGACGAGCCGTTACGCCAAGCCCCGCTTTCACGGCGGCACGCACTGCTGGCAAGGTCGACGCCACATAAGCCAGACGCCACGGGATATTGGCTTCATTCAGCGCTGAAATCACCATATCGCGGAACGGGCTCGGCTCATCGAGCAAGACCAACGGAATAGCCTCACCTTTTTGCAGAACATATTCGGCTGCGCAATACCAATGTGTTGGTGAGGTCCGTAACGTCAGACAATCAAATTGCCCAGGACGATGTGTAGTCACCACCAAATCAACTTCATTCTCCTTCAACATATCCACCATAAAGGCGTTACGTTTTACGCTAACATCTAGCGCAAGTTTCGGATAAACCGAACTAATACGGTTGAGAAGGAAAGGCAATATGGTATCAGCGGATTCATCAGATGCGCCTAATGTTAGCACTCCCTGAAGGTTGCTAAACATTAATGACATACATGCTTCATCATTAAAGCGAAGTATTTTCCTGGCATAACCTAAAAGCTGAATACCGTGCTCAGTTAAAAGTTTATTACGCCCATGGCGTGCAAAAAGCTCTTTACCGACCAGTTGTTCCAGCCTTTGCATTTGTTGGCTAACGGCTGACTGGGTACGGCAAACTGCGGCAGCAGCTGCTGCAAAAGTGTTGAGATCGGCGACCGCAACAAACGTTCTCAGCAGATCGAGGTCGAGATTCATTATCGGACGATTTGCATTTATCATATCTATTCACTTACAGGTTGCTCGTGCGGAGCTGCCCGGGTTGAAGCTGTGTAACAGTTAAACAATTCCTTCTGAAGGATTTCCCTCGCATCCCGGCCCGGCAGACTGCCTGACAGATAGTTATTGTGCTGCTGTGAACCAACAGTCAGAAATCACGTTTCATGACGTTATTTTTATTCTCTAAAACGTTCAGGATATTTAGATGTTTGCAGGTTTATGTAAATTCCATTAAAGGAAATGCACATTACCTGCCATCTTGATCGCAGCGCTGTTAACGTAGCAGGATGTAGTTTACACATTCCCGCCAGAGATAACTCTAACAATAACAATCAATTATATAAAAAAAGTTGATTCAGATAGGCAATACATGAGTATCTCTCATCTACTCTTCTGAAAGACATCTTAACCCAAATCCACTTTATTTATAAGTATTATTGCAATATTCAGGATTTAACAGGGCTGGTAAGCAACTTAACTAATTTTATTAAAATTAACGAAAGTTGCATTTTCATCGGTAATAATAAATAAATTTTAATTTAGATTAAGGTTATTCATTAATAACACTTAACATTAATTTTACATGGACAACTTTTAACCCTGTTAATCAATATAATGCGCAACACCCCTTAAAACTCAGGTTTTACGAAAAGTCACGCAGGGAAACTGCTCTGCAGTTCCCCGTCTTGCAGATCTGAGCTTTATTTATTCCAGCATAAAATGCAACAAATCAATACATAAAAAGCACAATAAACCTAATTCCACACTAAATACGTTACTTTAGTGCAGGCAAATCGTTTACGAATAGGGTAATAGATTGCAAAGAATTTATCCCATTGTGCAAAATCTTCTTCTGTACGCCCTTCAAAACGACGCGAGGTGGGAGTACATTGTTCCGTGCTGACTTCCACGGCAGGGAGTGGCAATAATAGCGAAAAGGTTAAAGGTTCATGTCCCCTATCGAAAAATCCAGCAAACTAGATAACGTCTGTTATGACATTCGCGGCCCGGTTCTCAAAGAGGCAAAACGTCTCGAAGAAGAAGGCAACAAGGTTCTGAAGCTCAACATTGGTAACCCCGCGCCATTTGGTTTTGAAGCGCCGGATGAAATCCTGGTTGATGTGATCCGCAACCTACCTACTGCGCAAGGTTACTGCGATTCCAAAGGACTCTACTCAGCACGTAAAGCCATCATGCAGCATTATCAGGCGCGTGGGATGCGTGATGTGACCGTGGAAGATATCTATATCGGTAACGGCGTTTCCGAACTGATCGTACAGGCGATGCAGGCACTGTTGAACAGCGGTGACGAAATGCTGGTTCCGGCACCGGATTACCCACTGTGGACGGCAGCCGTGTCGCTGTCCAGCGGTAAAGCGGTGCACTACCTGTGCGATGAATCCTCCGACTGGTTCCCGGATCTGGATGATATCCGCGCCAAAATCACCCCACGTACGCGCGGGATTGTGATTATCAACCCGAACAACCCAACGGGTGCGGTGTACTCCAAAGAGCTGTTGATGGAGATCGTAGAGATCGCCCGCCAGCACAACCTGATCATTTTCGCTGACGAAATCTACGACAAGATCCTGTATGACGCAGCGCAGCACCACTCTATCGCCGCGCTGGCCCCAGACCTGTTAACCGTCACCTTCAACGGCCTGTCAAAAACCTACCGCGTGGCGGGCTTCCGTCAGGGCTGGATGGTTCTGAACGGCCCGAAAAAACACGCGAAAGGTTATATCGAAGGGCTGGAAATGCTGGCGTCTATGCGCTTGTGCGCAAACGTCCCGGCGCAGCACGCGATCCAGACGGCGCTGGGCGGTTACCAGAGCATCAGCGAGTTTATTGTCCCTGGCGGGCGTCTGTATGAGCAGCGCAACCGTGCATGGGAACTCATCAACGATATTCCGGGTGTGTCCTGCGTGAAGCCAAACGGCGCACTTTATATGTTCCCGAAAATTGACGCTAAGCGCTTCAATATTCATGACGATCAGAAAATGGTGCTAGATTTCCTGCTTCAGGAGAAAGTGCTGCTGGTTCAGGGGACTGCGTTTAACTGGCCGTGGCCGGATCACGTGCGTATCGTTACCCTGCCGCGCGAAGATGATCTGGAAATGGCCATCAGCCGCTTCGGGCGTTTCCTCTCCGGTTATCATCAGTAATCTTAAAAATCAGGCTACTTCGGTAGCCTGATTTGCATCTTGCCTCCCCTCCCCGCACAATGAAACCTGTCGCAGTGAAGACAAAAGGTAACCTATGAGTCAGAGCCATTTCTTTGCCCACCTCTCCCGCCTAAAGCTCATCAACCGCTGGCCGCTGATGCGCAATGTGCGCACTGAGAATGTGTCAGAACACAGTTTGCAGGTCGCGATGGTCGCCCACGCGCTGGCAGCCATTAAAAACCGTAAATTTAACGGACAAGTCAACGCAGAACGCATTGCCCTGCTGGCGATGTACCATGATGCGTCAGAAGTTCTGACCGGGGATTTACCCACCCCGGTGAAATATTTCAATTCGCAAATTGCCCAGGAATATAAGGCCATCGAGAAGATTGCTCAGCAGAAGCTGATCGACATGGTGCCGGAAGAGTTACGCGATATCTTCGAGCCGCTAATCGATGAGCATAGCTACACCGAAGACGAGAAATCACTGGTGAAGCAGGCAGATGCGCTGTGCGCCTATCTGAAGTGTCTGGAAGAGTTGTCAGCGGGAAACAACGAATTTTTACTGGCAAAAACGCGTCTGGAGAAAACGCTGGAGTCCCGCCGCAGCGATGAGATGGACTATTTTATGCAGGTGTTTGTGCCGAGCTTCCATCTATCGCTGGACGAGATTAGCCAGGATTCGCCGTTGTAATTTTTTTGCCGGGTAGCGGCTTCACCTTACCCGGCCTATGTTTCTGCGCTGGCGCTAAAACGGGAATAAAACCGGAATTAACACCACGCACACCACCATCACCAGCACCGTAAATGGCACCCCAATCTTCACGAAATCACTGAATTTATAGTTACCCGGCCCCAGCACCAGCGTGTTAACCGGTGAAGAGACAGGCGTCATAAAGGCCGCCGACGCCGCCATCGCCACCATCATGGCAAACGGATAAGGCGAGACGCTCATTGATTTCGCCATCGCCAGGGCAATGGGCGCCATTAATACGGCTGTTGCGGTGTTTGAGATAAACAAGCCAATCGCGGCACACATAACAAACAAGCACACCATCATCATATAAGGCCCGTAGCCACCGCCAACGTCCATCAACCCTTTCACAATCAAGTCCACACCGCCGGTTTTTTGCAGCGCCAGCGCAAAGGGCATCATCCCGACGATAAGAATAATGCTCGGCCAGTGAACGGCTTTGTAGGCGCTTTCCGCATCTATGCAACGGAATTTACCCATTAGCAAACAAGCAATAATTGCCGCCACCGGATTGGGGATCTCGTCGGTAAGCATCAGAGCAACCATCAGCACCAGGCAAAAAATCGCATGAGGTGCCTGGCTGTGAGCAGGTGAGGCATCGCTCTCTTCAATGGGCATGTTGAGCACCACAAAATCACGGCCTTTTTGCCCCAGCTGGCTGATAAGCTTCCAGTTGCCCACGACCAGGAAGATATCTCCCAGCAGAATAGGTTCATCGACCACGGCGCCTTCAAGCGCCACGCCGTCACGCTTCAGACCAACAACATTCAGGCCGTAGCGGGTACGAAAACCAATTTCGCGGACGGTTTTGCCCAGCAGTTCCGATTCAGGAATAAGTGAGACTTCTGCCATGCCCACATCCAGCGCCTGATCCGAAAAATACTCGCCGCGCAGAACCATGGGCTCAAGCAGCTGTTCGCTGCAAAACTCGCGCAGATCGACGTCTGCCGTGGACATATCAATCAGCAAAACATCGCGCGCACGGAATTCTGATACCCCGTTAACATTGACAATAACCCGACGAAAGCGACGCCAGCGCTCCACACCGATAACGTTCGCGCCGTAACGCTCGCGCAGCCTGAGGTCATCAAGCCGCTGACCAACCATCGGCGAACCCGGGCGGATCGCCAGGCGGCGGGCCCGGCCAGTCAGGCGATACTCTTTAATCAAATCGCGGAAGGTGCGCCGCTTCCAGCCATCTTTCGCTTTATCCTGTTTTTCGCCCTTTAGCGCAAAACGGGTTAACAGCATATAGATAACGCCCAGAACCAGAATCACCAGCCCAAGCGGGGTGACGCTAAAAAAGCTAAACCCCTGCAACCCTTCGCGGATTAACTCACTGTTGACCACCAGGTTTGGCGGCGTGGCCACCAGCGTCATCATGCCGCTGATAAGCCCGGCAAAGCTCAGGGGCATCATCAGACGTGACGGCGAGGTCTGCATTCGCATGGAGACACTCAGGACAACCGGAATGAAAATGGCCACCACGCCGGTTGAACTCATAAACGCGCCCAGCCCGGCAACGGTTACCATCAGGTAGACCAGCATTTTGGTTTCACTGTTACCCGCAACCTTGACCAGCCACGCCCCCATAATGGTCGCCACACCGGTGCGCACCAGGCCATCACCGATAATAAACAGGGCCGCAATCAGAATGACGTTAGGGTCACTAAACCCTGAGAAGGCTTCAGGCAGCGTGAGCGTGCCGCTCAGTACAAAGGCAACAATGACAAACAAGGCGATGGCGTCCATGCGCACCTTGCCTGTGGCAAAGAGAATGATGGCGATTAAAAGCAGGCTGAGGACCCAAATCAGTTCACCGTTCACAACATATCCTTGTCAGAGGGATCAAAGGAAAAGAGTGCCATAAAAAAGCCCCAACAAAGTGGGGCTAAATCATGGGATTACATTTTCAACGAGACAGTTACAACTCCGTCAGGCGACTTAGAGACCGCTATCGCCGTCAGAGAGCTGAGGACAAAATCGGCTTCGTCCAGCCGGGGAGAGTCCGCCGGTACGTTAACCGCGATAACGTGGCTGCCGGCATTCAAACCAGCCAGAACACCGGCCGCCGCATCTTCCACCACGACACACTCTGCGGGTGCAAGCCCCAGTAACTCAGCGCCCAGTAAAAATGCATCAGGCTCTGGTTTGCCGCGCTTAACGCGTTCTGCGGTAATAAACACTTCAGGCTTAGGTAAACCTGCTGCTTTATGACGCGCATGTGCAACAGGGATTGAACCCGATGTCACGATAGCCCACGGGATGTGCGCTTCGTTCAGATGTTCAAGCAGTTCACGCGCACCAGGAAGTGCAACGATCCCGTCAGTATCTGTCGCTTCAATTTGCTCAAGATATTTGAACTCCGCCTGAATCTCTTCCTCCGGGCTCCCCGCCAGGAAATGGCGCAACGAGGTAATGGCCTGTTTGCCATGGATGAAATTCAATACTTCCTGGTGGTCTATGCCATGCCTGTCGGCCCAATGGCACCAGGAGCGCTCCACAACCGGCAGCGAATCCACCAGCGTACCGTCCAGATCAAACAGAAAACCTTTACACTGCACATGCACCTCCGTCAGGCATTAATGATTTGTTGAATTTCGTTGCTACTTAAATGGTACTGGCGCGGGCAGGAGTGCCAGACGCTCAACATACGCTGGTATTTTTCCCACATTGGAGTCTGCGCATTAAAACCGTGTGTGCCCGCATCAAAGTGGGTATAACGCCCTTCTGTGTTCACCATAAAGCGCACATAGCTGAGATAACGCGCTTCAGTTGCAGCATCAAAACCCAGGAACGTGACGCGACGTTCATCGATGGACTGCTGATCTTTGAGATTGGTCCAGGAAACGTTCAGTGCGTGATACATCTCCATGATATCGATAACGGTACGGCAGGTTTCTTCTTTAAGCTCGCCAAACTCGCGATCCAGTTCGCGCATCTGCAAACCAAACCCGCGTTCAACGATAGTCTGCAAGCGGCTGTAGCGCTCAGCGTTGTCGGGATCAAGCATAGTCATCATCTTGTACTGGTTAGACAAAATCAGACGTTGAGCATGGGTCATTTCCATCTTTCGACTCCTGTAGCGCATTGCACTTAAAAAAAAAAGACACGGTAACTGTTTGTTACTGTGCCTTCTTTTAATAGTCGTTTCGATGATCAATCACAAATCATCGAGGAATGTTTTATCAAGTTGTTTAAATGCTCGCTTAAGGGTATCGGCCAGCGCCTGATAATCCGGTTTACCTTCAACCGGGGCTAACGCCTGCCCTGCCTCTTCAAGTTTTCCGCGAACTTCATAAAACCAGTGTAAAATTGTTGGTGGCAACGGCGTTACCGAACGTTTGCCTAACCACCACAGGCCCTGCATTGGCAGGCTCAGCGCAAACAGCGCTGTGGCAACGGCCGGCCCAAGCTGGCCACCCAGTGCAATTTGCCAGCACAGGGTAAAGATAGCCACAGGCGGCATAAAACGAATCGCATAACGCGTGGCGCGTATCACGCGATTCTCAACGAACATTGGCGCAAGGCGCTTTTCCATGGGCCACGTCTTTGCGTAATGCTGGCCCCGACGAAACAGACTGAAAAAGCTCACGGAGGGGATCTCAGGTGTCGACATGGCTGTACCTCAACTTCACATATAAAAATTAAAATTTTCGTGCAAAACCACAACAAGCTATGACAACGTTCAAAATATTTTGTCATCGCTACCCAGTATCGGGTATTCTGTGCCAGCCTGATAGGGCCTTAGACGAGAATCGTTAACTCGTCAAATTATCGCATATTATGCCATTGTCTGAAAAATGTTCAAAATGGCATAAAATCATATGTATTTCTTCCATCATGCCAGAATGTTCGTTCGGCATGATGTTAATCATAAATGTCTGGGTCCGATTGCGTTACGCTTCACGACTCACTGACGTTTTTTTAGCCACGTATCAATAATAGGTACTTCCATGTCGAGTAAGTTAGTACTGGTTCTGAACTGCGGTAGCTCCTCACTGAAATTCGCCATCATCGATGCGCTCAACGGTGACGAGTACCTCTCTGGTTTGGCCGAATGTTTCCACCTGCCAGAAGCACGTATCAAGTGGAAGATGGACGGCAGCAAACAAGAAGCGGCTTTAGGTGCAGGCGCCGCTCACAGTGAAGCGCTGAACTTTATCGTTAACACTATTCTGGCACAAAAACCAGAACTGTCTGCTCAGCTGACTGCGATTGGTCACCGTATCGTCCACGGCGGCGAAAAATACACCAGTTCCGTGGTGATCGACGAATCTGTGATCCAGGGTATCAAAGACTCTGCATCCTTCGCGCCGCTGCACAACCCAGCTCACCTGATCGGTATCGCTGAAGCACTGAAATCCTTCCCGAATCTGAAAGACAAAAACGTGGCCGTATTCGATACCGCGTTCCATCAGACTATGCCGGAAGAGTCTTACCTGTATGCCCTGCCGTACAGCCTGTACAGAGAGCACGGCGTACGTCGTTACGGCGCGCACGGCACCAGCCACTTCTATGTCACTCAGGAAGCGGCAAAAGTGCTGAACAAACCGGTTGAAGAAGTGAACATCATCACCTGCCACCTGGGCAACGGCGGTTCTGTTTCTGCTATCCGCAACGGTAAATGTGTTGATACCTCCATGGGCCTGACCCCACTGGAAGGTCTGGTGATGGGTACGCGTTCCGGTGATATCGACCCGGCGATTATCTTCCACCTGCACGACACCCTGGGCATGAGCGTTGATCAGATTAACAAGATGCTGACCAAAGAGTCTGGCCTGCTGGGTCTGACCGAAGTGACCAGCGACTGCCGTTATGTTGAAGACAACTACACAGATAAAGCAGACGCTAAACGTGCAATGGACGTTTACTGCCACCGTCTGGCTAAGTACATCGGTTCTTATACTGCACTGATGGAAGGTCGTCTGGACGCGGTTATCTTCACCGGTGGTATCGGTGAAAACGCCGCAATGGTCCGTGAACTGTCCTTGGGTAAACTGGGCGTTCTGGGCTTCGAGGTTGATCACGAACGTAACCTGGCTGCCCGTTTCGGTAAGTCTGGTTTCATCAACAAAGAAGGCACCCGTCCTGCTATCGTTATTCCAACTAACGAAGAGCTGGTCATCGCGCAAGACGCGAGCCGCCTGACAGCCTGATTCCACACCGCCAGCTAAGCTGGCGGTGCTGTTTTGTAGCCCGCCCAATTTCGGCGGTAACGAAAGAGGATAAACCGTGTCCCGTATTATTATGCTGATCCCTACCGGAACCAGCGTCGGCCTGACCAGCGTCAGCCTTGGCGTTATCCGTGCTATGGAACGCAAAGGCGTTCGTCTGAGCGTCTTTAAGCCAATCGCCCAGCCACGTGCCGGTGGCGATGCGCCTGACCAGACCACCACCATCGTGCGCAAGAACTCCAATCTGCCAGCAGCTGAACCGCTGAAGATGAGCCACGTTGAATCTCTGCTTTCCAGCAACCAGAAAGACGTGTTGATGGAAGAGATCATCGCCAACTACCACGCCAGCACGCAAGATGCAGAAGTGGTACTGGTTGAAGGCCTGGTGCCAACGCGCAAGCATCAGTTTGCCCAGTCTCTGAACTTTGAAATCGCGAAAACGCTGAATGCTGAAATCGTCTTTGTGATGTCCCAGGGTACTGATACTCAGGAACAGCTGAAAGAGCGTATCGAACTGACTCGCAGCAGCTTCGGCGGCGCGAAAAACACCAACATCACCGGCGTTATCGTTAACAAACTGAACGCACCGGTTGATGAGCAGGGTCGTACTCGCCCTGACCTGTCCGAAATCTTCGACGACTCTTCCAAAGCGAAAGTGGTTAAAGTTGACGCGGCTAAACTTCAGGAAGCCAGCCCACTGCCTGTTCTGGGCGCGGTGCCATGGAGCTTTGATCTGATTGCGACCCGTGCAATTGATATGGCGCGTCACCTGAACGCTACCGTAGTTAACGAAGGCGACATCAACACCCGCCGCGTGAAGTCTGTCACCTTCTGTGCGCG
>NZ_JBSICG010000017.1:0-117432 GCF_056156645.1 Enterobacter sp. Li2LvB3 | reverse complement strand
CAAATCCGGCCCCCGCAACCAACACTTCTAAAACAATAAACACCCTTATGGGTGTTTTTTTGTATCTGTAATAAGTGAATTTGCCGGGTAATGCCCCGGCATTAGTCACTACCCTCTTCTGGCGAGCGTTGCGCTGTCAGAGAAATAGGCTTTAATTCCCGACAATATCGATTCCGCCACTTCCTGCTGGAACTTCGCCGTTTTGAGCTTGCGCTCCTCTTCAACGTTACTGATGAACGCCGTTTCGACCAGAATAGACGGTATTTCAGGCGCCTTCAGCACCGCAAAACCGGCCTGCTCCACACTGTTTTTATGCAGTTTGTTGACGTTGCCAAGTTTGCCCAGTACCGCTTTACCAAATTTCAGGCTGTCGGTAATGGTCAGGGATTGCACCATGTCGAACATGGTGTGGTCGACATAGCGATCGCCGCTTTTACTCACACCGCCAATCAGGTCAGAGGCGTTCTGAGTGTCGGCAAGGTATCGCGCTGCGGTACTGGTTGCCCCTTTTGTCGACAGCGCAAATACCGAAGAACCGCTCGGCTGACGGCTGGTAAAGGCATCAGCGTGGATAGACACGAACAGGTCCGCGCGCTGTTTTTGCGCTTTTGCCACACGGACTTTCAGCGGAATAAAGATATCTTCATTACGCGTCATGTAAGCACGCATGTTGCCTTCTTTGTCGATCAGCGCTTTCAGACGTCGCGCAATTTGCAGCACCACATCCTTTTCACGAGTGCGATACTTCCCGACCGCACCGGAGTCCTCTCCACCGTGCCCCGGATCAAGCATGATCACGATCGGGCGATCGCGCCCGGCTTTACCGGGTTGCGGCCCGCTTTGCGCAGGGGGAACCTGACGCTGAAGATCGCCTTTGTTGTAATCTTCCAGCAGTGCCAACAGCGGATCCTGGATATCCGTGGCATTCGACGGATAGAGATCCATCACCAGGCGCTCTTTAAATGCGGCAACCGGTGCCAGAGCAAAGAGCTGCGGTTTAACGTTCTGCTTAAGCTCAAACACCATACGCACGGTTTGCGGATCAAACTGCCCCACTCGAGCAGATTTGATAAAGGGATCGTCGCCACGGATCTGCGCACTCATCCCTTTCAGGACGGAGTTCAGGTTAACACCTTCGAGATCCACCACGACACGTTCAGGGTTGCTTAGCGCAAACTGCTTATACTTCAGCACCTGATTAGATTCGACAGTCACACGTGTATAGGTTGACGACGGCCAGACACGCACCGCCACCACCTGACTGACAGCAGCAAACGCAACCTGACTGACGCTAAGCAACCACATCGCCCCGGCCCCTTGTAACAAGCGGCGGCGGCTTATTGTTGATTTGGATCCCGACATGCTTCTCCCGAGCAAGAAATCAAATTGATAAATAAACGCCCAAATTGACCGAAAACTTTAACGAATGACGCATAAACTGTCATCTATAAAAGGGTAAACAATCATACGTTAACGCACGCATTACTTATAAATTTCTATGCTTCGCGGAAAATTTAGGCTTGCGCGCGCGGCCACAATCGAATAAAAATACACAAATTGCGAATAAACATTCATTAAGGGTTGTGTCATGGTGAAGGAACGTAGAACCGAACTGGTCCAGGGATTCCGCCATTCTGTTCCCTATATCAATGCCCATCGGGGAAAAACGTTTGTCATCATGCTTGGCGGTGAAGCCATCGAGCATGAAAACTTTTCCAGTATTGTCAATGATATTGGCTTATTGCACAGCCTCGGCATTCGTCTGGTTGTGGTCTATGGTGCGCGTCCGCAAATCGATGCCAATCTGGCCGCACATCATCATGAGCCGATTTACCACAAACACACCCGCGTAACAGATGCGAAAACCCTCGAACTGGTAAAACAGGCCGCCGGGCTTTTGCAGCTGGATATCACGGCGCGTTTATCCATGAGCCTGAACAACACCCCATTGCAGGGGGCGCATATTAACGTGGTCAGCGGCAATTTTATCATCGCGCAGCCGCTCGGCGTGGACGATGGCGTGGATTATTGCCACAGCGGTCGTATTCGTCGTATCGATGAAGAAGCCATTCACCGCCAACTGGACAGCGGCGCAATCGTGCTGATGGGGCCAGTCGCGGTCTCCGTGACCGGTGAAAGTTTTAACCTCACCTCAGAAGAAATAGCCACCCAGTTGGCTATCAAGCTAAAAGCGGAAAAAATGATTGGCTTTTGCTCCTCACAGGGTGTTGTTAACGATGAAGGCGTAATTGTACCGGAATTATTCCCGAACGAAGCGCAGGCCCGGGTCGAAGAGCTGGAAGCGAAAAGCGATTACCATTCCGGCACGGTGCGTTTTCTGCGTGGGGCGGTAAAAGCCTGCCGCAGCGGCGTGCGCCGTAGCCACCTCATCAGTTACCAGGAAGATGGCGCGCTGTTGCAGGAGCTGTTCTCCCGTGACGGTATCGGTACACAGATTGTGATGGAGAGCGCCGAGCAAATTCGTCGCGCTACCATCAATGATATTGGCGGTATTCTGGAGTTGATCCGCCCGCTGGAGCAGCAAGGTATTCTGGTGCGTCGCTCTCGCGAGCAGCTGGAAATGGAGATCGACAAATTTACCATTATTCAGCGCGACAACCTGACCATCGCCTGCGCCGCACTCTATCCCTTCCCGGAAGAGAAGATCGGTGAAATGGCCTGCGTTGCCGTTCACCCTGACTACCGCAGCTCATCACGCGGTGAAATGCTGCTGGAGCGCATTGCGGTGCAGGCGCGCCAGATTGGCCTGAGTAAATTGTTTGTTCTCACCACCCGCAGTATCCACTGGTTCCAGGAGCGTGGTTTTACGCCTGTGGATATTGATTCCCTGCCGGAAAGTAAAAAAGAGATGTACAACTATCAGCGCCGTTCAAAAGTGCTGATGGCCGATCTGGGATAGAACGTGCAGCCCTCACCCTAACGTGAGGGCCAACCTTTAGCTTGCCTCAAATATCGCGCTTAACCCGCTACGACGCTCCGTACGGGTGGCAATCGCCTGCACCAGTACACGCTCATCGGTATACAGCGACAGGCGCTTACGTGCGCGGGTGATAGCGGTATAAATCAGTTCACGGGTTACCACCGGCGAAAGCTGCGAAGGCAGGATCAGCGCGGCATGGTTGAACTCAGAGCCTTGCGATTTATGCACCGTCATCGCCCAGGCCGTTTCATGTTCGGGTAAACGGCTTGGCTGTACCGACTTCACGCTGCCATCGGGCATCAGGAACCACACACGCAGGCCCTGACCACGGTCGAGCGCAATGCCAATATCACCGTTAAACAGACCCAGCGCGCTATCGTTACGGGAGATCATCACCGGACGCCCTTCATACCAGCGCGAATGCTGTAAACGGGTAATTCTGCGCTTCTGAGCCAGCACCTGTTCCAGCCTCTCGTTCAGGCCTGCTACGCCGAACGGCCCTTCCCTCAGGGCGCACAGAAGCTGATATTCGCCAAAGGCGGCGATCACCTGCTCAGGGGGACGTTGCTGCTGTACGCTCGCAAGGAAAAGCTGATACCCCTGCAAAGCCTCATCAAGCATGGCCTGGTACTCTTCGCCATTTTGCAGCGATTTCTTCTCGATATCGTCAAACTCGCCGCTAAAGACCGAGCGTGTTGCATTGCGATCGCCACGGTTTACCGCCGCCGCAAGCTGGCCAATACCCGAATGGCTACCAAAGCGGTAGCTTTTTTGCAGCAGGCAAAGGCTGTCGCGTAATGCGCCTGCGAGCGGGTTGTCGTTGCCTGCCAGCACGCATCCGGTCAGACGCGCCAGCTCCTGCGCTCGCGCCGTGGTGTAGCCCAGGCTTGCATAAGTGCAAATATCCCCCAGTACCGCACCGGCCTCCACGGAGGCAAGCTGGTCACGATCGCCCAGAAAAATGACGCGCGCATGGGAAGGTAATGCCTCAATCAGGCGCGACATCATTGTGAGGTCAATCATGGACGCTTCGTCCACCACAAGAACATCAAGATGCAGCGGGTTGCCGGCATGATAACGCAGACGCTGGCTACCAGGCTGCGCGCCGAGCAAACGGTGCAGCGTGCTGGCCTCATTAGGGAAAAGCGCTAACTGTTCTTGCGTGAGCGGCAGTTTTTGCAGAGCACCACCTAACGATTCCGTCAGACGTGCCGCCGCTTTTCCGGTAGGTGCCGCCAGGCGAATACGGCATTTTTGTTCGCCAGACAGCTGGATGAGCGCCGCGAGCAATTTTGCCACCGTGGTTGTTTTGCCCGTACCTGGCCCACCAGAAATAACCGAAATCCGACGCGTCAGCGCCACGGCAGCGGCAACTTTTTGCCAGTCAATGGGCTCCTGCGAGGTAAACAGGCCATCCAGCGTTTGGCGGAGCAGTACCTCATCGCAAGGGAGAGGAGCGTTGGCCTCGCTAAAATAACGGGCGACGGTCAGCTCATAGCGCCACAGACGATTGAGGTATAAACGCCCGCCTGTAAGGATTAGCGGAGCGGGTGTTGAACCGTCACTGACGGCGGATGAATTGAGCAAAACGCGTTGCCAGTCCACAGCGTCACCCAGAAGAGCAAAACAGGATTGCAACGCGGGCGGGGTTTTGTCATCACAGACCAGTCGTGAAAGCGGCAGACACACATGCCCCTCGCCAGCATCCCGGCTCAGGATGGCTGCGGCAAGCATCACGGCAGGCTGTTCGCCTGCCACCATAATGGCGAATTGCACATCGAGTTGACGCAGCAGGCGCTGTTCTGTGGCCCCAAGCAATAATTCCTGCATTGTCATGCCACGTCCTCCGTGATTGCTGCAAACAGACTATCCATTTTTTCAACCAAAGCTGCATCCGGGCGGGTGCGATATACCCCCGACTGCGGATCGGCGGCATCAACCCCGCGCAGGAACAGGTAGATAACGCCGCCAAAATGTTCTTCGTAACTGTAGTCAGCAATGCGATGACGCAGATAGCGATGCAACGCCAGGGTATAAAGTTGATACTGCAAATCGTAGCGATGAGACTGCATTGCAGCGGCCATCGCCTGCTGCGTATAGGCTTCGCTGTTCTCACCCAGCCAGTTCGATTTGTAATCCAGCAGGTAATAGCGTCCTTCATGGCGGAAAATAAGGTCGATAAAGCCTTTCAGCATTCCCTGTACCTGACGGAAATCGAGCGGCGGACAGCCCGCAGATAACGGATCATGTGCGCGAATAATCGCATCCAGCTCTTTCGCGTTAAGCGGGCTGGCAATAGGAAGGTAAAACTCCATCTCCACCTGTTTGTCTTTGGCGGTGAGCTGGTTCAGGGAGATGCCGTTTTCCGTCAGCGGCGCTTGTAAGATTGCGCTCACCCAGGTTGTCAGCACCGGCTGCCAGGCGGCATCATAACCGCCCTTCTGCAACATCTCCTGCACCCATTCCGGGGAAACAGGTTGTGTGAAATCAAGCTCTTCAAACAAACTGTGTAAAAACGTGCCCGGCGATGCCCCGCGCGGGAACTGGTGCGGTGTAAGCATTGGCTCTACCTGCACATCGCCCACTCCTGCGGCATCCACATCCAGCTTAGGCATCAGATCCTGCGCGATGCTTTGGCCATGCTGCTGCAAACCGGAGTAACTCGTTACGCGCCAGTTATCCGCAACGGTTCTCGTTATTTTTCGGGCATCCAGATCGGGTTCACGTTGTTCCGGCATTTCCCAACGATTGTTATCTGGCAGGCCAGGAACACGCAACGCAATATTCTCGTCGCAAATGGACTCAAGGCACTGACGCAGCCCTGCCGCATCTTTTGGCTCGCCCCGCTGGATAAGCCGCCCCACCGCGCTCAGATGGAAATCAGACTCTCCCGCTTTCTCTCCACGTCGACGGAACAGCGGTGCAATACCCAGGCTGCAATGCCAGACTGAACGGGTCAGGGCTACATAAAGTAGTCGCAAATCTTCTGCCAGACGTTCGGCTTCCGCCAGCTCAACGCTCGCATCGGCCTTGCTGAGGTCCAGCACTGCCTCAAAAGAGTCCCGGTCGTGATAAAACGCTTGATCCTGTGCCCGGTAATTCGCAATGAAAGGCAGCCAGACCAGTGGATATTCCAGACCTTTCGATTTGTGGATGGTGACAATCTGCACCAGATGCTTATCGCTTTCGAGGCGCATTTGCTGGCTTGAGGAGTTACTGTTGGGATCGGCAATTTGCTGCGCCAGCCAGCGCACCAGGGCGTGTTCGCTCTCAAGCTGCGTGCCGGCCTCCTGCAATAACTCGCTGATATGCAAGATATCCGTCAGGCGACGTTCTCCGCCCGGCGTCGCCAGCATGTTCTCAGCAATATGACGCTGGGTTATCAGCTCACGCAGCATCGCCATAACACCGCGTTTTTGCCAGCGCTCACGATAGTGAACAAACTCTTCAACCACCGCATCCCAGGCAATTTCATCGTTGTTGAGCGCATCAATATCCCGGGCGTTCAGCCCCAACATTGAGCTTGCCAGCGCACTGCGAAGCGTACTTTCCCGCTCCGGTGACAACACCGCCTGCAACAGCCAGAGCAACTCCTGGGCCTCAAGGGTTTCAAATACGCTATCGCGATTCGACAGGTAGACCGAGGGGATATTCAGGATTGTCAGCGCGTCGCGGATCAGAGCCGCTTCCTGACGACTACGCACCAGCACCGTGATGTCGGAGGCCTTCACCGGGGAGGCGATTTCGCCTTTCCATAGCAGCGCCTCACCCCGCACGCCAGCACTGAGCCAGTCGCGAATTTGCGCCGCACAGTGCTGGGCCATCGCGTTCTGGTAGTCGCTTATCCCGAAGCCGTCTCCCTCCAGCAACCAAAAATTCATCGCTGGCTGAAATTCACCATTGAACTCAAAACGAAGGGCGGCGTTTTTAGGTGCAGATTTGACCGGTAAAAACGGGATTTCCCGGAACATGAAAGCGGCATCCATGCGCTCGAACAGCGCATTTACGCTCTCGACCATGCCGGGTGATGAACGCCAGTTGGTATCCAGCGTATAGTGCGCTTCTACCTCACTACGGGCTTTCATGTAGGTAAAAATATCCGCACCACGGAAGGCATAAATAGCCTGTTTCGGATCGCCAATCAGCAGCAGCGCCGTGTCCGGCTGCTGCCGCCAGATACGGCGGAAGATACGGTATTGTTGCGGATCGGTATCCTGAAATTCGTCGATCATCGCCACCGGGAAACGGGCACGAATGGCGGCGGCCAGGGCTTCACCGTTTTCGCTGCGCAGCGCGGCATCGAGCCGGCTCAGCATATCGTCAAATCCAAGTTCACCACGACGCTGCTTTTCACGAGCCACTGTTTCGCGGATCTCGGCCATTGCGCGGGTGATCATCAGATCATTAAGGGTCAATGGCTCGGCCAGCAAGGCTTCAATGGCAACAAACAGGGGATGTTCAGGGACAACGCCGTCAGCCTTCGTTCGTTCAATCAGGAATCGCTGCGAGAATTTTTCCAGCGCGTCCGGAAGCTGATAGCCCCGGGACTCTTCCTGCGCCCAGATGCTGATTTTTTCAATCCACTTTGCCTGGTTACCGCGGTTGAACTTGCGTCTGTCGATACCTGAATTTTCGACGATGGCCTCAATGTCACCGACCGACTCGTTCCATTTCTGCTTCAGGGCGGCAATTTGCGACACGATTTTTTCATGACGTGATGCCAGCGTTTCATCAGCCGGAGGGGGTGATTTAATCACCGGCGCTTCGCCCTGCAAATAACGGTCGATAGAGCGAAGAAGCTCTTCCGGCCCTTTCCATAACGCATGAACCGCTTCGGCAATATCGCGGGGCAATGGATAGCAATGACGACGCCAGAAATCCGCGCAGGCCTGATAGCGCAGCTCAGATTCGTCTTCGATAAGCTGCTGTTCAAACAACATGCCGGATTCAAACGCATTCAGGCTCAGCATTCGCTGGCAGAAGCCGTGAATGGTGAAGACGGCGGCTTCATCCATTTGCCGCTCTGCTAACAGCAGCCACTGGGCTGCTTGCTGCTTATCGACAATCTCGTCCAGAAGACGCGCGTAAAGGGGGTTATCCGTGCTCTGGCGCAAGCAGGCGATGCGCAGTTCGTGGATGTTTGAACGAATACGCCCGCGCAGCTCAGCGGTGGCGGCTTCGGTAAAGGTCACCACCAGCAGCTCTTCCACACTCAGAGGGCGTGAAAAAGCCGCGTGTCCTCCAAGCCCGAGCAGCAGGCGCAGATAAAGCGCGGCTATGGTAAAGGTTTTTCCCGTTCCCGCTGAGGCTTCAATCAATCGTTCACCCTGTAGAGGTAAACGTAAGGGATCAAGGGACTCAGCGGTATCGGTCATTCTTTCTTACTCCAGGGCATAGATTGCTGCAATGCGCTGACGCTCTTCCAGACTTTCCAGCCTTTCGGGTTTACGTATTCCGTTTTCCCGTTCTGGCTACCGGAAACCTGAGACAAGATGGCCATTCCCTGCGGTTTGACTACCGCCTGATGGAAGAAATCGGCAACCTTTTGAGGCGTCAGCTGTTTTATCTCTGCCACTACTTTATCACGCGAATCGAAACTCAGATTACCGCGATCAAAATCTTTGCTCAGTTGCGAGGCTTCTTCACCCAAAGTTTGCGGCGGCTGCATCACCTGCGCGATAACCGCCTGCTGGATCTGGGCAAATTCTTCAGGCTTCATCGCACGCAGTTTTTCTTCTGCCTGCGGGAAGAAGGCCTGATAGCGCTTCCAGAGATAGGCTGGCTGTTTATCACTGCTTTGCAGCAAGAAACCTAATCCCCACTGACGCCCGACGTTCATTGAGAACGCGAAGACCGCGTAGCCAAGCTGCTCTTCAGTGCGCAGTTGATTATAGAACCAGGGTTGAATAATCTGGCCCAACACCGCACTCTGCGCCGAACTGGCGAATTCGTCATAACCGGTTGGGACAAATACCGCAGCCAGAGCGGAATCAGTACTGGTCCCAGGCTTTTCAAAAATCACATTCTGTTTTTTCTCAACCAACACATCCTGGTTACGACACCAGACTTCACCTTTCGAACCCAGTTGAGTACGCACATTCTGCGCCAGCGTTTTGGCCTGTTCTTCACCCATATTCCCGACAATCAGGAATTCAGGACGGGTGTTAGTTTTCAGAGAATCACGGTAATCCAGCACATCTTTCAGCGAGACAGACGGCAGCAGAGCACGCCGATCTTCACGCTGGAAATACGGGATCTGCGACAGCATCTGCGCTGGCATAATCGCCTGGTCGTAGGCTTTGCCTTTCTCTGCGGAGTCCATCATCTGTGCATACCAGGATTTCGCCTGCTCGAGCTGTTCTTCCGTTGGCGTGTAGCTGAAATACCCTTCAAGCAAGGCCTGGAACAACTGAGGTAAACGCTGGGTATAGCCGTTGGCATTAACCATCAGCCCGTTATTGGCATTGGTGGAGAAGCTAATCCCCCCGACCGCGGCCTGGTTGCTGAGCTGATCAAGCGCGATACCTGCCAGATAGTCGTTAAGTGCAAACAGCACCTGGTTTTTAGCGCTATCCATCGCTTTTGGATTACGCAGCACCACGCTGACATCCGCTTTCGGCTCATTCGCAAAATAATGGCTCGGCGCATAGACCACACGCAGCGTTGGCTCATCAACGATAAGCTCCGGGTGCGGGTACGCTTTTGTGGTTTTAATCAGCGAGAAATCATCCGGGATGTAGGGGTTCAGCTCCGGTAATTTAAGCGCGATCTCTCCGGCTTTTTTCTGCCAGTCAGAGAAGGTCTGTTCACTGATTTTATCCACCTGATAAGGGGCTTCCACGAAATAAGCCGTTTTATTGTGTGGCTCGTTCGGACTGATATACCAGATACGGGCATTCTGTGGGGTCATCATGGCCAGACGGGCTTTTACCGCCGCAGCATCGTACTGGTCGGCAATATTGACCGCATCCAGCGTGTGTTCAACCGGCACGCGGATCATAGTGTCGGCGAGCCATTCCACGTAGTCCATATCACGCGTGATAGAAGGGTAGCGGAAATCGAGATCCAGCACGTGTGCCAGCTCATCGAAATAGCTTTTATCTATGCCTTTATCACGTAACAGGGAGAGGTAGCTGAAAATAGCGGCAACCACTTCATCACGGTTGGCAAGGCCTTTATCCGTCAGGGTTGCGGAAATTGCCAGCACACCGCTGTTACCGTTCACAACGGGATCGGAATCAGCGCGGATACCTTCCACCAGCCCCTGTTTTTGCAACCAGTCGGAAAGCGTTCCCGGGCTACGGTTGCCAATAAGGTAGGTGACAAGTTCATCCGTTTTGCTGCGGAACTGCGCCGTATTGTTATCGATACGGAATTCAACGCGTAACACTTTGCGAGGAAGCGCAGGCACGTAATGGATCACAATACCTTTCTGCGCGTCCGTGACTACCGGCACGTTAATCTGCGGTAACTCAATGTTCTTATTTGGCACCCGACCAAAAGTTTGCGCGGCTATACCTGCCAGCTCTGGTAACGGTTTATTGCTGTAGATAACCGCTTTCATCAGGTTGGCTGAGTAGTATTTATCACGAAACGCATGCAGGGCATCGAGCACCGGGCTGTTAGGTTTGTCGCTCAGAGTATCCAGGTTACCGCCCGAGAAGCGCGAACCCGGGTGTGCCGGGTTTATCGTTTCGGCGCTGACCTGCGCCATTCGCATCCCGTCTCGCGTACGCGCCAGAGTCAGTTCCGCATTGACGGCATTGCGTTCACGGTCGGCGTATTTTTTGTCCAGCAGCGGTGCCGCTATTGAATCCGCAAGGCGATCGACCGCCCCTTCCAGCGCATCGTTTTCAACTTCGAGATAAAACGCGGTACGGTAAGGTGCAGTGCTGGCGTTGTGGCTACCGCCATGCATTTTCAGAAATTCAGACAGGCTATCCGGCTGCGGGTATTTTTTAGACCCCATCAGCGTCATGTGCTCAAGGTAGTGAGCAAGCCCCGGGTGGGCTTCTGGATCTTCAAGTGATCCAACAGGCACAACCAGCGCAGAAAGAGATTTCACCGCCTGCGGATCGGAAACCAGCAGCACAGTCATCCCGTTATCAAGGTGAATAGCCTGATACTGGCGGGTATCTTTTTCGCTCTTACGGATAGTTTCCTGAACGGGTTGCCAACCGGAATCTGCCTGAGTGATGGGTGCCCAAAGGGCGACAAACAAAACAAACGCTTTGAACAAGGTGCTGCCTGGCATTAACGGACCTCTTTATCACGGCTACATCATTAACAAACTACGTGCTGGACACGCCAACATCTCTTTCTCTGATACATCAGTCCGTGACAGGAATTGCATAATAAATGAACAGTCAAATATGCGCAATTTTTATACGGTCATCAGGACTGATTAAATTTGAACAAAGGTAACAGGTAGCGCTGTGCCTCTTCCGTGATAGCGTCAAAGTATTCTGGCTCAAGCGTGCGCCATAAACGCTGATACCAGACATCTTCCCCTTCCCCGCGCACGATCATGTTCCCTTCGTACGCCTGGATAAATTTACTACGGGCTTTTTGCAGCGAAATGTTATCCGTTAACATGGCATCATTCTGCGCGTCATAACAGGCTTTTATCCACGCACCACCACTTTCTGGCAGCAGCAGCAGAGGTTTTGTCATCCCCTGTCGATATCCTTCGATGAATATCGAGAGATATTCCATTGCCTGCCCGGAAGCCATTGGTGGAAAGCGCCATTCCCCCTCTTTACGCACAAATAACCGGCTTTCACCTTCGTTGCCACCCGCACTGTAGACAAGGTGTTCGAGCCAGAGTTGCAATCCTTGTGAAACACTGAGCATCGAAGGTCGCCAGCGTAACAGCCCATCTTGCTGAACCTGGGGCAACCAGCCCGTAAGCTGGACACCGTTACAGTTGAGATCGATTTCAATACTTTTACCCGGCTTGCGGCATTCAATAACGCGCTCAGCAAGGGCCTGCATCTCCTGACATTGCGCATCCCAGGCGATTTCGCCAAACGCGCCATAAGGTAGCTGCCCCGCTGCGCGATAGCGGCGGAAAAGACTGTGTGCATCTTCCTGTTCAACGAGCGCATTCAAAAGCTGAAGGTTGAGCTGATACCGTTCGAGCCCGTCCAGCGTAAAGGGTTCTGAGTCCGGAATATCGTTCTCTTCAGAACGGAAGTTGACCTGCAATCGTTGCTGGAAGAATGCCCGCACCGGATGGGCCCAGAATCGCTGGAGCTGCTCAAAGGTCAGCGTGTCAAAAGGACGTGGTTCAAGCGCCTGAATAAAATCAGTGTGCGCAGCGCCCTCTTTCTTCGCCGCAGGCAGCCACTCACGAGCATAGCTTCGGTACTCATTCGCTCCGTAGTTCACCGGGTCAAACGGCATTCGGGTATGGCTACAGGTAATATGCGCCTTTACCCGCTGCTCGCTTTCATCACAATTGCGCTCTTCATCGCCGGGCAGATAGTGGCTCTGCCCGATATAGTCCACGAGTTCCTGCACCAGTACGGACGGGAAGCGCTCACTGTTGTCCTGAATGGAACGCCCGATGTAGCTGATATAAAGCTTACTTTGGGCGGATATCAGTGCTTCGAGGAAAAGATAGCGGTCATCGTCACGGCGGCTACGGTCACCGCGCTTCGGCTGTGGGCTCATCAGGTCAAAGCCCAGCGGCGCTAATGCCCGCGGATAGATGCCGTCGTTCATACCAAGCAGGCAAACCACTTTGAAGGGGATCGAACGCATAGGCATTAAGGTACAAATGTTGACCGGCCCTGCGAGGAAACGCTGGCTGATACGCTCCTGATCAAGACGTTGTGTCAGTTCTTCACGTAACAGCGATAACGGAACCGCTTCCGTGTAGTGCGATCCGACCCCCTCATCCACGATGGCCTGCCACTGTTTTTCAATTAGCGCCATTGCAGCTTCGGTTTCACTGTCAGGCAGGAAGAAATCGCTGAGCATCTCACGGCATACCGGCAGCCACTCTTCCAGCGGACGAGGCTGCATCAGTTCACGACGCCATCGGTTGAGCTGCATCAGGAGCGAAGCAAGATGGCCGACCAGCCCGGCAATTAAGCCGCTGGATTCGTCATAAGGAAGTACCTCATTCCACTCGCCCTGGCTGCTTTCCATGGCATAGCCAAGCAGCATTCGCGTCAACCCAAACTGCCAGGTATGTTGACCTGTCGGCGGGAGTTCGAATTCCTGAACGTTATCGTCGTCGATTCCCCAACGCACGCCGGACTCATTAACCCACTGTCGAAGATAGCGCAGCCCCTCTTCGTCAATGTCAAAGCGTGCGGCCAGCACGGGTACATCAAGCAGGGCCAGCACATCTTCAGAAATAAATCGGCTATCCGGTAGCGACAGCAAGCTCACAAAAGCCTGTAATGCGGGGTGAGACTGACGCGCACGGCGGTCGGAAATCGCATACGGCAGATAGCGTTCTCCTGTTGCACTGCCAAATACCGCCTGAATAAACGGGCTGTAACTGTCGATATCAGCCACCATTACCACAATATCGCGCGGTGTAAGGGTTGGATCGTCCTGCAACATCGCCAGTAACCGGTCGTGCAGGATCTCTACCTCACGCTGCGGGCTATGGCAAACGTGGACCGTGATACTGCGATCGTCAGGATCCAGTCGTCTTTTATTGTTGCTGTGTGCAAATTCTTCCGCGGTGATGCCCATGACCGCGCGGTTTTCCAAATCCAGGATATCTAGCTGAATGTTGTGCAGCAGGCTATCCGGTGTTATTTCAGCAAACGCATCCACGTCACCTTCACCCGAAGAGGTGATATCAGAGAGCATGTGGATATAGTCGCGCCCCAGTTTTCCCCATGATGCCAGCAGAGGGTTAGGCAGGTTTTGAATCCCCTCTTCATCGAAAAGCTGCGAAGCGGTTGCACTGTCTTTAAACAACGGCACGGTGCGTTCCTCAAAGATGCGTCGTCTTTGGCGGGTAACGAGCCGTGAGAGCCAGCGGGAGTCCTGGATGTCACCCCAGTAATGTCGGCACGGGTTGGTAAAAAGAATATGGATATCAACATGCTTACCCAACGCATTCAACGCTTTCAGATAGACCGGAGGTAAGGCCGATATACCACAGATAAACACCCGCGATGGCAAGCCGGGCGGGGTTTCAGAAGCCGTTTCCAGTATGGATATAAACTTGTCATATAAGTTCGCACGGTGCCATTTCGGCTGACCCAGCGCCTCAGTATGTTCCACCAGCGCTTTCCACAGCGGAGCCTGCCAGATTTGCGCTTCGGGTAAACCTTCTACAAGTTCCCCCGCTTCCCAGCGAATTAACCAGTCGGAACGGTAAACCAGGTACTGGTCATAGAGATCGGCGGTACGCGACGCCAGCTGGAATAACTTGCGCTTGTCGGTGTCATCAGTGAGGTAGTGCCGCAGCATGGCAAACTCATCGCGCGGCAGCATTCCAGGCAGCAGCGACATCAGCTTCCAGCTCATGCTTTGCTTGTTAAACGCACTCTGCTTTGGAATATCAGGCAACACGCGAACAAACATGTCCCAGATAAAGCTCGCGGGCAGAGGGAACTCAATATTTGCCGCGATGCCAAACTTTTGCGACAAGGACATTTGCAGCCACTGTGCCATACCGGTGCTTTGCACCAGCACCATCTCTGGCTCAAACGGATCGTCAAGGCGTTCTCGCTCAACGATAAACTCCATCAGCGCTTCCAGCACATCCAGACGATTTGAGTGATAGACCCTTAACATAAACGCTCCCGACTACTGGCTAACCGGGCAGTGCAGGCGAGTCATCTCACCGCGCTGCCCCAGAGGAGAAATAATAATAGCTGTGATGCTGACACATCCGGACTGCAATGTCTGCACCCGGCTCACCTGCCAGCCCGCTGGTAACGCGTTGACGTCAACCTGAGACTGATTCCAGGCGTTATGCCAGAGCTGACGATACTGGTTTAGCGTCACGAATCGGGACGCCAGAGCCCGGTAATAGCCGGACAATGCTGTGACGGTCATCACCAGAAGTACCATCGCCAGCAAGACTTCAACCAGACTAAAACCCTGCTGTCTGTTCAGGGCAACTGACATAGTGCATTCTCCTTCAGTGGGCAAAAATCAGTCCAGCCATGGGGTGAAAAACGTATACGCCCTTCTGTAATGTCCCCCAACCGCCACAACAGCTGGTCATGGCTTCCTGCGATCAGTAACACCTGATAGTCACTCAGCAGTCGCAAACAGACTCGTGATTGTTGACCAGGCTGCCTGCACTGAACATCAGGCTGTAGCACCCATTGCTGGCCTTTGCCCCACTCCAGCGCCGACTGCACGTTGGCCTGGTGGTGGATGGCGTTTCTCTCACTACTGACCAGTGCGCTAAAGGTTTCAAGCTGTTGGTTTAGCCCCGTCAGGATCAAACTGCCGAGCACCAGCAAAAGCAGAACCATAGCCAGTGACGATATCCCGGATTGCCGGTTCACAGATTAAACCCCGTCACACCATAGCGCGCCAGATAAGCGTCGCCCTGCCCGTTTTTTCGGCTGGCGGCCAGCTCAATATTCAGCTCTGGAGCGAAACCAGAACGCTCACGCTTGCTTACCACGAATGTCTGGATAAAAAGCCTGTCCGGGTCGGTTAGTTTTTCCCAGCCTTTGCCATCGCATGATGTCGCACCGCGCAGGGTTTCCAGTGAACCGGACTCCAGGCGAAAGCCCGTACTGTCGTTTTCCGATGCAGACATATCCCAGATACCATTGCTGTTCGCATCCCATCGCACTATTACGCAACGCCCTTGCCGACCAATGACCAGTCCTTCTCCCTGACAACCTCCTGCGCAGTATCCCGCTCGCTGAAGGTGCTTACCTATTGAAAAAAGCCGTTGCCAGACCTCCTCTTCAAGCTCCTGTCGACCTGATTGCAGCAGAACAGCCCGCTGCATCCCGGGTAAAAACCGGGCAGTGCTCAACAGCAGAATGCTGCCAATCAGCATGGCAATCAGCACTTCTGTCAGCGAGAAGCCGCGTTGCTTTAACGACATACACTCCCTCCGGCGGTATTACACATCCTGATTCGACTTGTGTTAGAGACAATCACCAGCCATTCACCCGCCCCACTGCTCACCCGAACGTGCCCGGCCCATGCTGTATCTCTTAGCCCATAGAACCCAAGCGCAGGAGTCAATTCAGTGATAGTGACCTCCGGCCAGAGTGGTTTTAGGACAAAGGCGCCACCCGCCTCACAGTCCAGGACAACGGAGCTGAAAAGACACCCGCTTTCCCCGTTCTCCTGAAGGGAAATTTTATGTTCACGGTTATGCCTGTTGGCATCGTTGCGCAGGAACACAAGGTAGTCACGTACCTGGCTGGCGGTTTGCCATAAACGCTGCTGCTGTTGCCAGCTGTTCCAGCTGTAAAGCCCGGTAGAACTAAGAATGACAACCAGTGAAATAGCGACCAGGGTTTCGATTAGCGTAAAGCCCGTCTGTTTTTTCATGGCGGCAGTGTGGTACAGCGCAGTAAGGCTGACGAGTCAAAAATCAAGACATTACGAGGTGCTTTCCAGTGAATTAACCCTGTTGCAGGGCGTTGCAAAATCGCTGGATAGCAGCTCGAAAAACAGAATGGAGGCGAAAAAAAACCGGCGCTAAAAAGCACCGGTTGTGTCAGGATTTGCGCTATTAGATAGCGACAGGAGCTTTGATACCTGGATGCGGGTCATAACCCTCAATTTCGAAATCGTCAAAGCGATAGTCGAAGATTGATTCCGGTTTACGTTTGATAACCAGTTTCGGCAGTGCGCGCGGCTCACGGGTGAGCTGAAGATGCGTCTGTTCCATGTGGTTGCTGTACAGATGGGTATCACCACCCGTCCAGACGAAATCTCCCACTTCCAGGTCACACTGTTGCGCCATCATGTGCACCAGCAGCGCATAGCTTGCAATGTTAAACGGCAGGCCGAGGAACACATCGCAGGAACGCTGATAGAGCTGACAAGACAGTTTTCCGTCTGCGACATAGAACTGGAAGAACGCATGGCAAGGCGCCAGCGCCATTTTGTCCAGTTCGCCAACGTTCCACGCCGAAACGATAATGCGGCGCGAATCCGGGTCGTTTTTCAGCTGGTTCATCACAGTGGTGATCTGGTCGATATGGCGGCCATCAGGCGTTGGCCATGCGCGCCATTGCTTTCCGTATACCGGGCCGAGGTTGCCGTTATCATCTGCCCATTCGTCCCAGATAGAGACGTTGTTTTCTTGCAGATAAGCCACGTTGGTATCGCCTTGCAGGAACCAGAGCAGTTCATGAATGATCGAGCGCAGGTGGCAGCGCTTTGTCGTCACCAGTGGGAAGCCTTCTTGCAGATTGAAGCGCATCTGGTGGCCAAAAATGGAGAGCGTGCCGGTACCGGTACGGTCATTTTTCGGCGTGCCCTCATCGAGCACTTTTTTCATCAATTCAAGATACTGTTTCATGGTTCCTCAGGAAAGTTGTTGCTGTGAGCGACGACGATACGCCCAAATCATCATAATGGCACCCGCTACAATCATCGGAATGGAGAGGATCTGCCCCATACTGATGTACTGTACCCACTCACCGGTAAACTGTGCATCCGGCTGGCGGAAGAACTCGACGATGATACGGAACGCGCCGTAGCCAATCAGGAACAGGCCAGAAACAGCCCCCATCGGGCGCGGTTTGCGGATAAACAGATTCAGGATGATAAACAGCACCACGCCTTCCAGCGCCAGCTCATAAAGCTGAGACATGTGACGCGGCAGAACGCCGTACGTATCGAAAACAGATTGCCACTCAGGATGAGACGGCAGCAGTGCGATATCTTCAGCGCGGGAGCCCGGGAACAGCATGGTCCAGGAGACACTCGGGTCGACACGCCCCCACAGCTCGCCGTTGATGAAATTGCCAAGACGCCCGGCACCCAACCCAAACGGGATCAGCGGCGCAATGAAATCCGATACCTGGAAGAAGTTACGTTTGGTGCGTTTGGCGAAGATCACCATCACCAGGATCACACCAATCAGGCCACCGTGGAAGGACATGCCACCGTCCCAGACGCGGAACAGATAGAGTGGATCGCTCAGGAAGACCGGGAAGTTATAGAACAGGACATAGCCGATACGGCCACCCAGGAATACGCCAAGGAAGCCTGCATACAGCAGGTTCTCGACTTCGTTCTTCGTCCAGCCACTGCCAGGACGGCTGGCGCGACGGCCCGCAAGCCACATAGCGAAAACAAAGCCCACCAGGTACATCAGACCATACCAGTGAAGCGCTACAGGTCCTACTGAGAAAATGACCGGATCAAATTCCGGAAAATGCAGATAACCACTGTTCATCTGTCACCACAAGATGTTGTTATTCCGCTGAAAGTGGACAGCGGTAAAAATGCGTCCCCGCCGTTGGCAGGTGCTCCAAGGTTGCGAATCATAGCATAAGCCTGAGGCTGAGGATGCGCCTGAGATGTAAAAGATGTGTATAGAGTTTTGTGCCGCCGGATGCCCTCTTCCACGGGGAGAAGGCGAAAAGCGGCTTAGCGGCCGCCGCGGATCAGCCCGCCCATGCCACGACGCTCCATAAAGGCAGCAACCTGATGACGTACCTCGGTTGCCAGTTGCGCTTCGAGGCTTCGTGCGGCCAGTTCACGAGCATCTTCAAATTCGATATGACGTAGCAGGTATTTCACGCGCGCCACGGAGCGTCCGTTCATCGACAAATGGCGGAATCCCAGTCCGATAAGGATAGCCACACACATGGAATCACCGGCCATTTCACCGCACAGACGCAGGTCGATACCGTACTGCTCAGCTTCGCGGGAAATCATGGACAACGCTCGCAGCATGGCTGGGTGCAGGCTGTCGTAAATGCTCGCGACGCGGGTGTTGTTACGATCGACGGCCAGAATATACTGAGTCAGATCGTTGGTGCCGACAGAGATAAAATCAACACGATTAGCCAGTTGCGGCAGCATAAAGACCATTGACGGGACTTCAAGCATCACGCCGATACGCGGTTTGGGGATCGCGTAACCGATCATCTCTTCAACTTCACGCCCGGCGCGTTCGATCAAACGCCGCGCTTCGTCAATCTCGTCAATACTGGTGACCATAGGCAGCAGGATACTGAGATTACCGGTCGCGGCATTCGCACGCAGCATAGCGCGCACTTGGATCAGGAAGATCTCTGGCTGATCGAGCGTAATGCGTATCCCTCGCCAGCCCAGGCACGGGTTTTCTTCACTGATTGGCATATAGGGCAGCTGTTTATCTGCCCCAACATCCAGAGTACGCAGCGTAACGGGTTTGTCGTTGAACATCTGCAACATGCCCTGATACTGGGCGACTTGCTCTTCTTCAGACGGGAAGCCGCTTTGCAGCATGAACGGGATTTCAGTGCGATATAAGCCAATACCGTCTATTCGGCTGCCGAGCTTTTCTTCATGCTCAGGGCTTAAGCCAGCATTGAGCATCACTTTGACCCGCTCGCCGCTTTTCAGCTGCGCGGGCAAGTTAACGTCATCTTCTGCCAGCTTGCTTAATTCATTCTCTTCGCTGATAAGACGCTGGTATTCCTGAAGCAGAACGGGTTCAGGATCAACCAACAACTCACCACGATAACCATCCACCACCAGCGTACGTCGGTGCAGCACCGATGGCTGGATATCGGCCCCCATAACCGTCGGGATGCCGAGTGCACGCACCATAATGGCGGCATGAGAGTTGGCGGCACCATCGCGCACCACCACACCGGCCAGCCGGTCTTGCGGCAGCTCTGCAAGTGTCGTTGCCGACAGCTCATCGGCAACCAGCACGAAGCGTTTTGGCCAGGCATTTGCGCCCTGAATGGTGTCGTCGAGGTGGAACAGCAGGCGCTGGCCCAGGGAACGTAAATCCCCTGCGCGCTCTTTCAGATAACCGTCAGTCAGCGCGGCAAACTGTTCGGCAAATTTCTCGATAACCTTCTTTACAGCCCACTCGGCAACAAAGCCTTTATCCACCTCAGCAAACAGCTCCCGGCGCAAACGTGCATCGGACAACAGGTGTGAATAAAGATCAAAAATTGCAGCCGTCTCTTTTTGCGCCCCCGCAGCAAAACGCTTGCTGTAACGACGAAACTCGTTTGCCGCCTCTTCCAGTGCGGCAGTGAGGCGCTCACGCTCTAGTGCTTCATCCAGTGTCGAGGCTTCGTACACCTGCTCCATCAGCGGCAGCGTTGCGTCCATCCAGCCTTCTGCGATGGCAACGCCCGGTGAAGCAGGGAGCGCGCGGATACGGGTATGACGATACTGCCCGAACAGTGCGGTGAGCTGAGACTGTGAAAGAATGGCCGCCATCTGCGTGGCCAGCGTGACGAGGAAAGACTCTTCACTTTCATCGTACTGACGCAACTCGCGCTGCTGAACAACCAGCACGCCAAGAAGCTGACGGCGTTGAATGATAGGCACACCCAGAAACGCGCGGAAGCGCTCTTCTTTCACGGAAGGAATGTATTTAAAGCTCGGGTGTTTTTGCGCATCGGCAAGGTTGATGGGTTCGGCAAGCCGCCCTACCAGGCCGACAATACCTTCATCAAATGCGAGCGTAACGGTGCGTCCGCGTGGTTTTTTCAAACCTCGAGTCGCCATCAGGTAATAGCAACGCCGGTCATGGTCGGCCAGATACACCGAACAAACCTCGGTCTCCATCGCAAGACAGATGTCAGTAACCAGAATGTTGAGCGCCTCGTTGAGACGAGGCGCACTGGCCACTTTTTCGACTATTTCTCGCAAGCGGGTGAGCATGATTTGCGTAGCTTAACCTCTTTTACGTCGCCAGGCAGGTGCGCTTTGCGGCTTAGGAGGCGTCTCCTGAAGCGACATCACCACACTTGCGAACTCTTTCATCACCCTACGGTAAACATCGCGCTTAAAGGACACGACCTGACGAACAGGATACCAGTAGCTCACCCAGCGCCAGCCATCAAACTCCGGCGTACTGCTGGTTTGCATATTGATATCTGAATCGTTTCCCACCAACTGCAATAGAAACCACTTCTGTTTCTGGCCGATACAAACCGGCTTTGTGTCCCATCGCACCAAACGTTTCGGTAACTTGTAACGCAACCAGTTGCGGGTTGAAGCCAGGATGCGAACATCTTTCCGGCTTAAACCGACCTCTTCAAACAGCTCCCGGTACATCGCTTGTTCTGGGGACTCTCCTGGATTGATCCCGCCCTGCGGGAACTGCCATGAGTGCTGACCATATCGCCGGGCCCACATGACCTGGCCCTGACGATTACAAATTACAATTCCTACGTTTGGGCGGTAGCCATCGTCATCTATCACCGGACTACCCCAAACTAAACCTTATATATGAATGATTGTTTCACACTCCAGGGAGGCGGTAAACCACTCTCTTACAGGCCTGTAACCTAATAACATTTGAATAACCCACAATTATGAGTGGAGTTATAAACAGATAAGGTGCCATAAGGCCAATTTTATTCACCTTTTCTGTGGATATAGTTGTGAAGAAGTACGGAATTACCGATGAACAACCTTTTCGGACGTTAAAATCCTCTGCGATACGAAATAAATATACTCTTTGTTTTTCATATAATTAATTATGTTTTCATGCCAAAAAACATGAATAACGTGATGATCATCACACGAGAGATCGTCATGCTGATGAAAGATCGAGCAGCGTCGGTTTTATCCACAGATTGTGCCAATAAGTTAGACACAATTTGTGTGAAAATTCGATTTTCGTCGCACGTCAAGGCTGTAAATTGAAACAGTAGTAGGGGTTATTCCCAGTTATCCCACTTTTCTGTGGATAACATGGTGTAAGATCCTGTTTATTGTCAGTGACCAGATTTGAACAACCTGTTTTTTTGCACCCATTTGATTTCTAAATATAAGATAAAATCACATACAAATCATACACATGGAATATTCGTACAGAAAAAGTTAAACTCTATCCACAAGGCACAAAAACTTAGTTCATTTTTTAATCAAAAGGTTATCTTCATGCATTCGCTTACGCCGCTGCTCTCTCCTCCCACCAACGAAGACCAATTGCTACATCAGGCACAGCGCCTGGCGGGTTTTTCGCTTGGCGAACTGGCCGCGATGGCAGGCTTGCCCATTCCCAACGATCTCAAACGTGACAAAGGCTGGATTGGCATGTTGCTTGAGTTGTGGCTGGGGGCTAGTGCGGGCAGTAAACCCGAGCAAGATTTCGCAGCACTTGGCATTGAACTGAAAACGATCCCTGTGGATAGCCAGGGAAAGCCGCTGGAAACCACTTTTGTGTGCGTTGCGCCATTAACCGGTAATACAGGCGTAACGTGGGAAACCAGCCATGTACGCCATAAACTGAAACGCGTGCTGTGGGTACCTGTGGAAGGCGACAGGCAAATTCCGCTTGCAGAGCGCCGCGTCGGTACGCCGTTGCTCTGGAGCCCGGACGAAGATGAAGAAAGACAATTGTGCCTGGACTGGGAAGAGTTGATGGATATGATCGTGCTTGGGCACGTTGAGCGCATTACCGCCCGGCATGGCGAAGTTTTACAGTTGCGCCCTAAAGCTGCCAACAGTAAAGCGCTTACAGAAGCTATCGGCGCTCATGGCGAACCAATCCTGACGCTGCCCCGCGGCTTTTATCTCAAAAAGAATTTCACCGGCGCTCTGCTTGCTCGTCATTTCTTACTAAGAAGATAGATTTTTCACGAAATTTGCGATGTATCAAACACAATCACCTGGTTTTTAAGATTTTACCGCTTTCTCCTGTCGGATTATCGGGTTATTACTACACTATGATTTGATACGAGCCAGGTGAGGACGATAACGATGAAAAAATGGGCAGTGTTAATTTCAGCAGTCGGTTTAGCGTTTGCAGTATCGGGCTGTAGCAGTGATTACGTTATGTCGACAAAAGATGGCCGGATGATCCTGACAGACGGCAAACCCGAAGTTGATGACGATACCGGGCTGGTCAGCTACCGCGACCAGGAAGGCAACAAAATGCAAATCAATCGCGACGAAGTTTCGCAAATCATCGAGCGGTAAACAGATAAAGGTCAGTGGCTTGCTGGCCTTTTTGATTTTTCTCTTCCCCTTTTGCCTCCCCTCTGCCATGTTTATATTCCTTCGTCGGGGAGTTCCTGACGCCCATTGTAAAGGAAGCCGGCTATGCATTATCACCGTATCCCCCACAGCTCTCTGGAGATAAGCCAACTGGGGTTGGGCACGATGACATTTGGTGAACAAAACAGCGAAGCCGATGCCCATGCACAACTCGATTATGCCGTGAGTCAGGGGATTAACCTGATTGACGTTGCAGAGATGTACCCTGTTCCTCCGCGCCCGGAAACGCAGGGCTTAACAGAAACGTATGTCGGAAACTGGCTTGCAAAACGCGGTAATCGTGAAAAGCTGATTGTCGCCTCTAAAGTCAGCGGTCCGTCGCGTAACAATGATGCCGGGATCCGCCCAAACCAGATCCTCGATCGCAAAAACATCCGCGCTGCGCTGGATGCCAGCCTTCAGCGCCTGCAAACCGACTATCTCGATCTTTACCAGGTGCACTGGCCACAGCGTCCGACAAACTGTTTCGGTAAGCTCGGCTATAGCTGGAATGAAAGCGCGCCGGTCGTCACCCTGCTCGAAACGCTGGAAGCCCTGGCTGAATGCCAGCGCGCAGGCAAGATCCGCTACATTGGCGTCTCTAACGAAACGGCATTTGGCGTGATGCGCTATCTGCATCTGGCGGATAAACACGATCTGCCGCGTGTCGTCACTATTCAAAACCCGTACAGCCTGCTGAACCGCAGCTATGAAGTGGGTCTGGCCGAAGTGACACAGTATGAAGAGGTTGAGCTGCTCGCCTACTCATGCCTGGGCTTTGGCACACTGACCGGTAAATACCTGAATGGTGCGAAACCTGCCGGCGCGCGTAACACCCTGTTCAGCCGTTTTACCCGTTACAGTGGCGCGCAGACGCAAAAAGCCGTCGCGGCATATGTTGATATCGCTAAACGACACGGACTGGATCCTGCGCAGATGGCGCTGGCTTTCGTGCGTCGTCAGCCGTTTGTTGCCAGCACCCTGTTGGGCGCGACCACTATGGAACAGCTGAAGACCAACATTGAGAGTTTCCATCTTCACCTCAGCGAAGAGGTGTTAGCGGAAATTGAAGCGGTGCATCAGGTTTATACCTACCCGGCACCGTAATAAATGCAGAACGGCAACAGATGTTGCCGTTTTTTTTGCGCCGCAGAATACCGTAGGCCGGGTAAGGCGAAGCCGCCACCCGGCTTTTTGTCGGTGTCAGTGCCTGCCATTGACCGGTGGCGCTACGCTTACCGGGCCTACAACACTTAACGCCGACGCTGCCAGACCCACAGCCCGGCAATCGCCAGCGCGAAGATAGCGCCAAACCCGACCCCAATCGCCACGGCTGGTGTACCCGCTTTCACAGCCAGCGAGTACAGCCCAAGCATCAGCAACATCGCCGCGTTCTCACCCAGGTTTTGCACCGCAATGGCATTTCCCGAACCAACGGTCTGCTTGCCGCGATCCTGGAGCAGCGCATTGAGCGGCACAACGAAGAAACCGCCGAGAATACCGATCAGAACGAGCAGGACATACGCCGGAAGTAATGCATGTTGCAGAGAGAAAATCAGCACAACAACGCCTATCAGTATCCCCGCAGGCATACAACGCGCGACGGTGTCGAGCGTTACCAGCTTCGCCGCAGCGCCTGCGCCAACCACAATCCCGATCGCTACCATCGCGTTAAGATAGGTCGGCGTGGCATTGTCAGTGATCCCCAACGCCACCGGAACCCACAACACCAGCAGGAAGCGCAGGGTAACACCCGCCCCCCAGAACATACTGGTTCCGGTTAACGAAAAACGCGTTTCGCCGTTACGCCACAGCACGCGGCAAGCATTAAAGAAGCTGGCGGTCATTGGCGTAAAGCGCCAGGATTGCCCCGGTCTTGCCACGGCCAGTTTCGGGATAAACAGGTTCGCCACTACCGCTCCGCCGTATACCGCGGCACAAATGCCCAGCGCCGCCAGCACATGCCAGTCGGCCAGTACGCCGCCCGCCACAGAGCCAAGCAGAATAGCGGCAATCGTTGAAGACTCCATCAGACCGTTAGCTTTAACCAGCCTGTCTCCGGTGGTCAGTTCACCGAGGATGCCATACTTCGCCGGAGAATAGGCCGCCGCACCAATACCCACCAGCGTATAGCCGATAAACGGGTTGAAACCAAAACAGATGCTGGCAGCACCCAGCAGCTTGAGGCTGTTGGCAAACATCATGACCCGGCCTTTCGGGAAACTGTCCGCCACTTGTCCCACAAAGGGGGCAAAAACAATGTAAGCACCCACAAACACCATCTGGAGGATCGGCTGACTCCAGTCGGGGTAGAACTCTGCTTTCAGCAGTGCCAGGGTGGCAAACAGCAATGCGTTATCACCAAAGGCTGACAGGAACTGGGCAGCAATCACTGCCATCATGCCTTTTGACCAGATTGAGGTGTTAGTGTGCACTGACTCACGCATTCTGCTGTTCCGCCTCTTCAAGCATCCCTTTCAGGGTGACAAAATCGGGCTTACCGCTGCCCAGTACCGGCAATTGTTTCAGATAGCGGATATCGCGTGGCACGGCCAGTTCAGGAATGCCGTGTTCACGGGCATGGCGAAGCAGCTGTTCGCGCTTAAGTTCACTGTCGGTCGTATACAGCACCAGCGCTTCACCTTTGCTGGCATCGCTTTTCACGACCGTAGCATGAAGTTTGTCGGCAGAAACCGCCGTCGCCAGCTGTTCAACCATCTCCAGAGAAATCATCTCGCCTGCTATCTTGGCAAAACGTTTTGCTCGCCCCTGGATTTGTACAAAACCTTGCTCGTCGAAGCGGACGATATCCCCCGTGTCGTACCAGCCTGTTTCAACAACGCCATCAATGTTCTCTGCCGTTGGCACTTCAAGCACGCCTGGGTTTTCGACACGCAAATACCCGTTCATCACGTTCGGCCCTTTCAGCTGCAAGCGGCCACCGTCTTCAATGCCCGGCACGGCCAGCAAACGCGCGTCCATACCTGGCAGAATTCGCCCAACGGTTGCAGGTTTTGATGCCATCGGCACGTTAATAGACACTACCGGCGCGCACTCCGTTACCCCGTAGCCCTCAAGGATGCGCAGGCCAAATTTGTCCTGCCAAATCTGACGGGTGCTGTCCTGGAGTTTTTCCGCCCCGGCAACCACATAACGCACACGATAGAAGTCATAAGGATTGGCAAAACGGGCGTAGTTTCCGAGGAAAGTGGATGTTCCGAAAATCACGGTACAGTTACGGTCATACACCAGTTCCGGCACAATGCGATAGTGCAACGGGCTTGGATAGAGGAAGACTTCGGCACCGGTCAGCAGCGGCGTAAACAACCCCACCGTCAGGCCAAAGGAGTGGAACAGCGGTAGCGCCGACATAAAGCGGTCATTCGCCGTAAAGTCAGCAATGGTTTTGATCTGTTCGACGTTGGCCAGAATGCTCTTGTGGCTGTGGACGACCCCTTTCGGGTTCCCTTCCGAGCCAGAGGTAAAGAGGATAATCGCCGCATCTTCCGGCTGCTGTTTCACCTGCGCCAGGCGTGGCATTAGCAGGTGGGCAAAGATCCACAGCTTGTCGCTCGTTGTCACGTCTGCTTTGAGATCTTCCAGGAACACCCAGCGAACCTGAGTCAGCTGTTCCGGCAGATGCCACAATTTGCCTTTATCGAGGAACTGACGCGAGGTAAAGACGGTTTTAAGTTGCGCCGCCGTGATGGCGCTGGTCAACCCTTTGACACCCGCCGTGTAGTTCATCATTGCCGGAATGCGGCCGCGGGAGACAGCGCCAAATATCACCGCCGCACTGATACCGGCGTTAGGCAGCATCAGGCCAATTTTTTCGCCTTTCTGGCTGTATTTTTCAAGAATCCGGCCAACAAACAGCGTTTTGGTCAGCAGCTTACGGTAGGTATCAGGCGTAAAGTTGATGTCTTCGATACAGTTTTTCTTCGCACCATAACGATGTTGCGCCGATAGCAATGATTCGTAGAGCGTTTCGCGTGGGCGGATCGCCATGCGCGCTTCCATCATTATCTGGTGCAGCATTTCACCCGCAATTTTACGGCGGTCGCGCGCACGTGGCGCATCAGGCATCGGCAACGTGGTCGGCGGCAGAATATGCAGGGTAATCTTCGGGAAATAACGCTGCTTCACCAGCCCTGTCAGGCGGCTGAAATGGCTCAGCTCCGCGCCTTCAATACGCAGCGGTACAACGGTTGCTTTCGATTTCGCGGCCACAAAACCCGCGCCATCGTAGATTTTCATCAGCGACCCTGTCACCGAGATTCGCCCTTCAGGGAAAATCACTACCGGGCGACCCTGCTCCACCAGACGCACCAGATGTTTAATCATCATCGGTTTTGTCGGGTCGAGTGGAACGAAATCAATCAGTGGCGCCAGCCAGCGCATAAACCACTGTTGGCTGATAGAGGTATAAACGGCAAAAACCGGACGTACAGGCAAGAACAGCGCCAGCAAAATGCCATCAATAAAGGAAACGTGGTTTGGGGTGATAAGAACGCGCTCGCCTTTTAGCGCCTGGGTATCACCGGTGACGCGAATGCGAAAGAGGATACGAAAGAGTGTACGGAAGAACCCAAAAAGCATTTCAACTCCCTTGCCAGCCAGAGTGGGATGTTCTTTAAATGGTGGCAGATTACACGAGAAGTGCAGCAGGAGCGATAGCTAAAACCGGGCAAAAAAAAACCTGCGCATCCGCGCAGGTTGGTGCAAGTGATGAGTACGAGATGCGTACTAAGAATTCTCACCAATCAATACCTCTGGGATCTTGATTGTGGATGTTCACCATGTGCTTCGCCAGTGAGAAAACGCAAGGGAATGAGCCGAAGTGCAACCAGTTGTGAATATTCTCTGTTGCTGTTACAGGTTGAACTGTGAGGCAAAAAAAAACCTGCGTAGAAACGCAGGTTGGTGTAAATCGTGTTAATCAACCGGAGTTGATTTCACCTATCAATACCTCTGGGATCTCGACTCTATCAATCAGCCAACCGTCCCGACTATCAGACAATCGCAACAGCCTGAGGCAAAGTGTAACTAAAGGTTCAGATTGACATTATTTTGACATGTCTTGCTGTGTAACGATTACACCGTCAGGGTATGTTCTGCGTCACGTTTGTGGATTGCGAAAACCCCCGCCCCTTGTATGCGCGCTACTTTTCCGCAACACTAGTTCGTGTGTAAACGCTTACCCCCACTAAGAAGGTATTAAATGGCGACAATTAAGGATGTGGCCCGTCTGGCAGGTGTTTCCGTCGCGACCGTCTCGCGCGTGATTAACAACTCACCAAAAGCCAGTGACGCATCACGCCAGGCAGTACAAAGCGCCATGGAAACGCTGAATTACCACCCCAACGCCAACGCCCGCGCACTGGCTCAGCAGTCGACAGAGACCATTGGTCTGGTCGTAGGTGATGTGTCAGATCCCTTTTTCGGCGCAATGGTTAAAGCCGTCGAACAGGTGTCTTACCAAACAGGTAACTTCTTGCTGATTGGCAACGGCTACCATAATGAACAAAAAGAACGCCAGGCCATCGAACAGCTGATCCGCCACCGCTGTGCCGCGCTGGTCGTCCATGCCAAAATGTTGCCCGATGAAGAACTCATCAACCTGATGAAACAAATTCCCGGGATGGTAATAATCAACCGCATTATTGCCGGATATGAAAAACGCTGTGTTGCGCTCGATGACCGTTACGGCGCCTGGCTGGCGACCCGTCATCTGATCCAGCAGGGTCATACCCGCATCGGCTATCTCTGTTCTAACCACCCCATTTCGGATGCGGATGACCGCCTGCAAGGCTACTACGACGCACTGCGCGAAAACGGTCTGCCGTGTAATGACCGCCTGGTTGCCTACGGTGAGCCTGACGAAAGCGGTGGCGAGCAAGCCATGACGGAGCTGCTAGGCCGCGGGCGGAATTTCACCGCCGTTGCCAGCTATAACGACTCAATGGCCGCGGGTGCGATGGGGGTGTTAAATGACAACGGTATTGACGTGCCGGCAGAAATTTCGCTGATTGGCTTTGATGATGTGCTGGTGTCCCGCTATGTACGTCCGCGTCTGACCACCGTGCGTTATCCTATTGTAACGATGGCAACGCAGGCGGCAGAGCTGGCATTAGCGCTGGCGGATAAACGCCAGCCGCCGGAAATTACGCATCTGTTCAGCCCAACGCTGGTGCGCCGTCACTCCGTGGCGTCACCCGTTGAAGGGCTAAGCGAATAACGATAGAGATGGACCGTTTTGTTCAGGTATTCCAGACCATCACCGATATAATGCCAGCCGTAACGTTCGTAAAAGTTGCGGCAGGCAGACCAGAGATGTAATTCGCAATACCCGGCCTGCGCGGCAAAGGCGATGACATGTTCCTGTAGCAACCCCGCAAGCCCCTTACCGCGAGCCGCCTCGTCAACGTACAACGCGGCAAGCCAGGGATAAAGATCCTGACGGCTAATCAAATCACAGCGCCATAACCCCACCGTCCCCAGAAGCTGCTCGCCCTCCGCGGCGATAAACGTCAGCGGCAACGCGCCCGGGGTCTGGCTGTGCTCAACCACGCTCTGGAAAAACTCACGCGGCAGGCCGTCGCCAAAAGCCTGCCAGATCCAGTCGATAACCTTCTCTGCAAACTGCGGCGCGGCATAAAGCGGCATAATTTTCACACCAGCTTCCCCTGAAATACAGGCACAGACTCAAAAAGGTAACCGTCAAAATCTGGCGCATCTTCGTCAGACAGTTCCAGCAGACTCTTTTTCACATTTTCGAGATGCTGGAACATGGCCTGCCATGCGCCCATCACATCGCGCCGACGCAGTGCCGCAAGGATCGTCTGACGATCGCCGAGCCATTTCAGACGCCAGGCGCGGCTGCCAATATGCACGTTGAACTGCTGCCACAACGGGCTGCTGTCCATGTGATGCCAGATGCTTTCAACCGTTGCCAGCAGCATCTGATTTTGCGTTGCGCCCGCCAGCACCAGGTGGAACATTTTGTTGTTATCCTGGCTTTTATCGTCGGCGGCAATGGCGCGTTGCTCCTGTTCGATGATACGGCGCAGGTTATCAATGTCCGCCCGGGTGGCCATTTTTGCAGCAAACGCAGCGATGTTACTTTCAAGCAGCTGTCGGGCCTGTAAAATCTCAAACGGGCCGACATCGCTATTCAGGAACCGCTCTTCTTCACTTTCATGTTCTTCAGGGATGCGCATCACATAGACGCCCGACCCCTGGCGAATATCCACCGTGCCCTGCAACTCCAGCATCAGTAACGCCTCACGCACGATGGTTCGGCTTACGCCATAGGTCTCGGCAATGTTCCGCTCCGGCGGCAGGCGCGAGCCAACGGGATAATGCCCCTGGATAATTTGCGCGCGCAAATCCTCGCCAATCTCCTGGTACTGTTTTTTTTCTGGCGGGACGACTGCCTGATCCACGATATCACCTGTACTTAGCTGTTAATGCGCAGGCCGGGCATCCTCCCGACCAGTTTGTGTACTATTTTACCAGAACCCACACTGTTTGCGCTTACTTCCATTCATCGTCAATACAGAGCGTGAGCACGCGCGCCTCGCGCAGTTGCCGGAACCAGGCGGCCGACTTTTTGGCGCGTCGGGCGCGGTTGTCCTCCAGAGCGATCTCAATCAATCCATAGCGATTTTTGAATGCATTCATGGGCGAGACGTTGTCCGTGAACGCCCACAGCATAAAGCCGTGACAGTTTGCCCCCTCTTCCCGCGCCAGCAGCGTGTAGTAGAGATGTTCGCTGATAAATTCGATACGGTAATTGTCTTCGATAATGCCATCACGATTGCGGAACTGCGCTTCGTTCTCAACGCCCATACCGCTTTCCGCCACAAACCAACTGATGTTGCGATAGTCGTTTTTAATACGCATCGCCATGTCATAAATAATGCGCGGGTAGATTTCCCAACCGCGGGATTTGTTCATCCGCCGCCCCGGCAGTTCAAACGGCTCATAATAGTATGCCGGGTGGAAAGGTGTTTCCGGGTGCCAGGCGCGGGATGGCGCTTTCACCCGGTGCGGGTAATAGAGGTTGATCCCCAGCTCATCAACGGTGTTGTCGGCAATCAGCGCCAGCTCTTCTGGCGTGTAATCCCACTGAACCTGGTGTTGCTCCAGCAGGGTAAAAAGCGCCTGCGGGTAATGCCCGTGCACCAGCGGGTCAAGGAATACGCGGTTATAAAACAGATCGTACATTTCGGCGGCGCGCACATCATGCGGCGCACGCGAGCGCGGATAGGTCACTTCCGGGTTAAGAATGCAGCCCACAGAGCCGTGATAACCTTTCTCACGGAACAGCTTCACCACCTTCGCTGTCGCCAGCACTTTATGGTGGTTCCACTGCATCCAGGTACTGGTGTTCTGCTCATAGGGCCAGCGCAGCGCATCGAGGTAAACGCGGGTCTGCACTACAATCGGCTCGTTGAAGCTAAACCAGCGCGTCACTTTTGTGTGGTAGCGCTCAAACACTTTTTCAGCGTAACGCACAAACAGCTCGACAACATGCTTTGACCCCCAGCCACCGTAGGTTTCCAGCAGCACGCCGGGTAGCTCGTAATGCTCCAGGCAGATCATCGGTTCGATCCCCTGACGGTGCAATTCGTCAAACAGGGCGTCGTAATAGGCCGCGTACTCTTCGTCCACAGTCGCGTTTTCGTAGTCGGTCAAAAAACGCGACCAGTTGATCGAGGTGCGATAGTGCGTCAACCCCGCCTGTTTCATCAGCGCGACATCTTCACGATACCGGTTGATAAAATCGGTCGCCACCGCCGGGCCATAGCCGTTATGCCAGACGTGGCGATCGTTTTTATACCAGAGGTCGAGCCAGGAGTCCTGCCCCGCCTTCTTGCCGCTCCAGCCTTCCGTCTGCCAGGCAGATGCCGCCGCCCCCAGGATAAAATCTTTCGGTATTGCTATCTGTTTGGTGCTCATCAGATCCTCACGCGTTGTTGGTGGCTTGTTGCAATGCAGCCTGTTCAGCACGGCGGGAAGCGATCTTCACAAACGGCAGGTAAATAATCACGGCCGTTACAATACAGATAAGCTGAGTGACAACCGCCCCCATTGAGCCCGCAGTTGAAAGCCAGGCGTTAATCAGCGGCGGCGTGGTCCAGGGCACCATCACCACAGCTTTTCCGGCAAAGCCAGTAGCCGTTGCGAAATACCCGATGGAGCCTGTCACCAGTGGGGTGATGATGAACGGGATCGCCAGGATCGGGTTAAGCATGATAGGCATCCCGAAAATCACCGGTTCATTGATGTTAAAGAGGCCAGGGCCGATGGAAAGCTTGGCTATCTCTTTCATCTCTTTGCGTTTAGTGGCAATCATCACCGCAATCAGCAGACCAATGGTTAAACCGGAACCCCCAATGCTCATATACACATCCCAGAACGGCATGGTGATGATGTTCGGGACCTCTTTTCCCTGCTCAAATGCGCTCATGTTGACGGTGATCGCCCCCAGAAGCAGCGGTTCGCGGATCGGTTTGATCATCTGGTTGCCGTGAATACCGATAACCCAGAACAGCTGAGCCACAAACATCAGCAGAAGAATACCCGGCAGGCTTTGTACCACGCGCTCCAGCGGCTGTTGCACCACCTGATAGACCGCATCGTAAAGGTACATGCCGGTAATTTGGTGGAAAACGAAGCCAAACGTCGCGATAGCGGTGGTGGTAATGATGGCAGGGATCAGCGCCGAGAAGGACGCCGCCACGTTAGGCGGCACTGTGTCCGGCATCCGAATCTTCAGGCCTTTGCGGTTTTCCAGCCAGCAGTATATCTCAACGGAAAGAATGGCAATAAACATGCCGAGGAACAAACTGCGGGTATCCGAGAACTGGCGCAGCAGCACGTCTTTCACCACATGCATCTGCCCGTCGACCATCATTTCAACCGTCGTCGGCGTAACACAGATAAAGCAGATCACCGCCAGCAAACCCGGGAAGAGCGATTTGATCCCGTTGATACGCCCCAGCTCAATACCGATTAAAAAAACCGCACCGATGTTCAGAAAGTTCAGGGTGGCGTAGTTAATCGCACTGGTAATCGGTTTTAGCGCGGCGAGAAAAGAGAGCGATTCGAAGCTCGCCAGGCCATTTTTCGGATCCAGCACCATGTTGGAGATCAGCACAGAGAATGCGCCAACGATGATGACCGGCATTAAGGTAATAAAGGAGGACTTGATCGCCATGATATAGCGATAGCTATTGAATTTGGTGGCGAAACTGCCCAGAGCGTCGATCAGTTTTTCCTGCAATGCCATAGGGTAATACCTCAGTGAAGGGCTTTTATTGGAGTAGATCTACAGCCGCCTGTTATTGGCATACCAAAAATAGCTTTCTGGTGTTATTCGTTCTGTGATTAATCTCCCATCATGACAACAGGTATTCCAAATCATGATTTACAACCACTTTGGTATGCCACTTATTCCGTTTTATGCTGTTGTGATAGCCCGTTGCCAAAAAGCGTGATCGTGGTGGGGATTTTGCCTTCGCCGCTGCACATATGTGCCTGAGTGTCTGTGATAAACTGCGGACGATTACGTGAAAGCAGGAATTTCTAATGGCAACAATGCTGGATGTCTCATTACGCGCTGGTGTTTCAAAAGCCACAGTCTCACGCGTGTTGAACGGCACAGGTCAGGTAAAAGAAAGCACGCGCAAGCAGGTGTTTAAGGCAATGGAAGAGTTAGGTTATCGGCCGAACTTTCTTGCGCGCTCGCTGGCGAACCAGACCAGCAACAGCATTGGTCTGGTGGTGTCGACATTTGACGGTTTTTACTTCGGACGCCTGTTACAGCAGGCATCGCGACAAACGGAAACGCACGGCAAGCAGCTGATCGTCACCGATGGTCACGATGCCCCCGAACAGGAAGAGATGGCCGTGCAAATGCTGGCAGACCGCAAATGCGATGCCATCGTGCTTTATACCCGCTACATGAGCGAAAAAGCGATCATGAAGCTCATCCATTCCGTGCAAACGCCGCTGGTGATCATCAACCGCGAAGTGAGCCAGGCGGCGGACCGCTGTGTGTTCTTCGAACAACAGGATGCCGCCTTTAAAGCCGTGGATTATCTGATAAGCCAGGGCCACCGCGAGATTGCCTGTATCACCGTTCCGATCCACACGCCAACCGGTAAGGCGCGCCTGATGGGGTATCGTAAGGCACTGGAAAAGCACGGAATTGTCTGGGACGATCGTCGGGTGAAATATGGCGATGCAGGAATGACGCGGGGATATGAGCTGTGCAAAGAGCTCATCACTGAAAACGTGCCGTTTAGCGCGCTTTTCGCCTGTAACGACGATATGGCTCTGGGTGCGTCTAAGGCGTTACATCAGGCCGGGCTGCGTATTCCTCAGGATATTTCGCTGTTTGGTTTTGATGATGCGCCGAGTGCGAAGTGGCTGGAGCCTGCGCTCTCTTCGGTCTATTTGCCTATCGATAATATGATAGTGACGGCTATCGATCAGGCGATCCGGCTGGCAAAAAACCAGCCGGTCGAAACGATCCCGCCGTTTACCGGCACGCTGGTGTTGCGCGACTCAGTAACCACGGGCCCGTATTTTCACTCAAAATAGTTCCAGCGCCAGCAGTTCCTGAATGGTCTGGCGGCGGCGAATCAGCCGCGCCACACCATTATCGAACAGCACTTCCGGCAGCAGCGGGCGGCTGTTGTAGTTCGAGGACATTGACGCCCCGTACGCTCCGGTATCATGCAGCACCAGATAATCACCCGGTTTCACTTCAGGCAGCGCGCGGGTTTCCACTTTACCGCCCTCCTGCTGAGTAAACACATCGCCCGATTCGCACAGCGGGCCTGCCACTACAGTTTCAACCCGCGGAGCCTGCGTTAAATCGCGGCCATCTGCGGCCAGCGCGGTAATGTGGTGGTAACTGCCGTACATGGCCGGGCGCATCAGATCGCTAAAGCCTGCATCAATCAGCACAAAGTGACGTGACCCCATCTCTTTCACGCTACGAACCTGCGACACCAGCACGCCAGACTCCGCCACCAGGAAACGACCCGGTTCGATTTCCAGCTTCACCGCATGCCCCAGATGGGCGGCAATTTTATCGCGCGCCGCGCTCCACAGGCCGTAATAGTGATCGGTATCAATCGCCTCTTCGCCTTCACGATATGGAATAGACAGGCCGCCACCGGCGGAGATCGCCTCCATATCCTGACCAAAATCAATAACCTGGCGCACCATCGCGCCACATACCTGCTCCAGGTGACCGTAATCGACACCGGAACCAATATGCATATGAATACCCACCAGCTCCAGGCTGTAGCGCTGTATCACTTCAAGCGCCGCAGGCAGATCGGTATACCAGATCCCGTGTTTGCTGTTTTCACCGCCGGTATTGGTTTTTTGGCTGTGACCGTGGCCAAAACCCGGGTTCACGCGCAGCCATACGCGATGACCAGGAGAAACCTGACCGAGCTGCTCCAGCATATCCACCGAACCTGCATTAACCGGAATCCGCAGTTCATGTACGCGGGAAAGTGTAGGTTCATCAATCAAGTCAGCCGTGAACACAATGGCATCGCTGTCGCTCTTCGGATCGTATCCGGCCGCCAGCGCGCGTTCAATTTCACCCAGAGAAACCGAATCGACCTTCACCCCCTGCTCACGCATCAGGCGCAAAATATGGATATTCGAGCAGGCTTTCTGAGCAAAACGCACCACGTCAAACTGATGTAGCGCGGCAATCTTTTCGCGGACGATCTGCGCGTCGTAGACCCACACAGGGCAGCCAAATTCGGCTGGCAGGCGCAGTAAATTATCGGCGTTCAAATCGGTATCAGTCTGGTTAAGCGGGCGTGGCATGGTCTTCTCCGGGTGATGTCATTTTTTTATGATTACGCCACAGTGCGAAGAGAATAAAAAATATCGTTTTATCGTGAGTCTATGCAAAAATGATATGGATAACCTTCAGTCATCAGGTGCCCAATGCCCGCCGTCAACTTACGCCATATCGAGATTTTTCACGCCGTGATGACCACGGGGAATCTCACCGAAGCTGCACTTATGCTGCATACCTCGCAGCCAACAGTCAGCCGCGAGCTGGCACGCTTTGAGAAAGTGCTGGGGCTGAAGCTGTTTGAACGTACGCGCGGCAGACTGCATCCCACGGTGCAGGGGTTACGCCTGTTTGAAGAAGTACAGCGATCCTGGTACGGCCTGGACAGGATTGTCAGTGCGGCCGAAAGCCTGCGGGAATTCCGCCAGGGTGAGCTGTCGATTGTCTGCCTGCCCGTCTTTTCGCAGTCATTTCTGCCCATGCTGCTGCACCCTTTTCTGACGCGCTATCCCGAGGTCAACCTCACCATCGTGCCGCAAGAGTCGCCACTGCTGGAAGAGTGGCTTTCGGCTCAGCGCCATGATCTCGGCCTGACCGAAACGCTTGTCACCCCTGCGGGAACGCAGCGCACCGAGTTGCTCTCTTTAGATGAAGTTTGCGTACTGCCAGCAGGGCATCCGTTAGCGCAGAAACAGATCCTGACTCCCGCCGATTTTCAGGGCGAAAATTACATTAGTCTTTCGCAGACCGACAGCTACCGGCAGTTACTGGATACCCTGTTTGCCGAGCATCAGGTTAAACGCCGAATGGTGGTCGAGACGCACAGTGCCGCCTCAATATGTGCGATGGTGCGCGCGGGTGTGGGAATTGCGGTGGTGAATCCCCTAACGGCGCTGGATTATGCCGGAACCGGGATCGTTATCCGCCGTTTTAGCGTATCCGTTCCTTTTACCGTGAGCCTTATCCGCCCGCTTCACCGCCCGGCATCGGCACTGGTGGATGCCTTCAGTGAACATCTGCAAGGGGGGCTTAGCACGTTCACTGCAAAACTGGACGATGTGCTTAACAATATGCCCGGCTAACTGCCGGGCATTCGTCAATTCAGTTGAAACGTTTCGCGACAGAAGCTACACGCTCACCGAATTTCACTGCAGTTTCCAGATCGCCCGATGCAATCGCACCTGCGTCAGCATCTGACGGAGACTGCACCAGCAACCCAACAGAACCGCCCAGGTTGTTGATATCCTGGCGCGTGGCAGCCTGAGTGTTTGACGGTGGCAGACCCAGGCTCACCCAGATACCGCCATGCTGTGAAGCCAGCGTTTGCAGATACTGAAGAGACACTTGTTTGTCACCGTTCAGGCTCGCACTGTTGCTAAAGCCCGCAAACACTTTGTCCTGCCAGCTGCGCACAAACCAGGCTTTCGACGTGGCATCGGCAAACTTCTTGAACTGCCACGGCACACTGCCCATATACGTTGGCGCGCCAAAAATAATCGCCTTCGCATCGTTGAGTTTTTGCCAGTCGCTTTCCTGAATATCGCCATTGCTGTCAATCGCGATCAAATCAGCACGCGCGCCTTCAGCAACCGTTTCAGCTACGCGTTTTGTGTGGCCGTAGCCGGAATAATAGATAACTACAACGCTCATTATGTGTCTCCTGATGGAATATTGCTCAAGAAGTCAAACATTTACGGCTGGGTTGCCATTTTCGGTTCCCTGGTATCAAATAGAAACCTTACGTCGTTTTATACACGCAAACATTCGCTTGCGTAAGAAGGCACCTTTACCTCACCTGGTTACCTCGAGGGAACCACCATGACTGACGCTGAAACCGCAACAAAAGAGATGCCACCCTATAATGTGTTCGACGAGCGCTGCCCGACACGCAATGTACTGGCGCGTATCGCCGATAAATGGGCGCTGCTGATCCTTGCGCGTCTGGAAAACGGACCGATTCGGTTTAATCACCTGCAACGTGATATTCAGCGGATCACCAAGAAAGTGCTGACCCAGTCGCTGCGCAAGCTGGAGCGAGACGGCCTGGTTTCGCGAAAAGTGTTTGCCACTGTGCCGGTAACGGTAGAGTACAGCCTGACGCCGCTCGGCCAGGCGCTCACTGAAACCGTCACCGTGCTGGCTCACTGGGTAGAAAGTAATATGGATGCCATCGTCGCCGCGCAATCTGCTTATGATGCCGCCAACGAACAAGACTGAGCCGGGCAAGCCCGGCTTTGTGCTGCTCAGGAGAGCATAAATTCAACGGCATCCGCGGCATGAATGGCTGCCGTGTCAAACACCGGGATCGGGCTGCGCTCAACCGGCACGAGTAAACCAATCTCTGTACAACCGAAAATAACACCCTCTGCCCCCTGCTGTGCGAGCTTCTCAATCACGCTGACGTAGTACTCGCGCGAGGGTTCGCTGAAGGTTCCGAGACAAAGCTCCTCAAAGATAATCTGATTAATGCGTGCCCGGTCTGCCTCATCCGGGATCAGGCTTTCAATCCCAAATTCACTGCTCAGTCGCCCACGATAAAAATCCTGCTCCATGGTATAGCGGGTTCCCAGCAGCGCCACGCGCGTCATCCCGGAGGCGGTAATCGCGCGCCCGGTGGCATCGGCAATATGCAGGAACGGCAGCGAACAGCGCGATTCAATGTGTGACGCCACTTTGTGCATGGTGTTGGTACAGAGCAAAATCCCTTCTGCGCCCGCACGCTCCAGCCCCAGCGCCGCCTGCGCCAGTATCTCGCCGGCTTTATCCCACTCACCGCTCGCCTGGCAGGCTTCTATCTCATGGAAATCAACGCTGTGCAGCAGCTGGCTTGCGGAGTGCAGCCCGCCAAGACGTTGCTTCACCCCTTCATTAATCAGGCGGTAGTACGGGATGGTCGATTCCCAGCTCATTCCACCTAACAGGCCGATCGTTTTCATACTTTCTCCTTTATGTTTCTTCCAGTGAAGCAAACTTGTGATCCTGTTTCCAGTTCTTTGGCTAGCCGTTTCTTTTTACCGCGCGGTGATATAAATTAAATGAAACATTGTTTCATTACCTTGCGGGGCTAGATATGTTTATTTTTCACAAAGAGACAACGCTTGAAGATCTCGGAAACGGCGTGACACGTCGAATTCTGGCGCATGACGGAAAGATGATGGCGGTAGAGGTGAATTTCCAGCAGGGCGCCATCGGGCCGATGCATAACCATCCGCACGAGCAGTTAACCTATGTGCTTTCCGGCGAGTTCGAATTCACCATTGGTGATGAAAAACATGTCGTGACGGCGGGAGACACACTCTATAAAGAGCCGCATATCATGCATGGCTGCGTGTGCCTGAAACCCGGCACACTGCTTGATACCTTTACGCCTGTGCGCGAAGATTTTCTGCAATAAAAAAAAGGGCGGCGTCGCCACCCGCCCTTTTTATTACATTTCCGCTTCCGGAAGGGCTTCCGCTAAAGGCTTGCGCATCAGCATCGCATTTTGAACTAGCACAAAGCCGCAGGCGAAAAGCCCACCAACAATGCCTGCGAGCAGCGCAATAACCAGCTTGCCCGGGCCATCTTTTTTCACCGGCAGAGACGGTGACAGCTGATATTTAAAAGGCTCAAGCTTCACATCTTCAACAGACAGTTTCTGCAACTGAGCCAGATGATATTCGCGATTCTGGAAATCGGAATTCAGCTCAGCAACATCCTTGATCGATTTTTCAATTTCCAGCTTTTGCGCAATACCATCAGCACCCAGCGCCACGGAGTAATCCGGGTCATCTTTAACCGCCTGGCCATTACTGTAGACCGGCTTTTTAATTCCGGCGGCATTGGCCACTTTCAGGGAATAATTCAGACGTTGCAGGTTGGTGTTGTGAATATTGGTCAGACGAACCCTGTCCAGTTCCAGCTGCTCTCTCTCCATTCGCGTTTTCAGCGTGACCTGATTACGAATGTTCTGCATCGTTTCTTTTTCGACCAGCGCGGATACGAACTCGATATAGCCTTCAAGCACGGTACGCGCATCTGTTGCCGTCGGCGCTGTAAAGCTCAACGTCCAGGACGCATAGGGCGCTTTATCGGCATCTTTCGCCGCGGTGTTATCCGCCGCTTTCATCTCCTCGGCAATATTGACCACGGCGCGATGCAGCTCAACAGGATCAATATCTGCACCTTCCAGCTGCGCCATAACAAACGGCGAGGAGGTCATATATTCTTCAAGCAGTGACTGTGACTGGAATTTTTTGATAAACAGGTTGAATACTTCAGGCCGGGCGATTTTTACGTCCACATCCAGTACCTGAAGTGCCACCAGCATCTGTCGCAGTGGGTTCCACTGCGTTTGTTCTGCCGGCGTGATCACCGCTTTACTGGTCCACTTTTGCGGCAGGATAAATGCCATTGCCAGACCTGCTACAGCACAGGCGAAAGCGGTAACCAGAATACGTTTTTTGGCGACCCACAAGACATCCAATAATCCCAGAAGGTCAATCTCTTTATACTCATGTGCCGGGGAGGCATGACGGGAAAAATCCACATCCGTATTTTTTTTAAAATCCATGACTGACATAACAATTCTTCTATTTTGATGGCGCAGTGAATCTGCCTGAGAGGTCCCTGAGCGTTCGATGATACAAGAAAGTAAGAATTATCTGAATGCCAAAAGATTAAAACCTGATACCTGACTATCAGAATTAGTAGTAAAAATTGGCGCTATATCACGCACATTAATCATTCGTTCTGAAGACTCATCCACTCTCCAGCCGTTTTACGGTGACTCATATCCCGGTTAAAAGTGCCACCTTCCTCACCTTATTGAAACAGCGTTTCGACATCGATCACATTTCCATCATTAAGCGCATGACGCGGAAATAAATAGCAATAAAATAAAATAAAACGATGTTTTAGTATTCAAGAACAACAGTTCGTGAGTTTTTAAAACCCTGACAAGGCTTGCCAGGACGACCCAATAAAATGTTATATAAAACATAAGGTAAGAGAGTAACCGTAACGTGTTTCATACCGAACACACATCCCCGGGCCTGCCATCAGGCGTGGGGCGACAGCATCACAATCGGATTCCGTTTTAAAACCATTGATTGCCAGGTAGGTATGTATGAATGAAAACAAAATGCTGGGGCTAGCGTGGATATCACCCTACATAATCGGGCTGATAATCTTTACCGCGTTTCCCTTTGTCTCATCGTTCTTTCTCAGTTTTACTGATTACGATCTGATGAGCCCGCCGGTGTTTAACGGCATCGAGAACTATCGTTACATGTTTACGGAAGATACTCTCTTCTGGAAATCCATGGGCGTGACTTTTGCCTATGTATTTTTGACCATTCCATTAAAACTGGCATTTGCTCTGGGAATTGCGTTTGTTCTGAACTTTAAATTACGCGGCATCGGTTTCTTCCGTACTGCCTACTATATTCCGTCGATCCTCGGCAGCTCCGTAGCAATTGCGGTTCTGTGGCGTGCACTGTTTGCCATCGATGGCCTGCTGAACAGCTTTATTGGCGTATTTGGCTTTGACCCGGTGAACTGGCTGGGTGAACCTTCTCTGGCGCTGATGTCCGTAACCCTGCTGCGCGTCTGGCAGTTCGGCTCTGCGATGGTTATCTTCCTTGCCGCGCTGCAAAACGTTCCGCAATCACAGTATGAAGCGGCAATGATCGACGGCGCATCAAAATGGCAGATGTTCATGAAAGTGACCGTGCCGCTGATTACGCCGGTGATTTTCTTCAACTTCATCATGCAGACCACTCAGGCGTTCCAGGAATTTACCGGGCCGTATGTCATTACCGGCGGCGGGCCAACCTACTCGACTTACCTGTTCTCGCTCTACATCTACGACACCGCATTCAAATACTTTGATATGGGCTACGGCGCAGCACTGGCCTGGATCCTGTTCCTGGTGGTTGCCGTCTTTGCCGCTATCGCCTTTAAGTCTTCGAAATACTGGGTGTTCTACTCCGCCGATAAAGGAGGCAAAAATGGCTGATATCCAACAACTCTCCACGGCGAGAAGCATTGCTGAGCGCGAAGTGGCTCGCACGCTGCGCAAAGAGAAAATCAACGCCAGTATCCGCTATGTGATCCTGCTGTTTGTCGGCCTGCTGATGCTCTATCCGCTGGTATGGATGTTCTCGGCGTCGTTTAAACCGAACCACGAGATCTTCACCACCCTGAGCCTGTGGCCTGCACACGCCACCTGGGATGGATTTATTAACGGCTGGAAAACCGGGACTGAATACAACTTCGGTCATTACATGCTGAACACCTTTAAGTATGTGATCCCGAAAGTGATCCTGACCATTATCTCCTCTACCATCGTGGCGTACGGCTTTGCCCGCTTCGAGATCCCGTGGAAGAAATTCTGGTTCGCAACGCTTATCACCACCATGTTGCTGCCAAGCACCGTCCTGCTTATCCCGCAGTACCTGATGTTCCGTGAAATGGGCATGTTGAACAGCTATATGCCGCTGTACCTGCCGCTGGCGTTTGCCACACAAGGGTTCTTCGTCTTTATGCTGATCCAGTTCCTGCGTGGCGTACCGCGTGACATGGAAGAAGCGGCGCAGATTGACGGCTGTAACTCCATCCAGGTGCTGTGGTACGTGGTAGTGCCAATCCTGAAACCGGCCATTATCTCGGTCGCACTGTTCCAGTTCATGTGGTCAATGAACGACTTTATCGGGCCGCTGATTTACGTTTACAGCGTGGACAAATACCCGATTGCACTGGCTCTGAAAATGTCCATCGACGTCACCGAAGGTGCGCCGTGGAACGAAATTCTGGCAATGGCGAGTATCTCCATTCTGCCATCCATCATTGTCTTCTTCCTGGCACAGCGCTACTTCGTACAGGGCGTAACCAGCAGCGGAATTAAAGGTTAAGAGGGAAATATCATGGCTGAAGTTATCTTCAACAAACTGGAAAAGGTGTACTCCAACGGCTTCAAAGCGGTACATGCTATCGACCTGAAAATCGCTGAAGGGGAATTCATGGTGATCGTCGGGCCATCCGGTTGCGCGAAATCCACCACCCTGCGAATGCTGGCCGGGCTGGAAACCATCAGCGGCGGTGAAGTGCGCATTGGTGAGAAAATTGTCAACAACCTGGCGCCGAAAGAGCGCGGGATTGCGATGGTATTCCAGAACTACGCGCTGTATCCGCACATGACGGTGCGCGAAAACCTGGCCTTCGGTCTGAAGCTGAGCAAGCTGCCGAAAGATCAGATTGAATCTCAGGTGAATGAAGCGGCGAAAATTCTGGAACTGGAAGAGCTGCTCGACCGCCTGCCACGCCAGCTTTCCGGCGGCCAGGCGCAGCGTGTGGCCGTTGGCCGTGCGATTGTGAAAAAGCCGGACGTGTTCCTGTTTGATGAACCCTTATCTAACCTCGACGCCAAGCTGCGCGCCTCGATGCGTATCCGTATTTCTGACCTGCACAAGCAGCTGAAGAAATCCGGTAAACCGGCGACGACCGTGTATGTGACCCACGACCAGACCGAAGCCATGACCATGGGTGACCGCATCTGTGTGATGAAGCTCGGCCATATCATGCAAGTGGATACCCCGGATAATCTCTACCACAAGCCAAAAAACATGTTTGTGGCGGGCTTCATCGGTGCGCCAGAAATGAACATTCGCGCCAGCAAGCTGGTGGAAAGAGAGGGGAATCTGCTTATCGCTATCGGCAATGAAACCATGCCGCTCAACGGTGAAATGCAGGAGAAAGTGTCTGGCTACGCGGGCCAGGAGATCTTCTACGGCGTGCGCCCTGAATTTGTTTCGCTCTCAGACGAACCTTTCCAGGAAGGGGGTTGCAGCGGCGAAATGGTGCGTGTGGAAAACATGGGCCATGAGTTCTTTGTGTATCTGAAAGTCGCGGATTACGAACTGACCGCCCGAATTCCTTCCGACGAAGCTAAGCCAATGATTGATAAGGGTCTTCATCGTAAGGTGTATTTCAAGTTTGATATGAATAAATGTCATATTTTTGACGCTAAAACTGAACAGAACATCTCTCTCTAATGGAGTTATAAAAATGAAAAAAGTGCTTTTAAGCGCCGCTATCTCCGCTACCCTGGGCCTTACTGCTTTGCCATCGATGGCACAAGATGTTGATTTACGTATGTCCTGGTGGGGCGGTAATGGCCGCCACCAGGTTACCCTGAAAGCGCTGGAAGAGTTCCACAAGCAGAACCCGGATATTAACGTGAAAGCGGAATACACCGGGTGGGATGGTCACCTGTCCCGTCTGACGACCCAGATTGCTGGCGGCACCGAGCCGGACGTGATGCAAACGAACTGGAACTGGCTGCCGATCTTCTCCAAAAGCGGAGAAGGATTCTACGATCTGAACAAAATGAAAGACGTGATCGACCTGAGCCAGTTCGATCCTAAAGAGCTGCAATCCACCACGGTGAACGGCAAGCTGAACGGTATTCCAATCTCCGTGACCGCGCGTGTGTTCTATTTTAATGACGAAACCTGGAAAAAAGCGGGCGTCGAATACCCGAAAACCTGGGATGAGCTGATGGCCGCAGGCAAGGCCTTCGAGAGCAAGCTTGGCAAACAGTACTACCCTGTGGTGCTGGAACACCAGGACACCCTGGCGCTGCTGAACTCCTACATGATCCAGAAATACAACATCCCAGCCGTGGACGAAAAGACCAAAAAATTCGCCTACAGCAAAGAGCAGTGGGTGGAATTCTTCCAGACCTATAAAAAACTGGTTGATAGTCACGTGATGCCAGACACCAAATACTATGCGTCATTTGGTAAGAGCAACATGTATGAGATGAAGCCGTGGATCCAGGGGGAATGGGGCGGAACCTATATGTGGAACTCCACCATTAACAAATATTCCGACAACCTGAAGCCACCGGCAAAACTGGAGCTGGGCAATTACCCAATGCTGCCGGGCGCCACCGATGCGGGCCTGTTCTTCAAACCGGCGCAGATGCTGTCGATTGGTAAATCAACCAGGAACCCGGAAGCCGCCGCGAAGCTGATTAACTTCCTGCTGAACAGCAAAGAAGGTGTCGATACGCTGGGTCTGGAGCGCGGTGTGCCGCTGAGCAAAGCAGCTGTGCAATTCCTGACCGAAGACGGCACCATTAAAGAGAGCGATCCTTCCGTTGCGGGTCTGCGTCTGGCGCAGTCTCTGCCTGCGAAACTGTCCGTATCGCCATACTTTGATGACCCACAGATTGTTGCCCAGTTCGGCACCTCTCTTCAGTACATCGACTATGGCCAGAAAACCGTGGAAGAGACTGCCGCTGACTTCCAGCGTCAGGCGGAACGTATCCTGAAACGCGCCATGCGCTAATCCCCTGGCCAGAACATACCCTGCCACTGACTGTGGCAGGGTATTTTTTTATCTCAAGGAGAGAAAAATGAAAGGCAAAATCATCCCGCTGAATTTTCGCACTCGCCTGGATAATAAAACCGGGCACGAGGTGATACGGATGACGCCCCCGCACATTATTTGTCACCGTAATTACTTCTATCAAAAATGCTTCACCCGTGATGGCAGCAAGCTGATTTTTGGCGGTGCATTCGAAGGCCACTGGAATTACTACCTGCTGGATATTGAGAAACAACAGGCAACCCAGCTTACCGATGGAGGCGGGGATAATACCTTTGGCGGCTTTTTATCTGATGATGATAAGTCCCTGTGGTATGTGAAAAATAACCGCGAACTCCGGCGCGTCAACCTCGACAGCCTTGAGGAGTTTATCGTCTATGATGTGGATGACGAATGGGTGGCGTACGGCACCTGGGTGGCAAATTCAGACTGTACTAAGCTTGTCGGGATCGAAATCAAAAAGAGCGACTGGCAGCCGCTGACCGACTGGAGCAAGTTCCGCGCGTTTTACTTTACCCAGCCTGAATGCCGCCTGATTAATATCGATTTACGCACTGGCGAACGCCGGGTGATGTTGCAGGAAAACCGCTGGCTCGGGCATCCGATCTATCGCCCGTTTGATAGCACCACCGTCGCGTTTTGCCATGAAGGTCCGCGTGATGCCATCGATGCCCGCATGTGGCTGATTGATGCCGACGACAGCAACGTGCGCAAGGTACGCCAGCACGCGCCCGGCGAGAGTTTCACCCATGAATTCTGGGTACCTGACGGCTCCGCGCTGTATTACGTAGAACATAAAGAGAACGATCCGAAACGCTATCTGTGCAGCGCCGATCCGCTAACGCTGGAAAACCGTCAACTGATGGCGATCCCGCCCTGCTCTCACCTAATGAGCAACCACGATGGCACGCTGATTGTCGGTGACGGCGCGCAGCATAATACCGGGGATATCAGCCTCAACGATCCGTTTATCTGGGTATTTGATGTTCGCGCGGGGACGCAAAAGGCCGTTTGTCAGCACAACACCAGCTGGAAAGTGCTGGATGGCGACCGTCAGGTAACGCATCCACATCCGTCGTTTTCACCTGACGGTGAGTGGGTGCTGTATACCTCGGATGCCGAAGGAATGCCGGCGCTGTATTTAGCGAAAGTGTAAAAAAAGCCGGGTGGCGGCTATGCCTTACCCGGCCTACATTTGGCGCTACTTTGTAGGCCCGGTAAGCGTAGCCCCTCCGGGCGGTAAAATCACACGCCGATATCGCGTAATTTCTCCCCGGCCATCAGCTTGCGTTCAATGTGTTCCAGCGTCACGCCTTTGGTTTCAGGAACAAGCCAGAACGTAATACCGATAAACACCACGTTCAGCACCGTATAGAGCCAAAATGTACCAGCCGCACCAATCGAATCCAGCAGCGTCAGGAATGTCGCACCGATAATCATGTTCGACACCCAGTTGGTGGTTGTAGAACAGGTTATCCCGAAGTCACGGCATTTCAGTGGCTGAATTTCAGAGCACAGGATCCACACTACCGGCGCGGCACTCATCGCATATCCTGCAATACACATCATGGTCATGCCGACAGAGAGCCATGAAAGCCCGCTTGATGCCGTGCCGTTATCGAACTGCATCAGGCAGTAGCCGAGGATCAACGTGCCGATGGCCATCACGCTAAAACCAATTTTCAGCGCCGGTTTACGTCCGGCTTTATCAACGGTGAATACCGCAATAAAAGTGGCGAACATAAAGGTCAACCCGACCACCAGCGTGGCTATCATCTGCTGTTCGGTGTTGGTGAATCCGGCCATTTTGAAGATGCGCGGGGCGTAATACATGATGATGTTCATGCCGGTGAACTGCTGCATCGCCTGCAACAACATGCCGAGGAACACCGCTCGACGCACGTTGCTGTTGGCCTTAAACAGCGCCCAGCCGCCCTGCTTCAGTTTCAGGCTTTCGCGGATTTCGTTCAGCTCGTCACGCGCTTTTTCAGACGTATCACGCAACATGCGTAGCACCTCTTCCGCCTCCACGTGACGCCCTTTTTGCGCCAGCCAGCGCGGGCTATTCGGCAGGAATATCACCAGCACGATCAGCAGCAACGCAGGCAGCGCCAGCACACCCAGCATCGCCCGCCAGTTACCGCTGTAGCTGAACCAGGTATCGGACAAAAACGCCAGCACGATACCGAGCGTCACCATCAGCTGATACATACTGATCATCTTGCCGCGCACGTTCTCGCTTGCCATTTCTGACAGATAAAGCGGCGCGGTGTACGACGCAATCCCCACCGCCACGCCCAGCAGCACGCGGGACAGCAACAGCAATTCCACGCCTGTGGCAAACGCAGAGCCGAGTGAACCGGCGACGAACAGAATGGCGCCAACCATCAGGCTGTATTTGCGCCCAAGGCGGAACGAAAGCCAGCCGTTAAACAGCGCACCGATAGCTGCGCCAAGCATCATACTGCTCACCACCCACTCCTGGAGGCGGCTGCTCAACGTAAAGTGATCGGTAATAAACGGCAACGCACCGGCAATCACGCCGATATCCAGCCCAAACAGCAAACCGGCTACCGCTGCCGCGATAGAGACAAACTGGTTCATCCGGCGGGTATCGCGCAGCGCGCCGGGCATGAGGGTAGAGTCATTTATAGATGTCATATTTTCCTGCCTGAACAGCGAAATTCGTTAACTGAAATTACGAGATGGCGAAAAAAAGTGTCAGGCGGTAATCTGCGAAGATATGGATAATTTTGCTGCGACATACCGATCTGTGATGGACATTACAATTTCAACTAATGCTGAATAATCACATTTTTTTACTAATCAGTTAATTTTTAAGCAATAAAACTGTGATTTATGTCATTCATGATTTTTTGGTATGGATTTTTCATCTTTACGGGTATGGATAATGACATTTTTTGTGCAAAAAAACCTCCGCCATAAGGCAGAGGTTCTTCGTCTGGGGGCGGAATTAACGCGCCAGCCAGCCACCGTCAACGGCAACGGTGTAGCCGTTGATGTAGTCAGAAGCCGGGGACGCCAGGAACACAATCGGCCCCATCAGGTCGCTCGGCAGACCCCAACGGCCAGCCGGGATACGGTCGAGGATTTCCGCGCTACGCTGTTCATCAGCACGCAGCTGCTGAGTGTTATTGGTTGCCATGTAGCCTGGTGCAATGGCGTTGACGTTGATGTTGTGCTTCGCCCACTCGTTCGCCAGCAGACGGGTCACGCCCATTACGGCACTTTTTGACGCGGTGTAAGACGGCACGCGGATGCCGCCCTGGAACGACAGCATAGAGGCGATGTTAATGATCTTGCCGCCTTTACCCTGGGCGATAAAGTGCTTCGCCGCCGCCTGAGACATAAAGAACACGCTCTTGATGTTCAGATTCATCACGTCGTCCCAGTCGCGCTCGCTGAAGTTGATAGCATCTTCACGGCGGATCAGGCCTGCGTTGTTGACCAGGATATCGATATGCCCGAATTCTGCCACAGCGCGATCCAACAGCTCAGGAATGGCATCGATTTTACGCAGGTCAGCGGTCAGGCTCAGGAAACGACGGCCCAGTGCGGTGACGCGTTCAATGGTTTCAGTCGGTTCAACAATGTTGATCCCGACGATATCGCAGCCAGCTTCCGCCAGACCTAATGCCATACCCTGGCCCAGACCGGTGTCACAACCGGAAACTACAGCCACTTTACCCTGTAGAGAAAATGCATCCAGAATCATGTTAGTTCCTTAATCTTTTAACGCCTGTCACGAACAGGCAGGTTTATGCTTAACTGCCCGCGACTAGCGCAGATCTTTAACAGCGACGTGGTCCATGTCATCAAAGACCTGGTTTTCACCGACCATACCCCAGATAAAGGTGTACGCACGGGTTCCCACGCCTGAGTGAATCGACCAGCTCGGAGAAATCACGGCCTGCTCGTTATGCATCACGATATGACGCGTTTCCTGCGGCTGCCCCATCATGTGAAACACGCAGGCATCTTCTTCCATGTTGAAGTAGAAATAGACTTCCATGCGGCGCTCGTGGGTATGGCACGGCATGGTGTTCCACAGGTTGCCCGGCTCAAGCTCGGTCAGCCCCATGCTGAGCTGGCAGGTTTCCAGCACATCGGGAACAAAATATTTGTTGATGGTACGGCGGTTGCTGGTGAGGTTATCGCCAAGCGTGACCGGGGCTACGTCCGCAGGTGTCACTTTTTTGGTTGGGTACGTGGTGTGGGCTGGCGCACAGTTGTAGTAGAACTTCGCCGGCTTGCTACTATCAATGCTGGCGAAGACCACTTCTTTCGCGCCTTTGCCAACGTACAAAGCATCGCGATGACCAATCTCGTAACAGTGGCCGTCTACGGTGACAGTGCCAGGACCGCCGATATTGATGACGCCCAGTTCGCGGCGTTCCAGGAAGTAGCTCACGCCGAGCTGTTTGCCCACTTCGCCACCAACAGAAACCGTTTTTGCCACCGGCATGATGCCGCCAACAATAATGCGATCGATATGGCTGTAGACCATGGTGTACGCATCGGCTTCAAATACCTTCTCAACTAAAAACTCGTTGCGCAGCGCCTGGGTATCCAGCGTTTTAGCGTGCGCGCTGTGGATGCTTTGTCTGACGTCCACGGTAACCTCCAGAAGTGATCCGTGCCCGAAGGCAAAATAATTAACGAAACATCGTTCCGTTTTCTCGATTGGCACATAGTATCCCCTGAGAAATGGGTTTTCAATTGCATTTAAAACGACGTTTCACTTTTTCTGTATCTTTATGCCAGAAATGATGTTCGGATCACGATTGTTGAGGTGTTGACGCAGAAATGGTTAAAAGCAGCCTGGATGTTAATCATAATAAACAATAGGTTATAAAATCTTTGAAATATGACGGCCTACAAAACATTCAGCGTTAAAAATCTAAGATGACATCGCTTTCATCAATTTTTCTTACAAATTGCGCCATCAGTCACACATATTGAAACGATGTTTTGATAATTTAACACCCAGTTTTTAACTCAATTTTTATCGTATAAAGGAGTGCATTATGGCTAAAGGTATGCGGGTCAAGCTGAACTACGAGATCAGCCGCGATCCGGATACAGGCGTGGAAGTCACCCGCCTGACCCCACCCGAAGTAACCTGTCATCGCAACTACTTCTATCAGAAGTGCTTCTTTAACGATGGTAGTCACCTGCTGTTCGCGGGAGAGTTTGACGGGAACTGGAACTACTACCTGCTGGATCTGAAAAAAGCAGAAGCCGTACAGCTGACTGAAGGTACCGGCGATAACACCTTTGGCGGGTTCCTCTCCCCGGATGATAAGTCCTTCTACTATGTGAAGAACGACCGCACGCTGCTGGAAGTGAACTTACACACCCTGGCCGAGCGCGAAGTGTACCGCGTCTCTGACGAATGGGTGGGTTACGGTACCTGGGTGGCCAATAGCGATTGCACCAAACTGGTCGGTATTGAGATTGCCAAAAGTGACTGGACGCCGCTCAACGACTGGAAGATTTTCCATGACTTCTTCCATAAAGGGCCACGCTGCCGCCTGCTGCGCGTGGATCTTAAAACCGGTGAAAGCTCAACCATCCACGAAGAGAAAAACTGGCTGGGGCACCCTATTTATCGTCCGTTCGACGACAACACCGTGGCCTTCTGTCACGAAGGGCCGCACGACCTGGTGGATGCCCGCATGTGGCTGGTGAACGAAGACGGCAGCAACGTGCGCAAAGTGAAAGAGCACGCAGAAGGTGAAAGCTGCACCCATGAATTCTGGGTGCCGAATGGTTCTGCACTGGTCTACGTCTCGTATCTGAAAGGTCAGCAGGGCCGCACGATTTACAGCTTTAACCCGGATACCGGCGTTAACGATGCCGTTATGCAGATGCCCGCCTGTTCGCACCTGATGAGCAACTTCGACGGCACAATGCTGGTTGGGGATGGCTCCGGCACGCCGGTCGATGTGAAGGATACCAGCGGTTATACCATCGATAACGATCCTTACCTTTATGCCTTTGATGTGGCGAAAAAAGCGTACTTCCGCATCGCCCGTCATGATACCTCCTGGGCAACGGTGGCCAATAGCCGCCAGGTGACCCATCCGCACCCATCCTTTACCCCGGATGACAAAGCGGTTCTGTACAGTTCCGATAAAGACGGCAAACCAGCTCTCTATATCGCGAAACTCCCCGAGCAACCTGAAATGTTGCAAGCATGATTTGAGTTAGTGTTTCTGTAACTGGCCTTGCCCTCCTTTATGGAGGGCTTTTTTTTGGGGGTCAGTGCGTGCTTTTTTGCCCGGTGGCGCTGCGCTTACCGGGCCTACAAAACCGGGAGTTCCGGGCATAAAAAAACCGGCTCACGCGGAGCTAATGCCAGTCAGTTAAGCGATATTAAACCACTCTGCTATTTGAGTGGCATCGTTCCGTTCACTTAGGCTTTCCTGCTACCTGCATAATCCGCTGCGGTGAACGTGCTAAGGGGGCTGCCGCCGCCCCCTTAGCAATCCCGGCTCCCGGCAAAGAAACTCGCCGCTTCGCGGATTGTTCGCCCCATCCCTGGGGCTCACCCCTTCGGGGCCAGCGCAAGCGCTGTCCAAAATTACTCCTGGCAATTTTGTCCTCAGCTTATTCCTTCCGGCTTATCGGGGACGGGCGGAGGTAACGTCCCTGTAAATCCGCCCTCGCCGCGCATCCCTGCGCGTCGCCCCGGCCTTCAGGAAACGCTTCGGCGATTTTCAGCCGGACTCACGCTCCCTCAACCTTCTCTGCGGCCTGAAAGTGGCACGGATGTTGAGTCCCGCAGAAATCGGCGAACCGGAGGCCGGATGACAAGGGCTGGACGCCAGGGATGGCGGCCAGAGGCGAAATGAGACAGGATGTCGAGTCGAGCCGACCGCAGGCAAACGGTCGGGAGGTGAGCGCAGTGCGAAGCACCGATTTCTTTGCGGGTCGCGGGGATTGATAAGGGGGCCGCGATGGCCCCCTTATCCCGTTCACGTGTTCTGAACGAATTATTTTCTGCTGATATTAAGGTGAACGGAACCCTGCACCGTGCTTCACTGACAAGCATTACTCACGCGGAGCCGGTCTTTTTCCCGGAGGTACTGCTTATTATGTCTTAGAAAGAGTACGCCACACCTAAACGGAAACGGGTCTGGCGCTCATCGGTATCTTTCACGCCCACGTTACCCACTTCAACATAGGGTGCCCAGTTTTTATCCCATTTGTATGCCAGCTTGGCGTTATATTCGTTGGAGTAATCTTTATTATTATTACGAATCATACCTTCCGAACTTTTCGCGTAAACATAGTTCAACTCAGTGCGGAAATTGCCCATTACCCAGCCAACCCAGGCATCACCACGGTTTACTTTATCATCGTCCTTATTTGAGCTTGATGGATAACGGGTATATTCATAACGGTAACGCGCCGCAACGTAGAACCCATTATCGAAGCTATATTGCAAGTGCAGGTTCGGTTTATAAATAGTTCGGCTGTCATTACTCTCAATCGTAAACGCAGGTGTCAACGAGATATTGTCCGTTGCTTTCCAGCGCCAGCTAATCTGGTCTTCGTGGCCGTTACCCACCACATCAGCAAATGGCTGGTCGGCCTTATCGCCGCCAGATTTCCATTTCGCCTCAACCGAAAAACCTAAGCCGTTTTCAAAACGATGTGAAACAGATACGCGATCTGCGTTCGAGCCGCTATCGATGTATTCATGACGTAAATCAACAGTAACAGCCTGAGCTGCAAAAGACGCACCGACAAGGGAAGCAAGAGCCAGAGATTTCTTAAACATGAAAAACCCTCAATTGAAATAACGTTTCGTTTTTATGGAATTGCAGTTTATTTTTTTATAAACGTAATTTTAGTGACAAAGATCGTAATTATTTGTTTCATTTTTTTTGGCAAGGATCGACGTGAACCCCGTCAACAAAAAAGGGGCTTTAAGGTGAATTTTTATGGGAGAGATCACACTAAAAACTTAGCGGGGAATATAATTCGGCGTGCAAGTATTAATGATAACTTTAGATTTACCTGAAAAGGGTAAAAATATGATTCTTCATGTCAAAAAAAACCTCCAGGCAGGAGGCTTTAGTGTCGGGCTGATGGAATATTACCTTTCGATTGCTAGCGCAACCCCCTGCCCACCACCGATACACAGCGTGGCGATCCCCTTACGGGAATTACGTTTCATCATTTCGTGGACCAGTGACACCAGGATCCGGCAGCCGGATGCGCCGATCGGGTGGCCAAGGGCTATCGCCCCGCCGTTGACATTGACGCGCAGCGGATCCCATTCCAGCATTTTGCCTACCGAAATGGCCTGAGCCGCAAAGGCTTCGTTCACTTCGATAAGATCTACATCACTGAGATGCCAGCCCGCGCGCTCCAGGCAGCGACGGGTCGCATAGACCGGTGCGATCCCCATTAAGGCCGGGTCAACACCTACGCTGGCAAATGCCTTGATGCGCGCCAGCACGGGTAAATCCAGCTCCTGGGCTTTGCTTTCACTCATCATCATCACCGCTGCTGCACCGTCATTTATAGAGGATGCGTTCCCGGCGGTCACCGAGCCCAGGGTTTCAAATGCGGGATTCAGCTTTGCCAGCCCTTCGGCGCTGGCATCGGTACGCGGCTGTTCATCCGTGTCGACGACAACAGATTCACCGCTCTGTCTAAGCGTGCTGACGGGCACGATTTCATCGCGAAACCGCCCGGAATCGATAGCCGCACGGGCTTTTTGCTGTGAGCTTAGCGCGTAGGCATCCTGAAGCTCGCGGCTGATGCCGTACTCCCGCGCCAGGTTTTCTGCCGTCACGCCCATGTGGTAGTCATTGAACGCATCCCACAACCCGTCATGCACCAGGCTGTCGATAAGCTGGCTGTTGCCCAGCTGCGCGCCGGTACGGCTGTCGGTGAGGACGTGCGGGGCGCGGCTCATGTTTTCCTGCCCTCCGGCAATTACCACATCCGCTTCACCACACTGTATCGCCTGGGTAGCAAGATGCAGCGCTTTCAGGCCAGAGCCACAGACATCGTTGATGGTAATTGCAGACACGGTATTCGGCAGGCCGCCTTTGAGCGCCGCCTGGCGCGCAGGGTTTTGACCGGCACCGGCAGTCAGCACCTGACCGAGGATCACTTCGTCGATTTCATGCCCGGCGATCCCGCTGCGTTCCACCAGTGCCTTCACCACCACGCTGCCCAGATCAACGGCAGAATAGCGCGACAGTGCTCCCTGAAAACAGCCGATAGCCGTACGCAACGCACCCACTATAACGACATCTTTCATCACGACCTCTGTATAAAATGACATGACGATAGTAGAGGATTGTTATCAACAATTGACGCAATTGTTTAAAAAAAGTGAGTTTAGTCACAGGATTAGCGTGCATCCTGCAAATACTGGCGCAGCCAGCTTCCGGCGACGCCTGGCGGGGATCGTTTGTTCCACAGCAGATCAATCCCGATCGCGCGCGGCCAGCCCGTTACGTTCAGCTGCACCAGAGATTTTGATGCCGCAAACTCATCCACTAGCGCGCATGGCAGCGCACACCAGCCAAAGCCCTGCACCGCCATACTCAAGAGTAACAGGTAATTGGGCGCTGACCAGACCGGCCCCCGCGCAAGCGTTGTTTCCCGCTCAAGATAGGTACTCAGGCGCAACTCGCGCCAGCCGTGAAGTTCGTCAGCCTGTGTCTCATGTTGCGCAGCAAGGGGATGGTCGGCAGAAACATAGATTGCCATCCGGGTCTGCATGGGCAGCCGGGTGACACCGATATCGGTCGGGTAGCCGTCGCGCGCTTCCGTTAGCCCGACCTGCGCCCGCTCCTTTTGCAGCAGGTCGATAACATCCTCTTCCTCGCCGATCAGACATTCGAATTCCGTATGGGGAAAACGCTGGTCGAACTGTTTCATCAGATCTTCCAGCACGTCCGGGTTCAGCGTATCGGAAAGCACAAATGTCAGGCGCGCTTCGGTTTGCGCCGTCAGCGACACCGCCAGCTCATCGAGCCGCGCGCTGGCCGCAAGAATGGATTGCACATAACCCAGCACTTGCTCGCCCTGCGCGGTTAATACAGGCTGACGCGCCGAACGGTCAAACAGCTCAAAGCCCAGATCGGCCTCAAGATTGGCAATGGAGGTACTGATGGTGGACTGGCTTTTACGCAGCCGACGTGCGGCAGCAGAAAACGAACCGGCGGCAACCGTTTCGACAAACGCGGTGAGAGCTTCGGGTGAATAGCGCATGAAGTATCTATTTTATCGATGGATACCATCTTTTATATATCATCTTTAGCGATAAAAATAGGCCGCAACAACGCCCATTCTGGCGAATTAATGAGGTCACTATGCAACATCAGGATGCACTCCAGCGTAAGCTACCGGAGCGAATCTTCCATGCGGTCTGTTTTGAAGGGATTGCCACGGCGATCCTCGCCCCGACGGCCGCGTGGTTAATGCAACGTTCAGTGGTTGAAATGGGCGGCCTGACCATTATTCTGGCCACCACGGCGATGGTGTGGAATATCATCTATAACTTTGGCTTTGACCGTTTCTGGCCTGTACAGCGGGTGAAACGCACGGCCAAAGTCCGCGCCCTGCACGCGTTAGGATTCGAATGCGGTTTTATTGTGATCGGCGTAAGCATCGTGTCTGCCGTGCTCGGCGTCACGCTGCTTGAGGCATTCACACTGGAAATAGGTTTCTTCCTGTTCTTCCTGCCCTACACCATGTTCTATAACTGGGCGTATGACACTCTGCGCGAGAAAATCATCAAGCGTCGCCAGCAACGACGCGCCCTGGCAGGCTAATTCTCCACTGGCCGGACACCCGCTCCGGCCAAACCACTCAGAAGCAACGGCGATCTCCTCTCATAATTATGGTAAATTGCACTCCTTTTTGTTCGTTTTATAGTTGATGCGTTGCTCTAATGTCGAAAATTTGGTCAAAAGAAGAGACTCTCTGGAGTTTCGCCCTCTATGGCACTGCCGTGGGCGCAGGAACCTTGTTCTTGCCCATTCAGATCGGCTCCGCAGGCGCCATTGTCCTGCTTATTACAGCCCTTGTGGCTTATCCGTTAACCTACTGGCCGCACAAAGCGCTGGCGCAATTTATCCTGTCGTCGAAAACAAAAGGCAACGAAGGGATCACCGGAGCGGTGTGCCACTACTACGGTAAGAAGATCGGTAACCTGATCACCGCGCTCTATTTTGTCGCCTTCTTTGTGGTGGTGCTTATCTACGCGGTGGCGATTACAAACTCGCTCACCGAACAGCTGGCGAAGCGCATGACGGTCGACCTTAGTGTGCGGGTGATGGTGAGTTTTGGCGTGGTGCTGGCGCTGAATCTGATCTTCCTGATGGGGCGCCATATCACCATTAAAGTGATGGGATTTTTGGTGTTTCCGCTGATCGCCTACTTCCTGTTTTTATCGCTCTATCTGACGGGTAGCTGGCAACCTGAGCTGCTCACAAGCCAGATGGCATTCGATCAACATACGCTGCACCAGGTATGGGTTTCTATCCCGGTGATGGTTTTCGCTTTTAGCCATACCCCGATCATCTCGACGTTTGCGGTCGATCGTCGCGAGAAGTACGGTGAAGCCGCCATGGGTAAATGCAAAAAAATCATGAAGGTGGCGTACCTGATTATTTGCCTGAGCGTACTGTTCTTCGTGTTCAGCTGCCTGCTTTCCATTCCACCGTCTTACATTGTGGCGGCGAAAGAGGAAGGGGTAACGATTTTGTCGGCGCTGTCGATGATGCCCTCTTCTCCTGCCTGGCTTGGGATTTCCGGCATTATTGTCGCCATTATCGCGATGTCGAAATCGTTCCTCGGCACCTATTTTGGGGTGATTGAGGGAGCGACGGAGATAGTGAAGTCGTCGCTGAATCAGGTGGGGGTGAAGAAAAGCCGCGCCTATAACCGTGCGGTTTCCATCCTGGGCGTGTCGCTGATTACCTTTGTGGTGTGCTGTATTAACCCGAATGCGATTTCAATGATTTACGCCATCAGCGGCCCGCTGATTGCCATGATTTTGTTTATTATGCCGACGCTGTCGACGTATTTGATTCCATCGCTGAAGCAGTATCGTTCGGTGGGGAATTTGCTAACGTTGATTGTGGGGGTGTTGTGTGTGTCGGTGATGTTTGTGGGGTGATTCGAGGAATGAGGATGCAGGCTGTTCCGTTCACTTCTATTCCGGTATAACATTTATTCTTCACAGCCCGTGAACGGGAAAAGGGGGCCACCGCGGCCCCCTTTTCAATCCCCGCGGCCCCGCAACAAAATCGGTGCTTCGCACTTCGCTCACCTCCCGACCCTCTGCCTGCGGTCGGCTCAACTCGACATCCTGTCTCGATTCGCCTCTGGCCGCCATCCATGGCGTCCAGACCTTGTCATCCGGTCTCCGGCTCGCCGATTTTAGCGGGGACTCAACACCCGTGCCCCTTTCCGGCCGCAGTGTAGGTTGAGGTGATGCCAGTCCGGCAGAAAATCGCCGAGGCGTTTCACCGTAGCCGGGGCGACGCGCAGGGATGCGCGGAGAGGGCGTGACCTGCATGGATGCAGGATCTCGCCCGACCCGAAAGCGAAGGGGAAAAAGCCGAGGGAACCGCGAAGCGGCGATTTTCATGGCCGGGAGCCGGGATTGTTAAGGGGGCGGCGATAGCCCCCTTAACACGTTCACCGCAGCGGGATAAACAGGTAGCGGAGAAGCTATAGTGAACGGAACGCTACCACCGATCGTGCAGACGGTGGAACATCACGCCCGAATATCGTCATACTCTCGCGTATTATCAAACTCATGCTTCGCGAACGGGCACAGTGGGATAATCTTGCGGTTCTCACCGCGCATCTTCTCCACCACTTTCGCCACCAGCTGCTTACCGACGCCTTGCCCCTTCAGGCTCGGGTCGACATCGGTGTGCTCGATAATGCTCAGGTGCTCGCCGGTCGGGACAAACACAATCTCGGCGACCTGATTTCCGTCTGCATCGTTCACATAAAACTTGTTATGGCCTTCCAGAATATCCATAGTTCCTCGCTTATTTTTGGCGATACTTCAGCGCACCGCTCGGGCAGGTATCAATCACACGAATAACCGTTTCTACATCCACTTCATCCGGGATGATCCACGGTTTGCGTTTCAGATTGAATAGCTTAGCGCTACCGCGCACACAATTCCCTGAATGTTCGCAGATCCCGGTGTTGAAGTAGACATCAATTTTGTCCCCGGTATAGGCCCGGTAACCTGCGTCCAGTAGTTCTTTATCCATGACATTGCCTCTGTAGTTATTATGGTGCTGAACAAAGCATAGCCTTGTGGGATCCTGATGGCTATCCACGCAAAAAACGAAAAGCCAGCTCACAACTCTGTTTTTGTCAGATTGCACGTCACATTTCCCCATGTCAGGCTCCGCAAATATCTCATTTTTGTATTTCAGCCGCAGGACATATGAAACGCAGACTCCCTTTTCAGGTGAAGCTTTTTTTATCTCTGGTGTTCTTTTCCTGTCTGCTATTAGTGCTGCTGGGTGCGATTCTGTTCCATTTTATCGACCGACAGCTGCACCATGACCTCGGACAGCGTGCGCGTGTGCAGGCCAGCGAAATAGCCCTGATGCCGGGGCTTGCCGATAAAGTCGCTGCCAGAGATATCAGCGGCATTGCCCGCTTAATTCAGCCTTTACGCGCAGAAAGCGATGCCAGTTATATTGTTATCGGGGATACCCGCGAGCAGCATCTGTATCACTCAGAATCACCTGAACGCCTTAATTTACCCATGATTGGTGGGGATAATGCCGAGGTCTTAAAGGGAAAGACCATTATTTCGGTACGTAAAGGGGGGATCGGTGTTTCATTACGCAGCAAGGCCCCGATATTTAATGCCCAACATCAGGTGATCGGGATTGTCTCGGTGGGTTATCTGACCTCGTACATTGCCAATATTAATGCCCGCATCCTCTGGCAGTCGGGCTTATATGGCATTGGACTTTTGCTTCTGCTGTTTATTTTTTCCTGGCTGTTTACCCGTAATCTCAAAAAGCAGATGTTCCGCCTGGAGCCCAAAGATATTGCCCAGCTGGTTCTGCAACAAAAAGCCCTGCTTGAAGCCATGTACGAGGGCGTATTTGCGGTAAATGCTGAAAAGCAGCTGATTTTAATAAACCGGGCGGCGCGAGAACTGCTGGATATTCGCCAGAGCGAAAAAGAGCTTATCGGCAAACCGCTCGATGAGGTGTTGCAGACCTCACCCGGTTTCTTTTCACAGCGCTATACCTCAATAAGCAGCGGTAGCCACGATCAGATTGCCGTCCTTAATCATCGGGAAGTGATCGTTAACCGCGTGGCAATGGAGGTTGAGGCGGGTGTCGAAAGCGGTTGGGTGTATAGCTTCCGCGATAAAAACGACATTAACACCCTCAGCAGCCAGCTGAGCCAGATAAAGCGTTACGCTGACAATCTGCGCATTATGCGCCATGAGCAATTAAACTGGACCGCTACCCTCGTCGGGTTGTTGCAGATGAAGCATTATGACGAGGCCATTCGCTACATTCAGGCCCAGTCCGATGGCGCGCAAAAGGTGCTGGATTTTGTCTCTGCCCGTTTCACGTCGCCGGCATTATGCGGGTTGCTGCTGGGGAAATACGTCAGCGCGCACGAAAAAGGTGTTGAACTGCTTTTCGATCCTGCCTGCCAGTTAACCCATATGCCGTTAACGCTCAACGAAACAGAGCTGATGTCGGTTATAGGCAACCTGCTGGATAACGCCGTGGACGCCACGCTGAAAGCGCCCGTACCCGCCGCAGTGGAACTCTATATTTCGGACAGAAACCAGGAGCTGCTGATAGAAGTAGCCGACCGGGGCTGCGGCGTGGACGATGCCATGAAGCCGCATATTTTCCAACAGGGATTCACAAGTAAGCCCGACACCGGCAACGAAATAACGGGCTCCGAGCACGGTATCGGTCTGTTTCTGGTGGCAGGATATATTGATAAGGCCGGTGGCAATATTGAAATCACCGACAATACCCCGCAAGGCACTATTTTCACGGTGTTTATTCCATTTAAACCTTCCGTTCGACAGGGCTAACACATGACTACTACCCGGGCAATTGATGTCGTCATTGTTGAGGACGAACCTCACCTCGCCGAGCTGCATCGTGAGTATATTGAGCAGAATTTCCATTTGCGCGTTGTCGGCATTGCCCCTTCGCTGGAAAAGGCGCGTGAGCTGATTAGCCGCCATCAGCCACGGTTGATCTTGCTTGATAACTATCTTCCTGATGGTAAAGGCGTGAACTTAATCGACAGCCCGCTGCTGAAGAGTTTTGAGTGCTCGGTCATTTTCATCACTGCGGCCAGCGATATGCAAACCTGTAGCCATGCTATGCGCAGCGGCGCGTTCGACTACCTGATAAAACCGGTGTTTTTCCAGCGCCTGCACGCCTCGCTTGAGCGGTTTTTGCGCTTCATTCACACCGTGCAACAGGTGAAGGTGGTGGATCAACATGCGCTGGATCGCCTGTTTAATCTGCCTGCGGCAGAGTCCTCCCCGGCCCCTTCCACAAAAGGGATTGAGCCCAACACGCTGGAGCGCATTAAGCGCTTTTTCACGGATAACCCTGAAAGCAATATGTCTGTAGAAGAGGTGGTAGAAAACGTGGGCATCAGCAAAACCACGGGCCGCCGTTATCTGGAATACTGCGTGGAGAGCGGTTTTATTAGCATCGAAATGTTGTACGGCAATATTGGCCATCCAAGACGGCTATATCGCAAAGCACCCGCCAAAGAATAAGCCGTAAACCGGGTGGTGTTTTGCGGATTTAATGGTGTTAATTGCCGAAACAACGCCGACAATCACACTTCGGAAGCGGGGCTTTCGCCCCCCTATTGTCTGATGTTCCCCATACGCTATGTTGACCATTAGTTCCTCAAATGTAACTAAAAGGTTAATTATAATGTCGAACACTTTCCGAATTTCTCTGCTTACCGCTACTGTACTGATCTCTACGTCTGCAATGTCTGCTTTGCCGCAGGGCTATCCTGCCGAGTATCAAAAAGTCGTGGATGCTGCGACCAAAGAGGGCAAAGTGGTGATTTACTCCACCACCGACACCAAAGCCGCCGGGCCGCTGATTGAGGGCTTCGAGAAAACCTACCCGGGCATTAAAGTTGAATATAACGACATGAACAGCACCGAGCTGTACAACCGTTTTATCAGCGAACAAGCCTCCGGTGGCAGCAGCGGTGATGTGGTCTGGAGCTCCTCAATGGATACCGCACTGAAGCTCGCTACCGACTATGCGCAGGAGTACAAATCCCCTGAGCAAAGCCAGTTACCAAAATGGGCAGTCTGGAGCGATAAAGCCTACGGCACCACCTATGAGCCAGTGGTCTTTATCTACAACAAACGCCTTATTCCTGCGGCCGAAGTACCGGATTCACACGCGGCGCTGGCTAAACTTATCGCCAGCCAGAGCGATAAATTCAAGAGCAAAGTCACCACCTACGACATCGAAAAATCCGGGCTGGGCTTTATGCTCTCCGTTCAGGATTTCAAGGCCGATCCAAACTACCTGAAAACCCTGGCTGATATCGCCAAAGGCGGTTTAGCCGTGCAGTCTTCAACCGGCACGATGATGGAAAGGGTATCGTCAGGTGAAAACCTGATTGGCTTTAACATCCTTGGCTCCTACGCTGAAGCCCGTGCGAAGAACGATCCGTCACTGGGCATCTCCTATCCGAAGGATTACACCCTGGTGTTATCGCGCGTGTCCTTTATCAGCCAGCAGGCGCAAAACAACAACGCCGCGAAGCTGTGGCTGGACTATGTGCTGTCAGAAAAAGGGCAAAGTATTCTGGCGAATCAGGCTGATATCCCGTCCATTCGTAACGATATCGAAGGCAAAAATGATATCGATGGCCTGACCAAAGTGCTGGGCAGCGCGCTGAAACCGATCCCGGTTGATGAAAGCCTGTTGGAATACCTGCAACCGAAAAAACGTCTGGACTACATCAAACAGTGGCGCGAAGCCGCAGCTAAATAAGTCCGGTCATAGCGCGGCGGCTCTGCCGCGCTCCTTCACCTGATGTCGTTGTTCTGGGTTCCAGCACCAGGGATACACTATGAATACATTACACAGAAAGTGGCAAAGCCTGCCTCGCGGCGTAGTGGTGTTGATAACCGCTCTGGTTATCTATGTTCCGCTGTCGTTCATCGTGATACAGAGCTTCTTATCGGCTCCCTTTTTTTCTCCGGCTAAAGAGTGGAGCTTTGAATCATTTGGATTTATTTTCACCGACCCCGACTTCTATAAAGCACTCAGAAGCGGCTTCATTCTCGCGTTCGGTCTGGTCGTTATTGCCATTCCGCTTGGCGGGGTACTGGCGTTTCTGATGGTTCGCACCGACTTGCCTGGCCGGCGTCTGATTGAGCCGCTGATCCTGGTGCCGATTTTTGTGTCGCCGATGGTTCTGGGCTTTGGCTATGTGGTCGCCGCCGGGCCGGTTGGTTTTTTATCTCTGTGGGCGCAGTCGCTGATTGGTTTTGTGCCCTGGAATATCTACGACATGTCGAGCATCGTGGTCATCGCTGGCCTGACGCATGTTCCGCACGCGTATCTGTATATTTCTTCGGCGCTGCGAAGCGTGGGTTCTGATGTAGAAGAAGCCGCGCGCACGGCGGGGGCTTCTCCCTTGCAGGTCATGACCTCCGTCAGCCTGCCGATGGTGCGTCCGTCTATTCTGTACGCCATCGTGTTGCTGTTCTTCCTCGGGCTGGAGGTGTTTGGCCTGATGCTGGTGCTGGGCGATCCAGAAGGCAACATGGTGCTGGCAACCTACCTGTATCAGCTGACCAACAAGCTCGGCACACCGTCTTATCACCTGATGGCGGCGGTGGCCGTGGTGCTGATTTGTATCACCATCCCACTGGTCATGTTACAGCGTCGCCTGATGCGCACTGCCAACCGCTTTGTGACCGTGAAAGGCAAAGCGTCACAGGCGCGCGCGTTGCCGCTGGGCAAATGGCGCTGGGTGGCAGGTGCCGTGGTGGCGTTCTGGCTGACCGTGACCATTGGCGTTCCACTGCTTGGCGTGGTGTTACGCGCGTTTATCTCAAACTGGGGGGTGGGAGTATCTCTCTGGGATGAGCTTTCCCTGAGCACCTTCCGCACTATCTGGGCACAACCAAACCTGCTGCGCGCCATCGTCAACTCGATGTCTATCGGCGTGATTGGCGGTGCGCTGGCGGTGGCCTGCTATCTGTTTGTCGGTATCGCCATGCACCGCAAACCGGACAACACCACGCGGTTCCTCGATTACAGCGTGCTGGTGCCACGTGCGGTGCCGGGCTTGCTTGCGGGTCTGGCTTTCCTGTGGGTGTTCCTGTTCCTGCCAATGTGGCTGGATAACTCACTGAAATCAGGCTGGCTTTCCGGGTTTGCGTGGTCAGACTGGATGCGTGAACATCTGATTGTCTGGTTGCGTTCATTACGCAGCACCATCTTCAGCGTCTGGCTGGCCTACACCGTGGTGTGGATGGCATATGGGCTACGGCTTATCTCCTCAACGCTGCTCCAGGTCGGGCCTGAACTTGAAGAAGCGGCGCGCAGCACAGGGGCAACGCGCGGGCAAATTACCCGTCACGTCACCATCCCGTTATCACGCTACGGTCTTATCGGCTCATGGTTGTTGATGTTCCTGATCTTTGAACGCGAATACTCAACCGGTGTGTACCTGCTTTCGCCAGGTACGGAAACCATAGGCTCGATGCTGGTTTCCCTGTGGGCGGCGGGTGCCATTGATATCGTGGCTGCGCTCTCTTTTATTAACATCCTGCTGGTCGTGGTAGGTCTGGGCATTGCCCTTCGCTTCGGAGTTAAATTACATGATTGAATTAGCGGTCGAAAATCTGCACTTAACCTACGGCGACAACCCGGTGTTAAAAGGGGTTTCCATGAACCTCAAACGCGGCGAAGTAGTTTCCTTGCTGGGGCCATCGGGCAGCGGCAAGACCACATTGCTGCGCGCGGTTGCGGGCCTGGAAAAGCCGACCCAGGGTTCGATTGTCATCGGCAAAAACAGCGTTTACAACGGCACACCGCGCAGTGAAATCCCGGCAGAGGAACGCAACCTGGGGCTGGTGTTTCAGTCCTACGCCCTGTGGCCGCACAAAACCGTTTTTGAGAACGTGGCATATCCTTTAAAGCTGCGTAAGGTCCCAGCGAAAGAGGTAACCCAGCGCGTTCAGGATGTGCTGGATCAACTCGGCCTGGGCCATCTGGGTAAGCGCCACCCGCACCAGCTTTCCGGTGGTCAGCAACAGCGCGTGGCGATTGGCCGGGCGCTGGTCTATAACCCGCCGGTGATCCTGCTGGATGAACCGCTTTCGAACCTGGACGCCAAGCTGCGCGAAGAGGCCCGCGTGTTCCTGCGTGAGCTGATTATCAAGCTCGGCCTGTCGGCGCTGATGGTCACGCACGATCAGAATGAAGCGATGTCGATTTCCGATCGTATTCTGCTGCTGAACAACGGCAAAATTGAGCAACAAGGTACGCCGCAGGAGATGTATGGCTCGCCGAAAACGCTGTTTACCGCCGAGTTTATGGGCAGTAACAACCGCCTGCATGGCAAAGTGACCGAAGTCCGCGACGGCAAAGCGCACATTGAAGGCAACGGCTGGAGGCTGTGGGGCCAGGCGGCGGAAGGCGTGAAAGCAGGGAGTGAAGCCACGGCGGTTATCCGTGTGGAGCGTGTAGCAGTGGTGGACGGCCCGGGAGAAAACCAGCTTGAGCTGCCGTTACTCACCAGCATGTATCTGGGGGATCGCTGGGAATATCTGTTCCGTACCGCGGGGGATGATTTTGTGATCCGCGCGTATGGTCATGACGTTCGGGATCCGCAGCACTGCCATTTGTCGTTACCGGAAAAACACGTCTGGATCTTCCCTAAAGGGTGATGAAAACCTGACAGTGCCCGGTGGCGCTTCGCGTACCGGGCCTGCAAAACCAACGTCGGGTAAGCGAAGTGCCACCCGACACAAACACGTGCTACCGCTTATGGCGTAACAATATTGAACCAGAAATCAAAGGTATCCAGGCAATGCGGGTTCCAGATAACATTGCCCTCCTCGCCCTTGATCATTTCCTGCGAAAGTGGCGCAATAACCCCTTTGCACTAACACGCATTTTCAGTTTCATAAATCCTCGATAGATAATAATGAGTGTCGAAGAAACAAAGCTACCACCTGCATGTTTTATACCCCATCGCTAATACATTTAAAAATAAACAATTTAAATCTGATAGCGCAGTCAACGTTTTAGATAATGTCAGTCTCTCTCATTTACCCAGAGTTATTCCATGAAGAAACTGTCATTATTTGTGGCTATATTCAACTTGAGTACATTAGCCGCGTGTAGCGCCCCTCATCAGGATGAGGTTGAAAAGATAAACCACCTGCAAATCCCGTTGGTTCTGCCCGGTGAAAAACCCGCAGAGGTGCAAACTTCACACATTGCGGCACTTTACCAAACGAACAAGCAACACATTAATGTGCTAACCACCAGCCTGAAAAATCACTATTTACAAAACACAACAGCGAAAGATATTTTTACCGAAGACAGTCCGGTTCAGCGCGTATATGCCTCTCTGACGAAGCTGGAGCAACTGGATATGATTAACCAGCAATATCTGAAAGATAATAATGAGATGGGTCTGAGAAGTATTAATATCGCCCTTCAACCTTTAGTGGCCGGTTAAATGTCAAAAAGCCCGGCTACAAACGTAGCCGAGCTTTTTCTATTATCATGATTCTGGCAAGTCTTAATCGTGCTGCCCAAAACGATAGGTTAACCCTGCCGTTACAGAGCTCACATCGCTGCTGACGCCTATCTGGTTGGCATTACCCACGTTGCTCACCCACTGATACTCCAGGCGACCCGCCCAGTTTTTGTTGAATGCGTACTCCGTACCGACAGCAGCTAGCGGGCGTACACCAGTATCAAAACGATTGTGACCACTTACATCGGACTCAGCGCGATAGGCCATCGCCCCGGCACGACCATAAATATCCCAGCTGTCCGTCAGGCCGTAGCTGGCTTTTAAGGACATCTGCAAACCCTGGCTTTTCATTTGCGCACCCGCGCTATGATGACCATTAATCTGCATATTGCCTAAATAATCGTAACCACCTTCAACGGCCAGCCATGGCGTTATCTGGTAACCCGTATAAATACCGCCACCGACGTTATCGTGATCGACATTATACTGGTTAGAGCCGTTGTTGTTGTCGTGCGCCTTAGACGCGGTATTGGCATCAAAATAGTGAGACCAGCCAAATTTAGCGCCACTGTACCAGGTGCCTGCATTAGCTGCCGCAAACGCCGTGGTAGCGGTAAAGGCATTAGCAATAATTAATGCGACAAGTGTCTTTTTCATATAAATCCCGTTTGCTTAATTGAATGTTTTCAGTCAGCAAACGATATAGATAAATAAGTGCGTCGTTAATTGATTTTCAGTTTAATTTTAAATTATCACTAGAAGGATTCCGGTAAATGCGTCATCTCCAGCAAATAACCGCCACGCTTAAATGAGATGTATTGCCCTTTTTTTAACGCCGATAATACATTGAGAATACTGCTGCGCGACAATAGCGTACGATCCTGAATATAGTCAAGAATTGTCGTGCGCATTCGCGCTTCTTCGGGCAGCAATATCATCTCCTGCAAATGATTGCGAATAACGGAATAGGTACGTTGCTGTACCACCTGGGCATCACGGTAAACTAAATAGGCCGTGTGATACGAGAGCACTGCCGCGACATCCTCCCATACGCCCTGTTCGCGAAAAAGCGTGGCGGCATGGTCTGCATCGGCACGCAAAACGGTCGATTCACTTTCCACCCGCAGAATATGTCCCTGCGTAGGCTGGATCATCTCGGCGATCCCAAACAGATGCGGTTCATAAACCGTCACCAGCAACAGCCCGTCAGAAGCACGCAGCAAAGACAACTCACCCTGCTGGAAAAGGTACATTTGCTGCCGACCTTTATGCGTCCAGGTGATGCGCTTACGCGGAACTAATTTCACGTTCTCCGCGATCGGTTCAAGGATCGCAGTCAGACGTTCAATGGACTGTTCGGGTCGAACAGGAGGTAAAATATGCATGGCACTGCCCTGTAGCCTGGCGACTTTGCCAGTATAGACCAGAAAGTTAAGCGGTTACTGCTTCAGAACTGATAACTGTAGTTCACACTGGCAAACCAGAGGTGTGGATTATCATAGCTGCCGGATAAAACGGCGCGGGGCGCATGACCCAGCCAATGAGCTAGCGCACAGATATATCAGGCGATATTTAGCGAGTAAAAAGAAAAGGGGTTCAATTTTAAATTTCAGCCTGGCGGCTCAGAAAAATTTCGGTAAAGTCACCTCTGAAATATAGTGGTTAATTTAACCTAAATATATCCTCTTCCTGGACGATGATCTCTCAAAGCATAATACTAAGAAAAGCAGGTGAACGATGTCTGGGATCATCACCAACGTCAATACTCTGGTAGTACAAAATACCGCGTTAAAGACCAGTTCCGTATTACAGCAATCCGTTGAGCGACTCTCCTCCGGGATGCGAATTAACAGCGCCAAAGACGATGCGGCAGGTCAGGCGATTGCTAACCGTATGGGCAGCCAGATTAAAGGTCTTCTTCAGGCGCAGCGAAACGCCAGCGACGGGCGTTCAATGGCCGAAACGGCGGAAGGTGCGCTCAGCGAAATTAACCAGCGCTTGCAGCGCATTCGTGAGCTGTCCGTTCAGTCGTTGAGTGAAACCTACACTCTGGAAGATGCAGACAGCATTCAGGCTGAAATTAACGTCAACCTGAAAGAGATTGCCCGTCTTAATTCACAGACCACCTTTAATGGCAAAAACGTGCTCGATGGCAGCGCCGGGAATGTGCCGATACAGGTTGGCGTAAATGATAATGAAACCCTTGGCCTCTTCCTTGGCAAACCGGGTTTCAGCGTTGACGAACTTGGACTGACCGACCTGGTGATCCGCGGAATTAGCGGCAAAGTGACGCCGACCGATCAGCTACTGGGCTCCGCCAGCAATATCTCGCTGAGCAGCAGCAGTACCAGCGTCACCTTTAATACCGCAGGCGTCGCGCTAACATCCGCCAAACTGGTTCGCAGCAGCAGCGGTATTTTGTTTATTCAGGGCACCGATGCGCAGGGGAAAAACACCTATCTGACGGCGAACTACGGCGCGACGTACAATACCGCTACCAGTTCGGCCAGCGTAAGCGTTTCAGCCGTGACATCTTCACCGCTCTACAGCGATATCTCCACGCTGCCGTCACGCGCGGTGTCAGGGCTTTCGTTTGTAGACAACAGCAACGCGGCGATGAGCGCCGATGCGCTGGTGAGCAGCAACGGCAAATATTATATCCAGCAGGGAACGGACTATTACGAAGCCGAACTCAACTGGGGCCCGACCGGGGCAATGCAGGCCAAAGTCACTGACCCCACGGCGCTGACGACCCTGGCATCACCGGTTAACGTCACCAGTACACCGGCGGTAGATTTAACCAGCGCCACCCCCACCTTCCTGGACAGCAGCGGGAATGCGGTTTCCGGCACCGCGCGGCTGGTGAAAAATGGCAGCTCGTATTTTATGGAAGTGGACAACGGCGGCGGCGATTTTCGCTATTATGCCGCCTCTGTTGCTGTCAGCAGCGATGGCGGAACACCCGCCATGACCGTTCAGGCAAACACCGCGACTGCACAAAACGCCTTTACGGATGTCAGCACCGTCGGCGGTACATCTTACGTAACGATCGACCCGGCAAAGATGCAGCTGAACTATACGGATAACGACGGCAAAACCTTCGCTAACGTACTCGATAGCGATGCTGACGGGAATTATGTGATGAACCTCGGCGCGGATGGTAAAAGCGCCACTCTGGTACAGCAAAGTGACGGCTCGCTGCTGATTAAGACACTCAACGGCAGCGGCGAGATCCAGATTTATTATCCCAACAGCTATACCGCCACAACCGACGCCGCAACGGGCTGGACCACCATCAATCTACGGGAAACCGGTGATGGGATCCGTCTGCGCAATCCGGAAGATCCACTGGCAACTCTCGATGCGGCGATTGCCCGTGTCGATCAGCGCCGTAGCCTGCTGGGCGCAACCATGAACCGCCTCGAATCCGCGCAGAATGTGCAAGCGGCAACCTCCACGGCACTGAGCGCCTCGCGTTCGCGAATTGAAGATGCTGATTACGCGGAAGAAGTGTCGCAAATGTCTCGCGCGCAGATTGTGCAACAGGCGGGGAACTCGGTGCTGGCGAAATCGAACCATCTGCCGGATGCGGTACTTTCATTGTTGCAGGGGTAATTGGCGTGATGGGGTGAAGGGAATCGAACCCTCGTATAGAGCTTGGGAAGTTCTCGTTTTACCCTTTAACTACGCTGTCAGACATAGTATAGCTACCGTTGCTCCCATTCATTTTCAGAGAATAGCCATGAACACTAAGCCGTGGGTTTTAGTATTTATTATTTTTGCGGGTTCGTTGAATACTGCTATGGCGGATAGTTGCCGAGCCAACATTTTTGATGGCCAGGACTGTCGCTATGACGATGGCACAACATCCAGCAGTCGGGCCAATATTTTCGGCGGGCAAGATACGCAAAACTATTAGCACCAGTAGAGGGTTATGAATGGAATCAGCATGGTCTGCTCGCACAACGCCTGCGGCAGATTTAAAATGAGCGAAAAACAATAACTTCAAGCTATGAGCAAAGCAGATGGGAAACTCTTGCGTGAAACAAAGATACCCCGCCAGTTGCACCGAAATTGTATTGTTTTTTGTTCATGGGCGGATGGGAAAATAAAGATAGGGGCATTTTGGAGCGGGTGAAGGGAATCGAACCCTCGTATAGAGCTTGGGAAGCTCTCGTTCTACCATTGAACTACACCCGCTTTGAAGTGCGTAAAGCATTATAGGCCTTACGCACTTTCACACAAGCCTCTTGATGACTAAGTGGCGATTAAATAATCACTTAGCATTTCGGTTTGCTGCCCTGTGCCGGAAGATAACGCTGCGGATCGATGGCCGTGGCGCGATAGCGGATCTGGAAGTGGAGCTTCACCGAGTCCGTCCCTGTGCTGCCCATGGTCGCAATCTTCTGCCCCGCCTTCACGTTCTGCCCATTGTTCACCAGCATAGTGTCGTTGTGCGCATACGCCGTGATGTAATCTTCACCATGCTTAATCATGATCAGATTACCGTAGCCGCGCAGCTGGTCGCCGACGTAAACCACTTTCCCGGCACCGGATGCATAAACAGGTGTCCCGCGCGCCGCAGAGATATCAATGCCCTTGTTTCCTCCCTCAGACGTTGAATACGGCATCACTACTTTGCCACTGGCAGGCCAGACCCAGCAGCGCTGCCCGACCGGCGGCCAGGACGATTGCGGCACTGCGTAAGATGGTGTCACTTTGGCGGTTTTCGTTTTAGACGACGTGGAATTTTTTGCTGTAGAAGAAGAGCCGCCGTTAACCTTCAGCTTTTGCCCCACCTCGATGGTATAGGGCGCAGGGATATTGTTCATCCGCGCCAGATCTTTCACGCTAGTGCCCGTTGTACGCGCAATTCGGTACAGCGTATCTCCGCGCTTAACGGTGTACACCGCACCGCCCATATCGGAGGATTTACTGCCCGAACACCCCGCCAGCAGTAGCGTTAGCGTCAGAAGGGATAAGGCAATAATGGGGTTTCTGGTCAGGCTTCCTGCAAACAAAACGGATCCTCGGTCAGCGTAAATGGCGCACTATGATACCAGCCCGGAGAGATAAGGGTCAGCCCTTTTCCGCTCCTGGAGACAAACCGTTCGTATAAGAATGCCGTATAATACTCCTCTGCTGATGGTGCAGAACCATCCGCATTATTGGCACTGGAGCAGGAATGAGCATTCAAGAACACGTCATTTTAGTAAATGACCAGGGAACGGTAATTGGCACTCAGGAGAAATACGCCGCACACACGTCGCATACCCCGCTGCATCTGGCCTTCTCATCCTGGCTGTTTAACGCAAAAGGCGAATGTCTGGTGACACGGCGCGCCATGAGCAAAAAAGCCTGGCCTGGCGTCTGGACCAACTCCGTGTGCGGCCACCCTCAATCCGGTGAAGAGATTGAACAGGCCATTATCCGCCGCTGCCGATTTGAAGTGGGCGCAGAGATTACTGACATTACCGCCGTCGCGCCTGAATTTCGCTATCGTGAAGTCGATCCTTCCGGGATTGTCGAAAACGAGATCTGCCCGGTTTATGCCGCACGCGTCACTGCCGACGTCACCATCAACCATGATGAAGTGATGGAGTACCAGTGGGTCACGCTGGAAGCGTTATTCCGTGCGCTGGACGCAACGCCTTGGGCATTTAGCCCGTGGATGGTGATGGAAGCCACCGTCGCACGCGACGCGCTCCGCGCTTTCGCCACACAATAAAAAAGCCCCGGCGATAATCGCACGGGGCTTTTTTTACGTCCTGACGGCTTATTTCACCGGACGCATCGCCGGGAAGAGGATCACGTCACGGATAGTGTGGCTGTTAGTGAACAGCATTACCATACGGTCGATACCAATGCCCAGGCCTGCGGTTGGCGGCAGGCCGTGTTCCAGTGCAGTCACGTAGTCTTCGTCGAAGAACATAGCTTCGTCGTCGCCAGCCGCTTTCGCATCAACCTGATCCTGGAAGCGCTGCGCCTGATCTTCAGCATCGTTCAGCTCGCTAAAGCCGTTGCCGATTTCACGGCCACCGATGAAGAATTCGAAGCGGTCAGTGATTTCTGGGTTCTCGTCATTACGACGCGCCAGCGGAGACACTTCTGCCGGGTATTCGGTGATGAAGGTAGGCTGAATCAGGTGCGCTTCTGCCACTTCTTCGAAGATCTCAGTCACGATACGGCCCAGACCCCAGCTCTTCTCAACCTTGATGCCGATGCTTTCTGCAATCGCTTTCGCAGAGTCGAAGTTATCCAGGTCAGCCATCTCCGTTTCTGGACGGTATTTCTTGATAGCTTCGCGCATGGTCAGCTTAACGAACGGCTTACCAAAGTCGAACACCTCGTCACCGTAAGGCACTTCGGTTTTGCCCAGAATGTCCTGCGCCAGGGTACGGAACAGGGATTCGGTCAGTTCGATCAGGTCTTTGTAATCTGCGTAAGCCATATAGAGTTCCATCATGGTGAACTCTGGGTTATGGCGAACGGAGATACCTTCGTTACGGAAGTTACGGTTAATTTCGAACACACGGTCGAAACCACCCACCACCAGACGTTTCAGGTACAGTTCCGGCGCGATACGCAGGTACATGTCCAGATCCAGGGCGTTGTGATGCGTGATGAACGGACGCGCAGACGCGCCGCCTGGGATCACCTGCATCATTGGGGTTTCCACTTCCATAAAGTCGCGGTTAACCATGAACTGACGGATACCGGCCATGATCTGGGAGCGGATTTTGAAGGTCTTGCGGGATTCATCGTTAGAGATGAGATCCAGGTAACGCTGACGATAGCGCGCTTCCTGATCCTGCAAACCGTGGAATTTATCCGGCAGTGGGCGCAGTGCTTTGGTCAGCAGACGCAGCTCGGTACAGTGGATAGACAGCTCACCGGTCTTGGTTTTGAACAGCTTGCCTTTCGCGCCCAGGATATCGCCCAGGTCCCACTTCTTGAACTGCTCGTTGTAGATGCCTTCTGGCAGATCGTCGCGGGAAACGTACAGCTGAATACGACCGCCAACGTCCTGTAAGGTCACGAAAGAGGCTTTACCCATGATACGACGCGTCATCATACGGCCAGCCACAGACACTTCTACGTTCAGCGCTTCCAGCTCTTCGTTTTCTTTGCCGTCGAAGTCAGCGTGCAGTTGGTCTGAGGTGTGGTCACGACGAAAATCGTTCGGGAACGGCACGCCCTGCTCGCGCAGTGCTGCCAGCTTCTCGCGGCGGGTTTTCAGTTCGTTGTTAAGATCGACTACCGCGTCAGCGCCCTGTGCTTGTTGTTCAGACATGTTGGTTCCTCATAACCCTGCTTTCAAACTTGCTTCGATAAATTGGTCCAGGCTGCCATCCAGCACCGCCTGCGTGTTACGGGTTTCAACCCCGGTACGCAGGTCTTTGATGCGGGAGTCATCAAGGACGTAAGAACGAATCTGGCTGCCCCAACCGATGTCAGATTTGTTGTCTTCCATCGCCTGTTTCTCAGCATTTTTCTTTTGCATCTCCAGTTCATAAAGCTTCGCTTTCATCTGCTTCATGGCCTGGTCTTTGTTCTTATGCTGGGAACGGTCGTTCTGGCACTGCGTAACCGTGTTGGTTGGAAGGTGGGTAATACGCACCGCCGATTCCGTACGGTTAACGTGCTGACCACCCGCACCGGATGCGCGGTAAACGTCGATTCGCAGGTCGGCCGGGTTGATTTCGATATCGATATCGTCTTTCACTTCCGGATAGACAAACGCGGAGCTGAAGGAGGTATGACGGCGGCCGCCGGAATCGAACGGGCTCTTACGTACCAGACGATGAACGCCGGTTTCAGTGCGCAGCCAGCCGTAGGCGTAATCACCAATAATCTTAATGGTGATGGATTTAAGACCCGCGACTTCACCTTCAGATTCTTCGATGATTTCGGTTTTGAAACCGCGAGCTTCTGCCCAACGCAAATACATACGCGCCAGCATACTGGCCCAGTCCTGCGCTTCTGTACCGCCAGAACCGGCCTGAATATCGAGATAGCAGTCGGCGCTGTCATATTCGCCGGAGAACATGCGGCGGAATTCCAGCTGCGCCAGCTTCTCTTCCAGCACGTCGAGTTCTGCTACGGCTTCGTTAAAGGTTTCTTCGTCGTCGGCTTCTACAGCCAGCTCCAGCAGACCGGAAACATCTTCCAGGCCCTGAGCCATTTGATCCAGCGTATCTACGATGGCTTCGAGAGAGGAACGCTCTTTACCCAGCGCCTGTGCGCGTTCAGGTTCGTTCCAGACGTCCGGCTGTTCCAGCTCGGCGTTTACTTCTTCAAGACGCTCTTTCTTGGCATCGTAGTCAAAGATACCCCCTAAGAACGTCGGAGCGCTCGGTGAGGTCCTGAATGCGGTTTTTTACCGGATTAATTTCAAACATGGTCTGTTTTCTTTTATGGACTTGTCAAAATGCGGTGATAAGAGCGGGATTGTACCGAATCCACGCTCTTTTTTATAGAGATTACTGACGCTAAATTGGCCAGATATTGTCGATGATGATTTGCAGTGAGCGGTTACCGCGAAACTCGTTAATATCCAGCTTGTAGGCAAGCTCGACTTCACGTACGCCGTTGTCCGGCCAGATGGCGGTGTCGACGTTGAAAGCAATCCCGTCAAGCAGTGGGCCGCCGCCTGACGGCTCGACCATCACCTTAAGATGGCGTTCGCCAACGATACGTTGTTGCAGCAGGCGAAAACGCCCATCGAACAGCGGTTCCGGGAACATCTGCCCCCACGGACCGGCATCGCGCAGCATCTGCGCCACTTCCATGGTCATTTCAGTGGCCGTTAACGCACCATCGGAAACCACTTCACCCTGCAACAAAGACGGGTCTATCCAGTCCGTCACCAGCTCACCAAACAGGCGCTGGAACTCGTCGAACTTCGCCGCTTCCAGCGACAAACCTGCCGCCATCGCGTGCCCGCCGAACTTGATCATCAGCCCAGGATAGAGCGTATCCAGACGCTCCAGCGCATCACGCATGTGCAGCCCCTGAATCGAACGCCCCGAGCCTTTTAGCGTGCCATCCCCTGCCGGGGCAAACGCGATCACCGGACGATGGAAACGCTCCTTGATGCGCGACGCCAGAATACCCACCACGCCCTGATGCCACTCGGGGTGATACATCGCCAGGCCGCCAGGCAGCGCATCGCCGCTGCGTTCCAGCTTTTCGCACAGGGTCAGCGCTTCGGCCTGCATCCCCTGCTCAATCTCTTTACGGGTCTGGTTCAGCGCATCCAGCTCGTTTGCCAGCATCCGCGCTTCGCCGATGTTGTCGCACAACAGCAGCGCAACGCCGACGGACATATCGTCCAGCCTTCCGGCGGCGTTCAGACGCGGCCCCAGGGCAAAGCCTAAATCGCTTGCCGCCAGCTTGAGCGGATCACGGTTGGAAATTTCCAGCAGTGCTTTAATGCCAGGACGGCATTTGCCTGCACGGATACGGCTTAACCCCTGCCAGGTCAAAATGCGGTTATTGGTATCGAGCGGCACAACGTCCGCCACTGTGCCCAGCGCCACCAGGTCGAGATACTCTGCCAGGTTCGGCATCGCAATTCCACGCGCGTCAAACCAGCCTTTTTCACGCAGCAGCGTGCGCAGTGCCAGCATCAGATAAAACGCCACACCCACACCGGCCAGTGATTTGGACGGGAATTCACAGTCGCGCAGGTTAGGGTTAATGATTGCCTCGGCGGCAGGCAGGGTTTCACCCGGCAAATGGTGATCGGTAACCAGCACCGGGATCTTCAGTTCATGCGCACGATCGACACCGGCGTGTGAGGAGATCCCGTTATCCACGGTCATGATCATCTGCGCGCCAAGCGCATGGGCCTGCTCCACCACTTCCGGACTCAGACCATAGCCATCTTCAAAGCGGTTAGGCACCAGGTAGGTGACGTTATCGCACCCAAGCGCACGCAGGCTTAGCACGCTCAGCGCCGTACTGGTCGCACCATCGGCATCAAAATCACCGACGACCACAATCCGCGTCCCTTCACGGAACGCGTCGTAGAGCATCGCGGTGGCTGTTTCAACCCCGCTCAGCTGCTGCCAGGGAAGCATCCCTTTCACGCTACGTTCAAGATCGGCGGCGTTTAACACGCCACGGCTGGCATAAAGCCGACGTAAAAGCGGTGACATATCCGCAGGGAGATCTGCGTTCTCATTCACTTCACGACGGCGGAGTTGGATGGGTGCTTTCACGCGGATTAGTTACCACCAAACTGTTTCTGGTGCGCGTCGAGGAACTCTTTCATCTCTTTCGGCCCCTGATAACCTGGCACAACGTAGCCATTGTTCAGCACGATAGCAGGCGTACCGTTCACACCAAACTGCACGCCCAGCGCGTAGTGGTTCGCGATATCAATGTCGCAAGAAGCAGGCGTAACGCCTTTGCCGTTCATTGCATCATCAAACGCTTTGTTGCGATCTTTTGCACACCAGATAGCCTTCATGTCCTGCTCTGGCTGGCTCTGCACGCCCGCACGCGGGAAGGCCAGGTAACGCACAGTGATCCCCAGCGCGTTGTAGTCTTTCATCTCTTCATGCAGCTTGTGACAGTAGCCACAGGTGATGTCGGTGAAGACAGTAATAACGTGTTTTTCCTGCGCCGCTTTATACACGATCATCTCTTTTTCAAGCGCGTTCAGGTTTTTCATCAGTAGCTGGTTGGTCACGTTCACCGGCTGTCCGCCGCTGACGTCATACATTGGCCCCTGAATGATGTGTTTGCCGTCTTCGGTCACGTACAGCACGCCACTGTTGGTCAGCACAGTTTTCATGCCGGCGACTGGCGCAGACTGGATATCGCTGCTGGTTACGCCAAGCTTGGTCAGCGATTGCTTAATTGCGGCATCATCAGCGTGAGCAAAACCGGTAAAAGAGGCTGCCAGCAAAGAGAGCAGCGCTAAAGACTTTTTCATATTCAATCCTATTACAATTCGTCGGCACTCACGCGCGTGGGTGGTGCTGTTGGTGAAGCTGCCGCAGGCGTTCCGTCGCGACATGGGTATAAATTTGCGTCGTTGAAAGATCGCTGTGCCCAAGTAGCATCTGCACCACGCGTAAATCAGCTCCGTGGTTTAGCAGGTGCGTCGCGAAGGCATGACGCAAAACGTGCGGCGACAGTTTTTCACTATCGATACCTGCCAGTGTGGCGTAATGCTTAATGCGATGCCAGAAAGTTTGCCGCGTCATCTGTTGCGCACGCTGGCTTGGGAAGAGCACATCAATAGAAACGCCGTTCAACAACCACGGGCGGCCATGCTCCAGATACGTTTCCAGCCAGTAGACCGCCTCTTCTCCCAGCGGCACCAGCCGTTCTTTGTTCCCTTTACCGATCACACGCACAACCCCCTGACGCAGGCTGATATCACTCATCGTCAGCCCGACTAACTCAGAAACACGCAAGCCGGTAGCATACAATAGCTCAAGCATGGCTTTATCGCGTAACTCCAGCGGCAGGTCAACCGCTGGCGACTGTAATAATCTCTCAACTTGTGCTTCGCTCAGATCTTTAGGCAGTCGCTGCGGGAGTTTAGGGGAGGCCAGCATCGCGCTGGGATCGTCGGCACGGATCTTCTCACGGTAAAGGTGCTGGAAAAGCCGCCGCATGGCGCTTAACAGGCGCGCGGAGCTGGTCGCTTTGTAGCCCCCTTCAATGCGTTCGGCCAGCAGTCCTTGCAGGTCATCGCTTTGCGCGTTTTCAAGCCCCAATTCCCGGTGCGCCAGCCACTCCACCAGCAGGGTAAGGTCACGTCGATAGGCGCTAATAGTGTTGTCGGCCAGGTTTTTCTCAAGCCACAGCGCATCGAGAAACTGTTCAATGAGTGCGAGATCCTTTTCCACATCAACCCCTTTGTTTCTGCAATCCGCGCATTATGCCTGATTGCCAGTGGTTTCTGGTACACTACGCGCAAAGTCAAAGCAAGAATTGAGATATTTACGCGATGAATATTGGTCTGTTCTACGGTTCCAGCACTTGCTACACCGAAATGGCGGCAGAAAAAATTCGTGACATCATTAGCCCGGAACTGGTGACGTTGCACAACCTGAAAGATGACGCGGTCGCGCTGATGGAGCAGTACGATGTGCTGATCCTTGGCATCCCGACCTGGGATTTTGGCGAGATACAGGAAGACTGGGAAGCTATCTGGGATCAGCTTGATACCGTCAACCTCGACGGCAAAATCATTGCAATGTACGGGATGGGCGATCAGTTAGGTTACGGCGAGTGGTTCCTGGATGCGCTGGGTATGTTGCACGATAAACTGGCCCTGAAAGGCGTTACGTTTATCGGTTATTGGCCGACCGAAGGGTACGAGTTCACCAGCAAAAAACCGATTATTGCCGACGGACAGCTTTTTGTCGGGCTGGCGCTGGATGAAACCAACCAGTACGACCTCAGCGAAGAGCGTGTGCAAAACTGGTGCGAGCAAATTCTGGGCGAAATGGCCGAAAAGTTTAGTTAACCACCCTATTCCTGCGTCGGTTGTTGCAACACCATCCGACGCAGATCCCGCCACTCCACTTCATCCATGCTGTCCGCTGCCAGCCACAAATGCTGGCGACGCCCACCGCCCACCTTACGTAGCCGGAGCATCATGCCGGAACTGAGCATCCAGGGCGTGCCAATAATGTCCCACTCTTTCCCCTGCCAGCGCAGGCGCGAATCCATCATCAGTTTGATTTCACCCTGACAGGCATTGATACGGCGCTGGCTACGCACGCTGTCAAACACCACGAATGACAATAACAGTAACCAGAGAGGGGTATAGCTAAGCGGCCACGGCATCAGTAATACAAATGCCGCAACCAGCCCGTGGAGTAATAAAGACATCCACTGCGAGCGCCATGAAACGCGAAGATCAGATTGCCACAGGACCACGTTCCCGATTCCGTGTTTGAATTAATTGCACCATCCGTTGCAACTCGGTGTCGGCGGGTTTGCCGTGGTTCATTAGCCAGTTGAACAAATCAGGATCGTCGGATTCAAGCAGGCGAACAAACAGACGCTTATCGTCTTCGCTTAAGCTGTCGTACTCGTATTCGAAGAAAGGCATGATGGAAATATCAAGTTCACGCATTCCGCGACGGCAAGCCCAGTGGATACGGGCCTTGTTGTTAATATCCATGTTCTTTTTCCTGCATTACGTTTGGCACAGTCGGTGTCCCGTTCGGGATGTTTTATTTCTGCCGGGAACTCTGGCTAGTGTAACGTGTTTTTGACCGTTTCTTTACTGGAATATTGCGAACCCGGAGCAGGGTTCCAGAATAAACCACATTAAGATAGCGGATTACACTGTTTTGCGTAGCGCTGAGCAGAAGTCATATATGGCACGAATGGTCTGCTGAAAGCGCTTGCAATGACTACAGTCTCTTTTACCATTAGGCATTATCAAAGCGTTAAGCAATTCAGGACATCACTATGGCTTTTACTCCATTTTCTCCTCGCCAGCCCGTCGCCTCTGCGCGTCTGCCGCTGACGCTTATTACTCTTGATGACTGGGCGCTGGCGACACTGACCGGCGCCGACAGCGAAAAATATTTGCAGGGTCAGGTCACTGCTGACGTCAGCCAGATGACTGAAAACCAGCATTTACTGGCTGCGCACTGCGACCCAAAAGGCAAGATGTGGAGCAATCTGCGTCTGTTCCGCCGCCTGGGCGGGTTCGCGCTTATTGAGCGCCGCAGCCTGCGCGACGCCCAACTGACCGAACTGAAAAAATACGCGGTCTTTTCCAAAGTCACCATCGCGCCTGACGATGAGCATGTCCTGCTTGGCGTCGCCGGGTTCCAGGCGCGCGCGGCCCTGAAAAATCTGTTCAGCGAGCTGCCAGATGCCGAAACGCAGCTGGTGCATGACGGCGCGACCTCAATCCTGTGGTTTGAGCACCCGACTGAGCGTTTCCTGCTAGTGACCGACGTCGCCACCGCAGAACGCGTCACCGATGCCTTGCGTGGTGAAGCTCAGTTGAATAATAGCCAACAGTGGCTGGCACTCAACATTGAAGCCGGGCTGCCGATCATTGATGCGGCGAACAGCGCACAATTTATCCCGCAGGCCACCAACCTACAGGCGCTGGGGGGCATTAGCTTTAAGAAAGGGTGCTACACCGGCCAGGAAATGGTCGCGCGTGCAAAATTCCGCGGTGCGAATAAACGTGCTCTATGGACGCTGGCAGGCCACGCCAGCCGCGTACCGGAAGCCGGTGAAGATCTCGAGCTGAAAATGGGTGAAAACTGGCGCCGTACCGGCACGGTTTTAGCCGCAGTACAGCTGGATGATGGCCGCGTGCTGGTGCAAGCGGTGATGAATAACGACATGGAGCCAGACAGCGTGTTCCGCGTGCGTGACGATGCAAAAACCCTGAGCATCGAGCCACTGCCGTATTCGCTGGAAGAGTAATGATTACCCGCCCTCTCCCTGTGGGCTGAGGGTTCCCCAGTAATTTTTGTCTTTAATTCAGCGATGATATTACGCCATTGAATTAAGGGACTTACAGCGGTGTCATGGTCCGGCTGAAAATCGCCGAAGCGTTTACGGAAGGCCGGGGCGACGCGCATGGATGCGCGGCGAGGGCGGCTTTACAGGGACGTTTCATCCGCCCGTCCCCGATTAGCCTGGAGCAAACGCTGAGGGCATCGCGAAGCGACGATTTTCTTGCCGGGAGCCCGGGTCGCCAGGGTAGCGGCGGTGAGCTACCCTGGCACGTTCACCGGTATTGTCGTGACAGAGTAGCAAGGAACGTAAAGTGAACGGAATGACCACCTGAGCCGTATGTTCCCCCTCACCCCAGCCCTCTCCCCAAAAAGGAGAGGGAGCCGTCCGTGCTCGTATTTTTGTGGGGATTCCTCAACCCTGTGGGAGAGGGCGGGGGTGAGGGCATCAGACCGCAGGGTGCAAAAAACTACACCTACCCCACATACAAATAAATCGCCAGGAAGTGACACACGCTGCCGCCCAGCACGAAGCCGTGCCAGATAGCATGGTTGTAGGGAATGCGCTTACAGACGTAGAAAATCACGCCCAGCGAATAGACCACCCCGCCAACGGCCAGCAAGGTTACCCCACCTGCCGCAAGCTTGATTGCCAGTTGATACACCACAATCAGTGATAGCCACCCCATTGTCAGATACGTCACCAGCGACAACACCTTAAACCGGTGCGCAATGGTCAGCTTAAACAGAATACCCAGCAGCGCCAGGCTCCAGATAACGATCATCAGGCCACGCGATAGCGGAGAGTTTAACCCCACCAGCAAAAACGGCGTGTAGGTGCCTGCAATAAGAAGATAGATAGCGCAGTGGTCAAATTTCTTGAGCCAGATCTTAGCCCGCTGATGCGGAATAGCGTGGTACAGCGTCGATGCCAGAAACAGCAGGATCATGCTCCCGCCATACAGGCTGTAGCTGGTAATCGCCATGGCGCTGGCGTTGGTATCCGCCGCCTGCACCAGCAGTAACACTAAACCGACAATCCCAAATACCAGGCCAATGCCGTGGCTAATGCTGTTGGCTATTTCCTCAGCCAGCGAATATCCCTGTGCGATTAATGGCTTGCTCACCATAAGTAACTCCGGGAAAACAAAAGATGATTATTCATCGCCTGACTATGCTAACTGAGAATGATTCCAGTGAACACCTGTTAGCTAAAATAAAGTTAACTCTCAATTTTCCAATTTACAATCAGAGAGTTACAAAAACATTTCAGCTAACAAATGTGTTTATTTAACTTAAACACATTTAAAATCAATCACATAAAACTGGGTCTGCCCTGGATAGATTTCGGCGATCACACTTCTCAGCGTACCCACCGTCATGTTTTCCTGCTCAGCATGTTTTTCCGTCAGCGTATCCAGCGTGACGGTCGATGTTCCCGTTACTTCGATGGTGCAAAAATAGCCGTCATCTTCATAGCGCCCAACGCGCAGGATATCGCCGGTTTTAAAATGGGATTCACTTTCATCACGGATGGTGATGGTTTTACGCCCGGCCAGAATGTCATCCTGAAAGCGCTGAAAAAAAGTGATGTCGTTTGGCTGCATGTTATTATTCCCTGAAGATAAAGTCTGATGAGTGAGTGTAGCCACTGTGAGCATGTTCTCCCATTCCGCCGTTGCCAGTCTCAACAATCTGGAGATGATGGTCTACAACTATGTCATTAAAAATCGTGACAAAGTGATGTACATGACCATCCGTGAACTGGCGGATGCGGCGGGAGTTTCGACCACCACCATTCTGCGCTTTTGTCGCAAGCTCAGCTGCGAAGGCTACTCCGAATTCCGCGTGCGCTTTAAACTCTATTTAGAGCAGAACGAACCCCAGCAGGCAAATTTCGGTGCCAGCGAAATCATTAGCTTCTTTAAAAGCGTTAATAATGAAGAGTTCGATGCGTTATTAGATGATGCCGTTGATATTATATTATCCTCTGAGCGAATTATATTTGTCGGCACTGGCACATCAGGGTCGCTTGCAAAATATGGTGCGCGGTTTTTCTCGAATATCGGAAAATTCAGCAACCATATCGATGATCCTTATTTCCCGGTAACCAACGATATGGCTAAAAATGCGCTGGCGATCGTGCTTTCCGTTTCGGGAGAAACAGAAGAGATCCTGCGCTTCGCCAGCCAGTTCAGCCTCCACCACTGCAAGGTCTTGTCGATTACCAGCCACGAGCACTCCCGGCTGGCAAAGCTGGCGGACTTTAATCTCTCCTGGCATGTTCCGCAAACGCGTATTGCGGGCGTCTACGATATTACAACACAAATTCCCGTCATCTATATTCTGGAATCACTGGGGCGTAAACTGGCGAAGAAATTAACAGAATAAAACACTCTGTTTTTTCAATGTGACAAATTACATTTTCTGAGAATTGTTATATCGTGACATTTAATTTCGCTTTGCTAGACTCGAACGCATTAAGCCATAAATTGAGAATAGCAAAGATGAAAAAACTCACCTTACCAAAAGATTTTTTATGGGGTGGCGCAGTTGCGGCGCACCAGGTTGAAGGCGGCTGGAACAAAGACGGCAAAGGGCCAAGCATTTGTGACGTGCTGACTGGCGGCGCCCACGGCGTACCGCGCGAAATCACCCAGCAAGTGGAGCCTGGCAAATACTACCCAAACCACGAAGCCATCGATTTCCACGGCCACTACAAAGAAGACATCAAGCTGTTTGCCGAAATGGGCTTCAAATGTTTCCGTACTTCTATCGCCTGGACGCGCATCTTCCCGAAAGGTGACGAAACGCAGCCAAATGAAGAAGGGCTGAAGTTCTACGATGACATGTTCGATGAACTGCTGAAATACAACATTGAGCCGGTGATCACCCTCTCCCACTTCGAAATGCCGCTGCACCTGGTGCAGGAATACGGCGGCTGGACCAACCGTAAAGTGGTGGATTTCTTTGTACGCTTCTCCGAAGTGGTCTTCGAGCGCTACAAAAACAAGGTCAAATACTGGATGACCTTCAACGAAATCAACAACCAGCGTAACTGGCGTGCGCCGCTGTTCGGCTACTGCTGCTCTGGCGTGGTCTATACCGAACACGACAACCCGGAAGAAACCATGTACCAGGTGCTGCACCACCAGTTCGTGGCCAGCGCTCTGGCGGTAAAAGCCGCACGCCGTATTAACCCGGAAATGAAAGTCGGCTGTATGCTGGCAATGGTTGCGCTCTATCCGTTCTCCTGCAAACCAGAAGATGTGATGTTTGCTCAGGAATCTATGCGCGAACGTTACGTCTTTACCGACGTGCAGTTGCGTGGTTACTACCCGTCTTACGTGCTGAACGAGTGGGAACGCCGTGGTTTCTCTATCAAAATGGAAGCCGGCGACGATCAGATCCTGCGTGACGGTACCTGTGATTATTTAGGTTTCAGCTACTACATGACCAACGCCGTGAAAGCGGAAGGCGGTACCGGTGATGCTATTTCCGGCTTCGAGGGCAGCGTGCCGAACCCACACGTGAAAGCATCTGACTGGGGCTGGCAGATTGACCCGGTGGGTCTGCGTTATTCCCTGTGTGAGCTGTACGAGCGTTATCAGAAGCCGCTGTTTATCGTCGAAAATGGCTTTGGTGCATACGACAAAGTGGAAGAAGACGGCAGCATCAACGATGACTATCGTATCGACTACCTGCGTGCTCACGTGGAAGAGATGATGAAAGCGGTCACTTACGATGGTGTTGATCTGATGGGCTACACCCCGTGGGGCTGCATCGACTGTGTATCATTCACCACCGGCCAGTACAGCAAACGCTACGGCTTTATCTATGTGAACAAACACGACGACGGCACCGGCGACATGTCCCGCTCCCGTAAAAAGAGCTTTAACTGGTACCAGGGCGTGATCGCCAGCAACGGCGAACAGTTATAATCCTTCGCCCTCTCCTCCCGCAGGAGAGGGCAAACCGCTTATCTTCCAGACACTTCTTTACAGCTTTCGCGTTGCCAAAAAACCTGCGCCCTATAAGATAGGCCTCGTGAATATTTGAGGCGAACATGATCAAGCGACAACGCAAAGCAATCCTGCTTGTAGCCCTGGCCTGTCTGGTGGTGCTGATATGCACCGCCCAGCGGATGGCCGGGATGCACGCGCTTGTCATAAATGCCACCGCCTCAGCCCAGTCCGTTCAGCAGGGCCAGGAGAGCAGCGACGCGCCGGTGACGCCGTGTGAACTCAGCGCAAAATCGCTGATGGCGGTGCCGCCTGTGCTGTTTGAAAGCGCACTGTTCGCCGTTACCCTTCTGCTGGCGCTGCTGGCAGCTATTCCACCGCGCCGCGAGCGTCTGTGGCCTCCTCGTGTTATCTCCCCACCCCGATTGCGGGTGCATCTGCGATTATGCGTCTTCCGTGAATGAGCATTCGCCTGACACATCAGGTTAATTCATCATTTACGGAGAAAATTTATGTTTACTGTATTCAGGCGACTGCTGGTCTGCCTGCTTTGGCTATGGCTACCCCTCAGCCAGGCCGCCGACACGGGCTGGCTGCGCGCCGCCGATAATCAGCACGCCAGCGTCAGGCTGCGTGCCCAAACTGAAAACAGCGGCGAAACCCGCCTGCTTCTGGACGTTGCCTTACAGAAAGGCTGGAAGACCTACTGGCGATCGCCGGGAGAAGGCGGGATTGCCCCAGCGATAACCTGGCATCAACCGCTGGAGGCGCTCTGGCGCTGGCCAACGCCCGAGCGTTTCGACGTGGCGGGTATCACCACGCAGGGATATCACGGCGACGTCAGTTTCCCCATCACCCTGCGCGGCAACGTACCCGAACGCCTTAGCGGCGTGCTGACGCTGTCCACCTGTAGCAACGTCTGTATTCTGACCGACTACCCGTTCTCACTGGATTTGACGGCCTCTACGGGCGGTGGCTTTGATTATGATTTCAACCGGGCGATGGGCACGCTGCCACTCAGCGGTGGATTGACGTCTGCGCTTAGCGCTCGCTACGCCTCCGGCAAGCTGACGGTGACCGCGCAACGCGACGCGGGCTGGCAGCAGCCATCGTTATTTATCGACAGCATGGACGATATCGATTTCGGCAAGCCGAGCTTCTCCGTGCGCGACGGCACGCTCACTGCCACCGTGCCGGTGTCCGATAGCTGGGGCGAGACGGCACCGAATCTCAGCGGCAAAACCCTGTCTCTGGTGCTGGCCGATAGCGGTCAGGCGCAGGAGTCCAGCCTGCCTGTCGGGCAAGGCAGCTCTGCGCCAGCCCCCGCCTTAGGCTGGATATTGCTGATGGCGCTGGTGGGTGGGTTAATCCTCAACGTGATGCCCTGCGTACTGCCCGTGCTGGCGATGAAGCTGGGCACGCTGATGCAAACCGAACATCAGGCGCGCGGTCTGGTACGCAGGCAGTTTCTGGTTTCGGTATGCGGGATAGTCATTTCATTCCTCGCGCTGGCGCTGATGATGACGGTGTTACGCTTAGGCAACCAGGCGCTCGGCTGGGGCATCCAGTTCCAGAATCCGTGGTTTATCGCTGCGATGGCGCTGGTGATGGTGCTGTTCAGCGCCAGCCTGCTGGGGCTATTTGAGATTCGGCTTACCTCTTCTGCCAGTACCTTCCTCGCCACGCGCGGCGGCAATGGACTGGCGGGCCATTTCTGGCAAGGCGCTTTTGCAACCCTGCTGGCGACGCCGTGTACCGCGCCGTTTCTTGGTACCGCCGTGTCGGTAGCACTGGCGGCACCGCTCCCGCTGCTGTGGGGCATTTTCCTGGCGATGGGGATCGGGATGAGCCTGCCCTGGCTATTAGTCGTCGCCTGGCCGGGGCTGGCGCAACGGCTGCCGCGCCCCGGTCGCTGGATGAATGTCGTGCGGGTCATGCTTGGCCTGATGATGCTCGGCTCGTCACTGTGGCTGCTGAGCCTGCTGGTCGCGCACATCGGCACCCTGCCTGTCATCACGCTGGGTGTGGTACTGATCCTCATTCTGCTGCTGGCGACGGCCTGGCGCTACCGCTGGCAAACGGCACTGCGCGCCGGAGCATTAGCCATTGTGGTTGCAGGTGCTGTCGCGTTTGTGACCGGCTCCGGTGGAGAGAACCCCCGTCGCGACCGGGTGAACTGGCAGCCGCTTAGCGAACAGGCTATTGCCCGCGCGCTGGCGGAGAACAAGCGCGTCTTCGTCGACGTGACCGCCGACTGGTGCGTGACCTGTAAAGCCAATAAATACAACGTGTTGCTTCGCGACGACGTACAGGATGCGCTTTCAGCACCGGATATCGTCGCCCTGCGCGGAGACTGGAGCCGCCCCTCCGCCAGCATTAGCCAGTTCTTGACCACGCGCGGCAGCGCCGCCGTGCCGTTTAACCAGATTTACGGACCAGGACTGCCGCAGGGCCACGTGCTGCCTGCGCTATTGAGCCGCGAAGCGGTGTTAACCACCCTGTCCAATGCGAAAGGAAAATAACATGAGAGCCATTGTTGCTTTACTGCTGCTGTCTTTATCAACGTTCAGCGTTGCTGCACCGTCCGAAAAATCGTCTGATGACCAGCTGGCAGAACTGCTGTTTAACGACCCCTACAGCCCGCGAACCGGTGCCAAAGAGCCAAAGCTGACCATTGTCTCGTTCACCGACTACAACTGTCCTTACTGCAAGCAGTTCGACCCCATGCTGGAGAAAATCGTGCGCGATAACCCCGACGTGCAGCTGATCATCAAGCTGCTGCCGTTCAAGGGACAAAGCTCGGTGAATGCCGCTAAAGCAGCGCTCTCTACATGGCGTCAGCAGCCCGATATGTTCTGGCCGCTGCACCAGCGTTTGATGATGAAAAAGGGCTATCACGATGATGCCAGCATCACAGCGGCACGGGTGAAAACCGGCACTGACAACATCACGACGGATGAAAAAACCATGGACTCGCTGAAAATGAACCTGATTTTGTCGCAGGTGCTGAATATCCAGGGTACTCCGGCGACTATCATCGGCGATCAAATGGTTGCGGGTGCGATCCCCTATGACGATCTGGAGGAGCTGGTGAAAGCGCAGCTGGCATCCGCCCGTGGCAAGTAAACTCACGCGCTTGCTGCGCGAGCTGGCGCTATGGCTGACGATTGGCGTTGTTGTGAGCATCGCGGTGGACTATTTCCGCCAGCCTGCGCTGCCGCAGAATTTCTCCGCGACGGCGCTGCAAACCCTCGACGGTGAGCCCGTTGATCTTGCCGCCATGAGCAGGGATCGGCCGCTGCTGGTCTACATCTGGGCGACCTGGTGTGGCGTGTGTCGTTACACCACCCCCTCGGTGGCGACGCTCGCCGCAGAGGGTGGCAACGTGATATCCGTTGCGTTGCGCTCTGGCGATAACGCCATGCTGGAAACGTGGCTTGCGAAGAAGAAGATGACGCTGCCGACGGTCAATGACGCCAGCGGAGAGCTGGCGCGTCAGTGGGACGTTCAGGTAACGCCGACGATGGTGGTCATTTCTCACGGTGAGGTGAAGTCGATCACCACCGGCTGGACCAGCAGTTGGGGCATGCGCCTGAGACTGTGGCTGGCATCGTAGGTTTTACTTTCCGCCAGCAAGTTCCAGGAAGCTGCCGGTCACATAGGACGCTTTGTCGCTCAGCAGCCAGGCAATGGCCTGAGCGACTTCTTCCGGCTGGCCGCCGCGCTGCATTGGCAGCATAGACTTGACCCTATCCACACGCCCCGGCTCACCGCCCGAGGCGTGAATATCGGTGTAAATCAGCCCGGGACGCACGCAGTTGACGCGAATACCCTGCGCGGCCACCTCCAGTGCTAACCCGGTGGTCAGCGAATCTACCGCACCTTTGGAAGCAGCATAGTCTACATATTCGCCCGGCGCGCCTAAGCGTGACGCCGCCGAAGAGACATTCACAATGGCCCCGCCCTGGCCACCATGCTTATGCGACATGCGTTTTACCGCTTCGCGACAACAGAGAAAATAGCCCGTCACATTCGTGGCCAGCACGCGGTTGATACGCTCGGCAGACAGGTTTTCGATAGTGGATTGCTCGAAAAGGATCCCGGCGTTGTTGACCAGCGCGGTCAGCGGCTCGCCTTCCCGGTCGAGGCTTTCGAACATCGCCAGCACCTGCGCTTCATCGCTGATATCCGCACGCACGGCAAAGGCTTTACCGCCCATATCAACAATCGTCCTGATGACATCGGTTGCCGCCTTGATGTTGCGGTGATAGTTCACCGCAACGGTGTAGCCTTCGCCTGCCAGCTGTAGCGCGGTGGCTTTACCAATTCCGCGGCTGGCACCGGTCACAAGTGCAATTCCCATTCTCTTCTCCCAATAAAAAAGCCGGGTAGCGCTAACGCTTACCCGGCCTACGTTACTACACCACGACTGTTACTGGTATTCGCTCATCGGCACGCAGGAGCAGAACAGATTACGGTCACCGTAAACGTCATCAAGACGCTTCACGGTCGGCCAGTATTTGTTCGCCACGCCAGCCGGGAAGACGGCCAGCTCACGGGTGTAGCTGTGGTTCCACTCAGCCACCAGCTCGTGCTGGGTGTGTGGCGCGTGAACCAGTGGGTTGTCTTCCAGCGTCCATTCGCCGTCCAGCACGCGATCGATCTCCATGCGGATCGCCAGCATCGCATCAATAAAGCGGTCCAGCTCAGCTTTGCTCTCGGATTCCGTTGGCTCCACCATCAGCGTACCCGCTACCGGGAACGACATTGTTGGGGCGTGGAATCCGTAGTCGATCAGACGTTTGGCGATGTCCAGTTCGCTGATGCCGCTTTGCTCTTTCAGCGGACGAATATCCAGAATACATTCGTGTGCCACACGGCCATCGCGGCCAGTATAGAGCACCGGGAAGGCAGACTTCAGGCGAGTCGCAATGTAGTTGGCATTCAGAATAGCCACCTGGCTTGCCTGCTTCAGCCCTTCCGCACCCATCATGCGGATATACATCCAGCTGATAGGCAGGATAGAGGCGCTACCAAACGGTGCCGCAGATACCGCACCCTGACGGGTCAACATGCCTTCAATCTGCACAACGCTGTGGCCAGGAACAAACGGTGCCAGATGCGCTTTCACACCGATTGGCCCCATACCCGGACCGCCACCGCCGTGTGGAATGCAGAAGGTTTTGTGCAGGTTCAGGTGCGACACATCGGCGCCGATAAAGCCCGGAGAGGTAATGCCAACCTGGGCGTTCATGTTGGCACCATCGAGGTATACCTGGCCGCCAAACTGATGCACCACTTCGCACACTTCACGGATAGTCTCTTCGTACACGCCGTGGGTGGACGGGTAAGTCACCATGATGCAGGAGAGCTTATCGCCCGCCTGTTCTGCTTTTGCACGCAGGTCAGCCAGGTCGATGTTACCGTTCTTATCGCAAGCCACAACGACCACTTCCATCCCTGCCATCTGTGCAGATGCCGGGTTAGTACCGTGAGCAGAGCTTGGGATCAGGCAGATATCGCGATGCCCTTCGTTGCGGCTTTCGTGATAGTGGCGGATCGCCAGCAGACCTGCATATTCACCCTGTGCGCCGGAGTTCGGCTGCATACAGAGTGCATCGTAACCGGTCAGTTTCACCAGCCAGTCAGAAAGCTGGTTGATCATCAGGTGATAGCCTTCTGCCTGCTCTGGCGGGCAGAACGGGTGCAGTTCAGAGAACTCAGGCCAGGTGATTGGGATCATCTCAGCCGCAGCGTTCAGCTTCATGGTGCAAGAGCCCAGCGGGATCATCGCCTGATTGAGCGCCAGATCTTTGCGTTCCAGAGAGTGCATATAACGCATCATCTCGGTTTCGCTGTGATAGCGATTGAACACCGGGTGCGCCAGGATGGCATCGTCACGCAGCATGGATGGCTGGATGGAACGGCTGTCATGGGCCACATCTTTATCCAGTGAGTCAACATCCAGGCCGTGCGCGTCACCCAGCAGCACGTTAAACAGGTTCAGGATATCTTCACGCGCGGTGCTTTCATCCAGTGTAATACCCACTGCGTTGTGAATATCGCTGCGCAGGTTAATTTCTGCTGCATCAGCGCGCGCGAGAACGGCCGCTTTGTCTGCCACTTCAACACACAGGGTGTCAAAGTAGTGAGCGTGGCGCAGCTTGAGGCCTTTTTGTTGCAGGCCGCAGGCCAGAATATCCGCCAGACGATGAATTCGGCTGGCAATACGCTTCAGGCCAGCCGGGCCGTGGAAGACGGCATACAGGCTGGCAATGTTTGCCAGCAAGACCTGCGAGGTACAAATGTTGGAGTTCGCTTTCTCGCGGCGGATGTGCTGCTCACGAGTCTGCATCGCCATACGCAGTGCGGTGTTACCAGCAGCATCTTTCGATACCCCGATAATACGGCCAGGCATAGAGCGTTTGAATTCATCTTTCGCGGCGAAGAATGCCGCGTGCGGGCCACCGTAGCCCATCGGTACGCCAAAGCGTTGTGCAGAGCCGAACACAATATCCGCGCCCTGTTTGCCCGGTGCTGTCAGCAATACCAGCGCCATAAAGTCAGCGGCGACGCTCACTACCACTTTGCGGGTTTTTAACTCGGCAATTAGCGGGCTGTAGTCGTGAACTTCACCGGTAGTGCCTACCTGTTGCAGCAGCACACCGAAGACGTCCTGGTGATCCAGCACTTTGTCTGCATCATCAACAATCACGTCAAAACCGAAGGTTTCCGCACGGGTGCGTACCACGTCCAGTGTTTGCGGGTGAACGTCTGCCGCCACGAAGAAGCGGTTGGCATTTTTGAGCTTGCTGACACGTTTGGCCATCGCCATGGCTTCTGCCGCAGCGGTCGCTTCATCCAGCAGAGACGCGGAAGCGATATCCAGGCCAGTCAGATCCAGCGTGACCTGCTGGAAGTTCAGCAGCGCTTCCAGACGGCCCTGAGACACTTCAGGCTGATAAGGGGTGTAAGCGGTGTACCAGCCTGGGTTTTCCAGCATATTGCGCAGGATAACCGGCGGTAACTGCACGTTGGTATAGCCCATGCCAATGTAAGACTTGTAGCGCTTGTTCAGGCCGGCAATGGCCTTCAGCTCCGCCAGTGCGGCGAATTCTGTGGTGGCTTCACCTACCTGCGGCGGTGTTGCAAGCTGGATGTCTTTTGGCACTATCTGGCCGATCAGTGCGTTTAATGAATCCGCGCCAACCGTGTTCAGCATCTCCTGCTGTTGCTGAGCATCCGGCCCAATGTGACGTTCAATAAAAGCGCCACGGTTTTCAAGCTGGCTTAAAGTCTGTGTCATGAGCGATGGTTCCTGAAACGTGCAGTGAATGTGTTTTCTCCCTCTCCCCAAAGGGGAGAGGGATAATGGCTTACTCGTCTTCTAACAGGGCTTCGTACGCGGTCGCATCCAGCAGGGCGGCAACTTCCGCTTCGTCGCTGGCTTTAATTTTAAAGATCCAGCCGCCTTCATATGGTTCGCTGTTCACCAGCTCCGGGGAGTCGCTCAGTGCATCGTTCACGGCCACGATTTCGCCGCTGACGGGAGCATAGATGTCGGATGCCGCTTTAACAGATTCCGCAACCGCGCAATCGTCACCTGCGCCTACGGTCGCGCCCACTTCTGGCAGATCAACAAACACCATATCCCCCAGCAGCTCTTGCGCGTGCTCGGTGATCCCTACGGTGTAAGTGCCGTCCGCCTCTTTGCGCAGCCACTCGTGTTCTTTGCTGTATTTCAGTTCTGCTGGCACATTGCTCATTGAATTTCTCCTGATAAAAATGATTAGGCGACCGGCTTACCGGCGCGAACAAAAATCGGTTTGGTCACATTGACCGGCATTTCGCGGTTGCGGATTTGCACCACCGCCGTTTCGCCAATTCCCGCCGGTACACGTGCCAGTGCAATACTGTAGCCCAGAGTCGGGGAGAAGGTACCGCTGGTGATAACACCTTCGAGGTGATTGCCGTTAGCATCGGTGAAACGTACCGGCAGTTCGCCGCGCAGCACGCCTTTTTCGGTCATCACCAGGCCGACAAGCTGTTCGGTGCCTTGTTCACGCTGAATTTCCAGTGCTTCACGACCAATGAATTCACGGTCTGCGGGCTCCCACGCAATGGTCCAGCCCATGTTGGCTGCCAGCGGAGACACACTTTCATCCATTTCCTGCCCGTAGAGGTTCATCCCGGCTTCAAGACGCAGCGTATCGCGCGCACCCAGACCCGCCGGCTTAACACCCGCTTCTACCAGCGCACGCCAGAAATCAGCGGCTTTCTCATTCGGCATGGCAATTTCGTAGCCCGCTTCACCGGTATAGCCGGTGGTCGCGATAAACAGATCACCTGCCTGCACGCCGAAGAACGGCTTCATCCCTTCAGTCGCTTTACGTTGCTCATCGCTAAACAGAGAAGCGGCTTTTGCCTGTGCGTTCGGTCCCTGTACGGCGATCAACGACAGATCGTCACGAACAGTGATATCTACAGAGAAAGGTTCAGCGTGTTGGGAAATCCAGGAGAGGTCTTTTTCGCGGGTGGCGGAGTTTACAACGAGGCGGAAGAAATCTTCAGTGAAGTAATAAACAATCAGGTCATCTATCACACCGCCGGAAGCATTGAGCATCCCGGTGTAGAGCGCTTTGCCTGGGGTCTTTAGTTTTGCGACGTCGTTTGCCAGCAGATAACGCAAAAACTCCCGGGTGCGGCTACCGCGCAGGTCGACAATGGTCATATGGGACACGTCGAACATGCCGGCATCGGTGCGCACCGCATGATGCTCATCAATCTGTGAGCCGTAGTGCAGCGGCATCATCCAGCCATGGAAGTCCACCATGCGCGCGCCGCATAACACGTGTTGATCGTACAAAGGAGTCTGTTGAGCCATCTTTTCCTCGTTGAATAAGCAGGGCTATCTTGCGTTTCATGCGCCCAAAATCGCCACGAAACCTGGCGTCGGCATCGCCTTACGGATGTCGACGCAAACGTTCTCTTTGACCTGAAGTTACCACCGAAATGGGTGATTAACCATAAGGCAAAGCGGGTCATCACATTAGCTTATGACTAAAAACCGCTAAAAAGCCTACAGAGTTATTCACTGGTAAAATGCGATTAACCCCGCATAAAATTAACATCACACCAACATGATTTAGCACATGGTGATATTTCATGCGGAAAAATGGGCTGAATTTCCGTAACATAAAAAACGTAAGATTAGATAATCTAATGCGAAAAATGGCGTGGAATTAGAATATTTCAAACGAGGGAATTTCCCCGGCGCAGAAGCCGGGAAAATAAAGTGTGACGGGGGTCAATACTATTGGAGCCAGTCGGGAAGATCGTTAAGGCCCATCGCCTGACGCAGGAGTTGCGGTTTTACACCCGGGAGGGTGTCGGCCAGTTTCAGGCCAATATCACGCAGCAGTTTTTTGGCCGGGTTTGCGCCAGCGAACAGCTCGCGAAAGCCCTGCATGCCTGCCAGCATCATCGCGGCACTGTGCTTGCGGCTACGTTCGTAGCGACGAAGGTATAAATGCTGACCAAAATCTTTGCCTTCACGGTGCAGACGACGCAGCTCATCAACCAGCTCAGCGGCATCCATAAAGCCCAGATTAACCCCCTGCCCGGCCAGCGGATGTATGGTATGCGCGGCATCTCCTACCAGAGCCAGACGGTGCGCCGCGAACTGACGCGCATAGCGTCCGGTAAGCGGGAAGACCTGCCGTTCGCTTTCAAGGGTGCACAACCCCAGACGATTATCAAAGGCAACGCACAGCGCCTGGTTAAATTCTTCAGGCGTGGCTTCCTGCATCCGTTGCGCTTTTTCCGGCACCAGCGACCAGACAATGGAACAGAGGTGCGGGTCGGCAAGCGGCAGAAATGCCAGAATACCGTCATTATGGAAAATCTGACGCGCCACGCCGCCGTGTGGCTCTGCGGTTCGGATCGTGGCCACAAGCGCGTGATGACGATAGTCCCAGAAGGTCAGCGGAATATCTGCTTTATTACGCAGCCAGGAGTTTGCGCCGTCGGCCCCTACTACCAGCCGCGCGGTGAGCATATCGCCGCTTTGCAGGGTAATGAATGCCTCATTTTCGCCCCAGGCCACCTGCTGGATTTGCGCGGGCGCCATAAGCGTGACATCGCTACAGCGCTGGGCTTTTTGCCACAGCGCGTGGTGGATAACTGCATTCTCAATAATATGGCCCAGATGGCTGTACCCCATGCTTTCGTCATCAAAAGCAATATGGCCAAAGCTGTCTTTGTCCCACACTTCCATTCCGTGATAGCAACTGGCGCGGTGCGCGACAATATCCGACCACACGCCCAGGTGAGTCAGTAGTTTTTCGCTGGCGGCATTGATGGCCGACACACGTAATTCTGGCTGCGCATCCTGTGCAACGGGCTGAGGCAGTTTTTGCTCAAGCACGGCCACACGCAGGCCGCTACCCTGTAAACCACAGGCCAGCGCCAGCCCGACCATTCCGCCGCCGACAATGGCGACATCAACATTCTGCACGGTGATAACTCCTTAACGAGCGACCCAACCAAGAGTCCTCTGCGCCAGCACATCACGTGCCGGGATAAATAATTCCATCGCCATCAGCCCGAGGTTGCGCCCGGCAACCAGCGGTGCCCAGCGATTAGCAAACAGATGCACCAGGCCATCCGTGACACCGATTGTGGCTTCTTTATCGGCATGACGGCGCTTCTGATAATGGCTAAGCACCGAATATGCGCCACAATCTTTTTGTTCACCCCACGCCTGCGCCAGCGATTCCGCCAGGCTCATGACATCACGCAGGCCCAGATTAAACCCCTGACCTGCAATCGGGTGCAGGGTTTGCGCGGCATTCCCCACCAGCGCAACGCGATGGGAAATGGACTGGGACGCCGTCGTCAGCGACAGCGGATAAACAGATCGTTTCCCCGCATGGGTGATGCGCCCAAGCCGCCAGCCGAAGGCCTTTTGCAGTTCAGTGCAAAAGCGCTCATCGCTCCAGGACAGCACTTCATCCGCCCTGTCTTGCGGATGGCACCACACCAGCGAACAGCGATCCTCCGCCATGGGCAGCATCGCCAGCGGGCCATGCTGCGTAAAACGCTCAAACGCACGCCCGTGATGCTCGCTCTGTGTAGAGACATTCGCAATGACCGCCACCTGCCCATAAGGCTGGGTGCGCCATTCCACGCCACACTGTGTGCCCAGCGCAGAACGGGAACCATCAGCCGCAACCAGCAGCTGGCCTTCAAGTGTCGTGCCATCGTCGAGCGTGACGTTAACGGCATCTTCGCTGCGGCTAAAACTTGCCACGCGCGCCGGGCAGTGTAGCGTCACGCCGGGTGCGTCCTGTAACAAGCGGAACAGGCGGAGCCCAACGTCATGCAGCTCAACAACCTGGCCCAGCGCGTCGATGCGATAATCCTGTGCATCAAGGGTAACAAACCCCGCATGACCGCGATCGCTGACGTGCACTGTTTCAATGGCAGTCGCACAGTCGGCGATAGCCTGCCAGATACCAATGCGCGCTAACTGCTGGCAGGTGCCTTGTGCCAGCGCAATTGCGCGGGCATCAAAACCAGGATGTTCGGTGGTTTGAGGTGCGACAGCTTCAATCAGATGAACCGGAAGCTGCCCCTGCGTTAAATGAGATATTGCCAGAGCCAGCGTGGCTCCTGTCATGCCGCCGCCAACGATAATCACGCTCATACGCGTGCCGCTGCCATCAGCGCCTCAATGTCGTCGGCATTTTTCACAACAGAGGCAGTCAGGTTTTCATTGCCGGTTTCGGTGATGACAATGTCATCTTCAATACGAATGCCAATCCCGCGGTACTCTGGTGGGACATCCGCGTCCGGGGCGATGTACAGCCCGGGTTCAACGGTTAATACCATGCCTGGTTCCAGCACGCGCGAACGTTCAGAACCATAGGCACCCACGTCATGAACATCCAGCCCCAGCCAGTGACTCAGGCCATGCATAAAGTACGGACGATGGGCATTTTCGGTGATCAGGGTATCAACTTCGCCTTTCAGGATGCCAAGACGCACCAGACCGGTAATCATTATCCGCACGACAGCACCGGTGACTTCCTGAATCGAGGTGCCCGGACGATAGAGTGTCAGCGCCGTTTCCAGTGATTCAAGAACAATGTCATAAATCGCACGCTGTGCAGGCGTGAATTTGCCGTTTACCGGGAAAGTACGGGTGATGTCCCCTGCATAGCCCTGATATTCGCAACCGGCGTCAATCAGCACCAGGTCGCCCTTACGCAGTTCACTTTCGTTCTCGGTGTAGTGCAGGATGCAGCCGTTTTCCCCGCCACCCACAATGGTGTTGTAGGACGGATAGCGCGCGCCGTGGCGGGTAAATTCGTGGTGGATCTCGCCTTCGAGCTGGTATTCAAACATCCCGGGACGGCACTTCTCCATCGCGCGGGTATGCGCCAGAGCGCTGATTTCACCTGCACGGCGTAGCACGTCAAGTTCTTCTTCAGACTTGAAGAGACGCATCTCGTGGACCACCGGGCGCCAGTCCGTAAGCGTAGCTGGCGCAGCTAAGTTCTGGCGCGAACCCTTACGCAGCTTATCCAGCGCGTTGAAGACAATCTCATCGGCCCAGGCATATTCACCCTGGGCGTGGTACAGCACGTCCAGGCCGTTAAGCAACTGGTAAAGCTGCTGGTTGATTTCGCTAAACGCCAGGGCGCGATCGACACCAAGCTTTGCAGGCGCGGCCTCCTGGCCTAAGCGACGGCCAAACCAGATTTCGGCGGTTAAATCCCGCACGCGGTTGAAAAGCACGCTGTGGTTGTGGGTGTCATTGCTCTTTATCAGTACCAGTACTGCTTCAGGCTCGTTAAACCCGGTGAAGTACCAGAAATCGCTACTCTGGCGATAGGGGTATTCGCTGTCGGCGCTGCGCGTCACTTCAGGAGCTGCAAAAATTAACGCAGCGCTTCCTGGCTGCATTTTTGCCAGCAGCGCCTGACGACGGCGAGAATACTCTTGATTCGAGATAACCATGACACCCTCCTGTGCGTTATTTTTCTTAATGTAAGGTTGGCTTGCGCACTTCCGGCGCGGTTGGCTGCGAGCGCGTAAAGGTGTCGTGGCACAGCAGCGCCGCAACGCGAACGTACTCAATAATCTCTTCGAGGGACATTTCCAGCTCTTCCTGGTCTTCCTCTTCGTCATAGCCAAGCTGTGCGATGTTGCGCAGATCGTCGATAGCTTCACCCGCTTCGCCGGTCACTTTATCGAGCTTAGGCTGTGTCACGCCAAGACCCAGCAGATAGTGGTTTACCCAACCGGCGAGCGCATCGGCGCGTTCGAAGACGCTAACGTCGTCGCCTTCAGGCAGATAAAGCTGAAAAAGGAAGCCGTCATCTTCCAGAGAATCGCTGGTTGCGGAGTGCATTTTACGCAGCGCTTCAGCCAGCTCGTGACCAAACGCCAGCCCCTCGTTCGTCAGGTCATGAACCAGCGGCTGCCATGAGCTGTCGCTGTTTCCGCCACACAGCATCCCGGCGATCAGACCGTGCATTTCGGCAGGGGTTAAACCCACTCCCTGCTGGTTCAGTAACTGGTTTAATTCGTTGTAACCAGGCATTTCGTTCTGTATAGACATATGCATTCGTCATCAAAGGGAGAAGATTCATGGTATGCTACCACTTTGGACCCTGGTGATACCAGAAAAGGGCTTGTATCTTCACATCAGGGTAGCTATAGTGTCGCCCCTTCGCGGCCCCCGGGGCAGTAAGCGAAGGCAGCGCAGTCAATCAGCAGGAAGGTGGCATGTCTGCACAACCCGTCGATCTCCAGATTTTTGGCCGTTCACTGCGAGTGAATTGTCCACCTGAACAAAGGGATGCTTTGAATCAGGCTGCGGACGATTTGAATCAGCGGTTGCAAGATCTAAAAGAACGCACTAGAGTCACAAATACTGAGCAGCTGGTCTTCATCGCCGCGTTGAACATCAGCTATGAATTGACTCAGGAAAAAGCAAAGACCCGCGATTACGCGGCGAGCATGGAGCAACGCATTAAAATGCTCCAGCAGACCATAGAACAGGCATTGCTTGATCAAGGTCGCACTCCCGAAAGACCAGGACCAAAGTTTGAATAACACTTCTCAGTTGACTATGGTAGAGTAACTGGGAAGACAAAATTTCTCTGAGATGTTCGCAAGCGGGCCAGTCCCCTGAGCCGATATTTCATACCACAAGAATGTGGCGCTCCATGGTTGGTGAGCATGCTCGGTCCGTCCGAGAAGCCTTAAAACTATGACGACACATTCACCTTGAACCAAGGGTTCAAGGGTTACAGCCTGCGGCGGCATCTCGGAGATTCCCTCTCTCTTCTTCTACCGACTACCATGACTCTACTTTCTGAAGTTTCTGCCTCACGCCAGGACATCCGTCAGTTAATCCGTAAACGCCGTCGTGCGTTAACCTCCGAACAGCAAACGCATTTCGCCCAGCAGGCCGCCGCACGCATGATGGCATACCCGCCGGTTGTGATGGCACATACGGTCGCCCTGTTTCTGTCGTTTGATGGCGAACTGGATACCCAGCCGCTTATCGAACAGCTTTGGCGCGCCGGGAAAAAGGTTTACCTGCCGGTGCTGCATCCGTTTAGCGAGGGGAACCTGCTGTTCCTGAACTACCATCCACACAGTGACCTGGTAGTCAATCGCCTGAAAATCACCGAACCGAAACTGGACGTGCGCGACGTGCTCCCACTTGCGGATCTGGATGTGCTGGTGACCCCACTGGTAGCGTTCGATGAACAAGGTCAGCGCCTGGGAATGGGGGGCGGCTTTTACGACAGAACGCTGCAAAACTGGCAGCAGTATGGATTGCAGCCGGTGGGCTATGCGCATGATTGTCAGGGCGTGGAGGCGTTGCCGGTGGAGAAATGGGATGTGCCGTTGCCTGCGGTGGTGACGCCCAGTAAAACCTGGACCTGGTAGAATAAAGCCGGGTGGCGCTTACGCTTACCCGGCCTACAAAACCTCAACGTAGGTCGGGTAAGGCGCAGCCGCCACCCGACACTACAAACCGCACGATCAGTAAAGCAGACGCGCGCGGATAGTCCCCGGGAGCGCCTTCATGCTCAGCAGCGCCTTCTCGGCCACATCTTCATCCGCTTCAATATCAATAACCACGTAACCCATCTGAGAGTTGGTTTGCAGATACTGTGCAGCAATGTTGACGCCCTGCTCAGCGAAGATCTGGTTAATTGCGGTCAACACGCCTGGGCGGTTTTCGTGAATGTGCAGCAGACGGCGGCCACCGTGCAGCGGCAGAGACACTTCCGGGAAATTCACCGCAGAAAGCGTTGAGCCGTTGTCGGAGTATTTGCTCAGTTTGCCCGCCACTTCCAGGCCGATGTTCTCCTGCGCTTCCTGAGTTGAACCACCGATGTGCGGCGTCAGGATCACGTTATCGAACTCGCACAGCGGAGATGTAAACGGATCGCTGTTGGTTGCAGGCTCGGTCGGGAATACGTCGATTGCCGCCCCTGCCAGATGCTTACGCTTCAGTGCATCACACAGTGCCGGGATGTCGACAACGGTGCCGCGCGCGGCGTTGATCAGCAGTGAACCAGGCTTCATCAGCGCCAGCTCTTCTGCACCCATCATGTTTTTCGTGGACGCATTTTCCGGCACATGCAGGCTCACGACATCACTCATGTTCAGCAGGTCAGACAGGTGTTGAACCTGGGTAGCATTCCCCAGCGGCAGCTTGCTTTCGATATCGTAGAAGAAGACGTTCATACCGAGGGATTCAGCAAGAATACCCAGCTGCGTACCGATATGGCCGTAACCGATGATACCCAGTTTTTTGCCACGCGCTTCGAAAGAGCCGGACGCCAGTTTATTCCACACGCCGCGGTGTGCTTTGGCGTTCGCTTCAGGAATACCGCGCAGCAGCAGCAGCAGTTCGCCAATCACCAGCTCCGCAACAGAACGGGTGTTAGAGAACGGGGCGTTAAAGACAGGAATACCGCGCTTTGCAGCTGCATTCAGGTCAACCTGGTTGGTGCCGATGCAGAAGCAACCAATGGCCACCAGCTTTTCCGCCGCAGCGATAACGTCTTCAGTCAGGTGAGTACGGGATCGCAGGCCAATGAAGTGGGCATCACGGATGGACGCTTTCAGCTCTTCAGTATCCAGCGCGCCTTTGTGAAATTCGATGTTGGTGTAGCCTGCTGCACGAAGGTTATCGAGTGCTTTTTGGTGCACGCCTTCTACTAGCAGGAATTTAATCTTGTCTTTCTCCAGTGATACCTTTGCCATTTCCCCGACCCTGTTTTTGTCTGAACTGATGTTGTGCTGGATTTGAATCCGCTGTAGCCAACATATCAAAAAAAACTATTGCAGCAATATGAACGTTTGCGTCGGCACTCTGAAGAAAAGTCATACAGGGCAAAATGGCAGAGGAAAATGCTGTATAAGTTTACGAAAGTGGCAGGATCGGCAAAAGAGGTACAAAAACGTGACACAAGTCACCGAATTTAGCTTTTCAAAAATTTTTTAGCGGGGGGAGACTTCCCCCCGTCAGATCATTTTACGATGGTTTTCACGCCGTCAGCCGTACCGATCAGCGCAACATCCGCGCCACGGTTGGCAAATAACCCTACGGTGACTACGCCTGGAAGGCCATTAATGGCATTTTCCAGGGCAATGGCATCCAGAATTTCCAGACCGTGCACATCCAGGATCACGTTACCGTTGTCAGTCACAACACCCTGACGGTATTCCGGGCGGCCACCCAGCTTCACCAGTTCGCGCGCCACTGCGCTGCGCGCCATAGGGATCACTTCTACCGGCAGCGGGAATTTACCCAGGATATCAACCTGCTTAGAGGCATCCGCGATACAGATAAATTTATCCGCAACAGAAGCGATGATCTTCTCACGCGTCAGCGCTGCGCCGCCGCCTTTGATCATCTGCATGTGGCCGTTGATCTCATCAGCGCCATCAACGTAGATCCCCAGGCGATCCACTTCGTTCAGGTCAAAAACGGTAATGCCAAGGCTTTTCAGCTTTTCCGTGGAAGCATCGGAGCTGGATACTGCGCCCTCGATCTGCCCTTTCATCGTGCCCAGCGCATCGATAAAGTGCGCCGCCGTAGAGCCCGTGCCGACACCAACAATTGTTCCTGGTTGCACGTACTGGAGAGCGGCCCATCCTACTGCTTTTTTCAGTTCATCCTGCGTCATGATCTTTTTGCCTGTGGTGTGAAAACTCAGGGCGCATTATAGAACACGTAAGCAGGAAATGTCCCTGTGACCACCATCACATAACCGCGCAAAGCCCTGACAGATCCGATGTGGGTGCATTTCGTCTGTATCAAACGTAAATTTGTGTCATAGTGCTGAATAAGCACATTTCAGGAGTAAGCCAGAGCAATGAAACGTCCGGACTACAGAACACTACAGGCACTTGATGCGGTTATTCGTGAACGAGGTTTTGAGCGCGCGGCGCAAAAGCTGTGCATCACTCAATCCGCCGTATCACAACGTATCAAACAGCTTGAAAACATGTTCGGGCAGCCGCTGCTGGTGCGTACCGTACCCCCTCGCCCAACGGAACAAGGTCAAAAGCTCCTTGCCCTGTTGCGCCAGGTTGAACTGCTGGAAGATGAATGGCTGGGTGACGAACAGACCGGCTCCACGCCACTGCTGCTGTCGCTGGCGGTGAACGCCGACAGCCTGGCAACCTGGCTGCTGCCCGCCCTTGCCCCGGTACTGGCCGACTCCCCTATTCGCCTGAATTTACAGGTAGAAGATGAAACCCGTACCCAGGAACGCCTGCGCCGCGGCGAAGTGGTGGGTGCCGTCAGTATTCAGCCGCAAGCGCTGCCAAGCTGCCTTGTGGATCAGCTCGGTGCGCTGGATTACCTGTTTGTGGGTTCGAAGGCTTTCGCAGAACGCTATTTCCCGAATGGCGTTACCCGTGCAGCGCTGCTTAAAGCCCCTGCCGTTGCGTTCGACCATCTCGATGATATGCATCAGGCCTTCCTGCAACAAAACTTCGACCTGCCGCCTGGCAGCGTGCCGTGCCACATTGTGAACTCATCTGAAGCCTTTGTGCAGCTTGCGCGTCAGGGAACTACCTGCTGCATGATCCCGCATCTGCAAATTGAGAAAGAGTTAAAAAGCGGTGAGCTTATCGATTTAACGCCGGGGCTGTACCAGCGCCGGATGCTCTACTGGCATCGTTTTGCACCCGAAAGCCGCATGATGCGCAACGTGACAGATGCACTGCTGGCATTTGGGCATAAGGTATTAAGACAGGATTAAAAAGAAAAAGCCGGGTGGCGGCTACGCCTTACCCGGCCTACTGGTTTACTGAGCGGATTTTTGAGCGGGTTCCAGCTCAAACACCACATCAACCTGATCGTCGAACTGGATAGTCGGCTGCTCGTAAGTTTCCTGAGCAGAAACCGGCGCAGCATCGGCCTTCATCATCCGAACCATCGGGCTTGGCTGGTAGTTAGAGACGTGGTAACGCACGCTATACACCGGGCCGAGTTTGCTGTTAAAGCCTGAAGCCAGCTGCTGCGCCTGATGGATTGCATCATCAATGGCCGCTTTGCGCGCTTCGTCTTTGTATTTTTCAGGTTGCGCAACGCCCAGTGAGACAGAACGAATTTCGTTCAGCCCCGCTTTCAGCGCGCCATCCAGTAATGAATTGAGCTTATCGAGCTGGCGCAGCGTGACCTCAACGGTACGCACCGCGCGATAGCCTTTCAGAATACTTTTGCCGTTCTGGTAGTCGTAATCAGGCTGAGTGCGCAGGTTTGCGGAGTTGATATCCTTTTTCGCGACACCATTCTGTTCGAGGAAGGAGAGATATTGCGCAACACGATCGTCTGCCTGTTTTTTGGCAGAAGCGGCATCTTTTGCGGCCACATTCACTTCGATTGCCAGCGTTGCCACATCCGGGACGGCATCCACACTTGCCGTGCCTGAAGTCACAATGTGCGGGCCAGCAGGCAATTCATTCGCCTGAACCGACACCGCGCCTAAACTTACTAATGCCGCCAGGGCCATCACTTTAAACTTCACTGTCATTCCTCCATGTTGCGAAGAGTGCCCTATCAACAGAGCACATGCCAGCAAGCTTAGCGGGTCTTATTCAGTTGTCCATAAGACAACACTTAGTTGAGTAAACCCTGTACATGTTGAACACCGTCTTTTGCAAGCTGGAAAGCGATAAACCACATAACGACACCCACAAGCGTGTTAATGATCCGCTGTGCTTTCGCCGTGCGCAGACGGGGAGCCAGCCAGGCCGCCAGTATCGCCAGGCCGAAGAACCACAAGAAAGAGGCGCTGACCGTGCCAAGTGCAAACCAACGTTTTGGTTCGACATCCAGTTGCCCGCCAAGACTTCCCAGGACGACAAAGGTATCGAGATACACATGCGGGTTAAGCCAGGTGACTGCCAGCATGGTGACGATAATCTTCCATCGCCCCTGTTTCATGACCTCGGCCGTGGCTAATTCAAGATTGCTACTCATGGCGGTTTTCAGCGCACCAAAACCGTACCACAGCAGAAACGCCACGCCACCCCAGGTGACCAGCGCCAGCAACCAGGGCGACTGCATCAGTAGTGCGCTACCACCAAAAATCCCGGCGCAAATCAGCAGCAAATCACTTATCGCGCACAGCAGCGCAATCATCAGATGGTACTGACGGCGAATTCCCTGATTCATCACAAATGCATTCTGGGGGCCGAGTGGAAGGATCATGGCCGCGCCTAACACAAGACCTTGAAAATAATAGGATAACATGACGAAAATCTCACAGAGTTGTCTTGGGGACAGACTATACTGCGAGAGCGACATTAGAGGAAATTGATAATATTAATTGGTGATTAGCATCGCTAATAAAAAGCCCGGTGGCGCTCACGCGTACCGGGCCTGGGGGAGAACGTTATTCGGCTTCTTTCACTTTCTTAACGTTCACGTCCATCTGCGGGTACGGGAAGCTAATGCCATTGGCGTCGAAGTCACGCTTGATGCGTTCCAGAACATCCCAGTAAACGTTTTGCAGATCGCTGCTTTTGCTCCAGATACGTACCACGAAGTTGATGGATGACGCACCCAGCTCGTTCAGTCGTACGGTCTGCTCTTTGTCTTTCAGGATGCGGTCGTCCGACGCAATGATGTTGGTAATCAGCGACTTCACCTGATCGATATCCGAATCATACGCGACACTTATCACCAGTTCGTTGCGGCGCACCGGCTCGCGGGAAAAGTTAATAATGTTCCCCGCGATAATTTTACCGTTCGGAACCACCACAATACGGCCGTCGACGGTACGCATAGTGGTAGAGAAGATCTGCACCTGGAGCACAGTTCCGGCAATGCCGCCCAAATCAACATATTCGCCAGAGCGGAATGGACGGAAAGTTACCAGAAGCACGCCAGCGGCGAGGTTCGACAGCGATCCCTGCAACGCCAGACCAATCGCCAGACCCGCGGCACCGAGTACTGCGATGACCGATGCCGTTTGCACACCAACACGCCCCAGGGCGGCAATCAGGGTAAAGGCCACAATCCCATAGCGCACCAGCGCAGAGAGGAAGTCGGCAACCGTGGCATCAATGTTTCGCGCCACCATTACGCGGTTAACGGTATTTGACACAATCCGCGCCACGATCATCCCGACAATGATAATCGCGATTGCCGCAACGATGTTCACGGCATAACTCAGCAGTAACTCCTGGTTACGCGCAAGCCAGGTACCGGCGTTATTGATGCTGTCTACGACATCGAGTTGTTCCATTTATTCTTCCTTTTATTAAACCAATACACAAAATCCATCCCCCATGGAGACAGGCAGGTCAGTAAAGGGTAAACAAAAAGGACAAATATTGCCAAGCAGATCACAAAAACCAGACTAGCAGTCCATTGAAAAGCCATAAAAAAAGGCCCGCATTTGCGGACCTTTCTGTGGTGTTTAGCAACTCAAATTACAGAACGTCAACCGCGTTCAGTTCTTTGAATGCCTGCTCCAGACGAGTAATCATTGAAGTCTGTGCAGCACGCAGCCATACGCGTGGATCGTAGTATTTCTTGTTCGGCTGGTCTTCGCCTTTCGGGTTGCCCAGCTGGCCTTGCAGGTAAGCTTCGTTGGTTTTGTAGTATTGCAGGATACCGTCCCAGGTTGCCCATTGGGTGTCGGTATCGATGTTCATTTTCACTACACCGTAGCTTACTGAGTCTTTGATTTCCTGAGCAGAAGAACCGGAACCACCGTGGAATACGAAGTTCAGGCTGTTGTGCGGCAGGTTGTGTTTCTTGGAAACGTATTCCTGAGAATCACGCAGGATGGTTGGGGTCAGAACCACGTTACCTGGTTTGTAAACGCCGTGCACGTTACCGAAAGACGCTGCAATGGTGAAGCGTGGGCTGATTTTGCTCAGCTCGGTGTATGCGTAATCAACGTCTTCTGGCTGGGTGTACAGTGCAGAAGCGTCCATGTGGCTGTTGTCCACGCCGTCTTCTTCACCACCGGTGCAACCCAGTTCGATTTCCAGAGTCATATCCATTTTGGACATGCGCGCCAGGTATTTAGAGCAGATTTCGATGTTTTCGTGCAGTGACTCTTCAGACAGATCGATCATGTGAGAAGAGAACAGTGGTTTACCGGTTGCCGCGAAGTGTTTCTCACCCGCGTCCAGCAGACCGTCAATCCATGGCAGCAGTTTCTTAGCGCAGTGGTCGGTGTGCAGGATAACCGGAACACCGTAGTGTTCAGCCATCTGGTGAACGTGGTGCGCACCAGAAATAGCACCCAGGATTGCAGCACCCTGAGGAACGTCAGTTTTCACGCCTTTACCTGCGATGAACGCAGCACCGCCGTTAGAGAACTGAACGATTACCGGCGCTTTAACTTTTGCAGCGGTTTCCAGAACGGCATTGATGGAGTCGGTACCCACGCAGTTAACTGCTGGCAGAGCAAAGTTGTTTTCTTTAGCTACCTGGAACACTTTCTGAACGTCATCACCAGTGATCACGCCAGGTTTTACGAAATCAAAAATTTTAGACATGTTACGAGTCCTGTATCTTCGGCCTTGGAAAGAGGTGCGTGCCCTAAAGCGCGCTGAAAATTGGGCAGGTTTCCCTGCCCTTAAATGGCTTACTTCTTAGCGCGCTCTTCGAGCATAGCTACTGCTGGCAGTACTTTGCCTTCCACGAATTCGAGGAATGCGCCGCCACCAGTGGAGATGTAGGAGATCTTGTCAGCGATACCGAACAGGTCGATAGCTGCCAGCGTGTCACCGCCGCCTGCGATTGAGAACGCTTCGCTGTCTGCGATTGCGTTAGCAACGATTTCAGTACCTTTACGGAAGTTCGGGAACTCGAACACACCAACAGGACCGTTCCACAGGATAGTTTTTGCATTTTTCAGGATTTCGGCCAGTTTCTGCGCAGAAACATCGCCCAGGTCCAGAATCTGCTCTTCATCTTTGATGTCGTTTACAGATTTCAGGGTAGCGGTTGCTGTTTCAGAGAACTCAGTCGCGACACGAACGTCAGTTGGAACCGGGATATCACAGGTGGTCAGCAGGCGTTTAGCTTCGTCAACCAGGTCTGCTTCGTACAGGGATTTACCCACATTGTGGCCTTGAGCGGCAACGAAGGTATTTGCAATACCACCGCCAACGATCAGCTGGTCAGCGATTTTAGACAGGGAATCCAGAACGGTCAGTTTGGTAGAAACTTTAGAACCACCAACGATGGCAACCATTGGACGAGCAGGTTCTTTCAGTGCTTTACCCAGTGCTTCCAGTTCGTCAGCCAGCAGAGGACCTGCACACGCTACGTCTGCAAATTTACCGATGCCGTGGGTAGAAGCCTGAGCACGGTGAGCCGTACCGAATGCATCCATCACGAATACGTCGCACAGTGCAGCGTATTTTTTGGACAGTGCTTCGTCGTCTTTCTTCTCGCCTTTGTTGAAACGAACGTTTTCCAGAACAACCAGTTCACCGGCAGCCACTTCAACGCCGTCCAGGTAATCTTTAACCAGGCGAACCGGGTTGGACAGCTTGTCTTTCAGGTAATTAACAACTGGCAGCAGAGAGAACTCTTCGTTGTATTCGCCTTCAGTTGGACGACCCAGGTGGGAGGTTACCATCACTTTTGCACCTTGCTTCAGTGCCAGTTCGATGGTTGGCAGAGATGCACGGATACGCGCGTCGCTGGTCACTTTGCCATCTTTAACCGGTACGTTCAGATCTGCACGGATGAAAACGCGTTTACCAGCCAGATCCAGATCGGTCATCTTAATTACAGACATGGTGAATCCTCTCGTTGATTCTTAAAGTTTTGCAGACGCACGATGCGTCTTACCTGAAACCTTGAGCAGCCATTGCTAACGTGGTGTCGAGCATTCGGTTAGCAAAGCCCCATTCGTTATCACACCAGACCAGCGTCTTGATAAGGTGCGCGCCACTGACTCGCGTTTGAGTGCCATCAACAATGGCGCTATGCGGGTCGTGGTTAAAATCTACTGAGACCAACGGTAATTCCGTATAGTCAACTATACCATGAAATGCACCCTGTGCCGCTTTTTGCAGCAACAGGTTGACTTCACAGGCTTTTACCGGTTTTTTCACCGTTACACTGAGGTCAATTGCGGTGACATTAATCGTCGGAACACGCACGGCAATCGCTTCAAAACGGTCGTTAAACTGCGGGAAAATACGGGTAATCCCTGCCGCAAGTTTCGTATCCACCGGAATGATCGACTGGCTCGCCGCGCGAGTGCGTCGTAAGTCCGGGTGGTATGCGTCGATAACCTGCTGATCGTGCATGGCGGAGTGAATCGTGGTCACGGTGCCGGATTCAATGCCATACGCATCGTCTAACAGTTTGATGACCGGAATAATGCAGTTGGTGGTACAGGAGGCGTTGGAAACAATACGGTGTTCAGCTTGCAGTTCTTGCTGGTTAACGCCAAAGACGACGGTGGCGTCGAGGTCGTTACTCCCCGGATGTGAGAACAGGACTTTTTTAGCGCCTGCCGCCAGATGGGCTTCACCATGTTCACGGTTGCCGTACACACCGGTACAGTCCAGCACTACATCCACACCCAGCTCACGCCATGGAAGCGCCTCGATACTGCGCTCGTGGAGCACGCGAATCGCATCGTCACCGACAAAAAGCTGGTCTCTTTCCTGGCGAACATCCCAGGCAAAGCGGCCATGACTGGTGTCGTATTTCAATAAATGCGCCATGCCCGTGGCATCCGCCAGTTCATTGATTGCCACCACGGTCATTTCCGCACGACGCCCGGATTCATATAAAGCACGAACCACGTTACGCCCGATGCGACCGAAGCCATTAATCGCTACGCGTACGGTCATAGATCTCCTGCAAAGCTATCCCTGGGTTTGAGGTGGCTGAAAGAGTAATCCAGCTACGCCCGAAGGGGAATGCTTGCCTATCACAAACTGCGATTGATTGGTCAAATGTCGAACACATAATCGACTGAAACGCTTCAGCTAGAGTAAGCGAAAAGAGGAATAAAAGGAACGTCAGTCCAGCGCAATAAGCCAGCTATATGACTTGCGTCACATTTTCGATGGAATAATATGTTTGTTCAGAGACTGGTTTGTGCAATGGACTGGAAGATAAGGGCAAAGCGACTGCTTTGCCCTTAAGGAACAAATCAATAGTATTCTGTATAAGTTCCGCGAGGAATAGTCAGCTGTGCGACCAATGTCTTATTGCCACCAACGTTCTGGTAAACTTTCACTACGTCATCCTGCTGCGGAACAATGTCTTTCGTCGTAGCGTAGACCATTTTCTGCTGACCTTTACCTGCGGCCTTCATGTGCTCAAGAGTGTCGGAGCCTGCAGTTTTAGTCGTCACACTGGCGACGTATTGATCGTTTAAATATACTTGGTATTGGTTGTTAAAAAATCCATCTGTAACAAGCTGAATTGCAGTATAGCCATTAAGCCTACTCACATAGACGGCCTTCAACATGTTCCCGTCAACGAGCATGGCATCGCCTAACATCTGTTTCGTTGCTGTCGTCGAGATCTGAAGTATGTCTTCTCCACTGTCCTGGCGAACAACGCTAACTACGTCACCTTCGTTAATGGTGGTTGTATCCGTCGTTACCTGTACCGTCTGTCCGTTTCTGTAAATACTCGCTTTGCTAGCTGTTCCATTAACCAGTTTCGCAATCGAAACATTGTTTACCCTTACATCAAAGGTTCCGTTTTGGAAGTCCTCATAAGGCAGTTCAAAATAGACGCCAGGTATAAAAGAAAACAGTGCCGTGGCGTCGTTGTAGCTTAAGGAGTTGCCTGCACCAGGTTTTACCGTCACATACGAGACAACGCTGCTGTCGCTGTCACCGCCGTCATCATCGCCATCGTCATTGTCATCGCTGTCCGTCGGTTTCAGGGTCGCGACAATTTTTCCGAGCGCATGATCGCTGGAATCACCGCTGATATCCCAAATAATGACGCCACCAAAGCCCTGTTCCTTGATGTAATTAACCTTATCGGTAATCGAGGCTTCATCGTCGTAGGTCAAAAATTCTTTTGTTTTTGCATCGTAAAGATAGGGAACATGCGCCTGAGGATCCCAGTAACGCGTGTAGTCGCCGCTGGCGATTTTTTGCTGCAGCACGTAAAACGGATTGGTCCCGGTGTATTGGTCTTCATCGTCCCATGCCCCGTGAACCGTAGCGTTGCCCTGAGCGAATAAACCAGGCAATCCTTTTACGATCTCAGTGGGTTCAACATTTCCCCACCCGCGACCGTAGAATGGTACACCCATTGTCAGTTTATTTTTTGGAACACCCCATATCGTTGCATACTCGTTCATTGCCGAGGAAACATTGAGTTTTTGATCTTCATCCTGATCGTTGGCATACAGCGCAGCATTGTGGCCCGTAACAGGATCGAAAGCACCGTGGATGTCGTAAGCCATGACGTTGACAGAGTCGAGTAACGTGATCGTGGCCTTAGGATTGATATATGCCATGTTATTGTGATTCACCGTCACGGCAGCGGAGAGTTGATAATAAATATCATTTTGCTTACCCAGCATATCTAGCTTACTTCGCAGGCTGGTAATTAAATTGGTGAACTGTGTTTTTTCAGCGTCAGTATCTGGATATTCCCAGTCAATATCCACACCATCAAATTTCCATTCAACAGCGTAATCGACAATGCTTTGCGCCAGTTTTTCGACGCCTTCGGCCGTTGTGGTTGCCGCTTCAAATCCCCCTTCTTCCGAGTTGGTCCAGCCACCCACTGAAAGAATATTTTTCACCCCTGCCTGTTTGCTGGCTGTGGCGATCTCTCTCATCAGTTCCGGACCCTTTTCGGTATCGTGGGTCACTACCACGCCATTTTTCACCACGCCAAACGCATAAGAGATATGGGTCAGCTGATCCCAGGCAATTTTGTCCGGAGTAAAATAGTTATGCGCAGCGTAAACACCCCATTCAGGATAATACCCGTATATGCGGGTCTGTTTGGCGACCTTATCTTTTTGCTGCGTCTGATAATCTTCCGCCTGTTGCCCCTGCCACGGCGTAAAGTTGTAGCTTGCGATAACATTATCTTCCAGCGTAGTGGCGGCACCTTTTAACCATACGCTATTGCTCCCGGGAATTTCGCCTGGATTCGCCCACCATTGGTTGGTCCAGTAATATCCGTTATAGCGAACTTTAGTATTTGCAGTACTGTAGGTTTGCGTCGGATCGTAAAGAGGCGTTGTAATAACTTCGGGTAATTTGTTGGCGACAACAACGGTTTCGGTACCAGGAAAGTCGTTATTTATCCCTTTGCTTGTTTCATCGCTTGCTTTAAGCTCAAGCCAGGTTTTGCCATTATCGGTAGAACGCATCAGGGCATTACTGTACGTGCCTTCGATTTTGTTGGTGTCGTCATTAGCGGTTAAGGTAGCCATCGCACTCGTGGAAATAAAACACGACAATATCGCCATGGTAATTATTGATGGTGCTATTTTCATACAATATCCTTATTAGTTTACTTATAATATCAATCAAAACACATAATATTACCTACTAAGTAATTAAGACTAACAAATCACATTAGCAAAAACTAATATTGAAATCTTGGCGAATTCGCATGAAAATATTCACAAGACAAATAAGGTGAGGCATATATTAATATATGCACAATTTATATTAATAACTGAACTGGAATTTATGTGAATAAAAAAGGGTGCCGAAGCACCCTTTTTGAAAAAACTGTAATTACAGCAGTTCTTTCGCTTTCGCGACAACGTTCTCTACGGTGAAGCCGAACTCTTCGAACAGCAGCTCTGCCGGTGCAGACTCACCGAAGGTGGTCATGCCAACGATAGCGCCATTCAGGCCCACGTATTTGAACCAGTAGTCAGCGATACCCGCTTCCACTGCCACGCGAGCGGAAACCGCTTTAGGCAGTACGGATTCACGATAGGCCGCATCCTGCTTGTCGAACGCGTCGGTAGACGGCATAGAAACCACGCGCGCTTTAACGCCTTCGGCAGACAGTTTGTCCCACGCAGCAACGGCCAGCTCAACTTCAGAACCGGTGGCGATGAAGATAAGCTCTGGCTGGCCAGCGCAGTCTTTCAGCACGTAACCACCGCGGGCGATGTTCGCCAGCTGCTCTTCGGTACGATCCTGCTGTGCCAGGTTCTGACGGGAGAGGATCAGTGCGGTCGGGCCGTCCTGACGCTCAACGCCGTATTTCCACGCCACCGCAGATTCAACCTGGTCACATGGACGCCATGTGCTCATGTTCGGGGTCACACGCAGAGAAGCCACCTGCTCTACCGGCTGGTGAGTTGGACCATCTTCGCCCAGACCGATGGAGTCGTGGGTGTAGACCATCACCTGACGCTGTTTCATCAGCGCAGCCATACGCACGGCGTTACGTGCATATTCTACGAACATCAGGAAAGTAGAGGTGTACGGCAGGAAGCCACCGTGCAGGGAGATACCGTTCGCGATAGCGGTCATACCGAATTCACGCACACCGTAATGGATGTAGTTACCGGCGGTATCTTCGTTGATCGCTTTAGAGCCAGACCAGATAGTCAGGTTAGATGGCGCCAGGTCAGCGGAGCCGCCCAGGAATTCTGGAAGCCAAGGGCCGAATGCTTCGATAGCATTCTGGGACGCTTTACGGCTGGCGATTTTGGACGGGTTCGCCTGCAGTTTCGCAATGAACTCGTTCGCTTTCGCGTCGAAGTCAGACGGCATGTCGCCTTTCATACGACGGGTGAATTCAGCTGCTTCCTGCGGGAAGGCTTTCGCGTACGCCGCGAACTTCTCGTTCCAGGCCGCTTCTTTCACCTGGCCGGCTTCTTTAGCATCCCACTGAGCATAGATGTCAGATGGGATTTCGAATGCAGGGTGGTTCCAGCCCAGAGCTTCACGGGTCAGCGCGATTTCCGCATCACCCAGTGGCGCACCGTGGGAGTCGTGGGTGCCCGCTTTGTTCGGAGAACCGAAGCCGATGATGGTTTTGCACATCAGCAGGGACGGTTTGTCGGTCACGGCGCGAGCTTCTTCTACTGCGCGTTTGATCGAGTCAGCATTGTGGCCATCAACACCACGCACCACGTGCCAGCCGTAGGCTTCGAAACGTGCTGCGGTGTCATCAGTAAACCAGCCTTCAACGTGACCGTCGATGGAGATACCGTTGTCGTCATAGAACGCAACCAGTTTGCCCAGCTTCAGGGTACCTGCCAGGGAGCACACTTCGTGAGAAATGCCTTCCATCATGCAGCCGTCGCCCATGAAAGCGTAGGTGAAGTGGTCAACGATATCGTGACCCGGACGGTTGAACTGTGCTGCCAGAGTTTTCTCGGCAATCGCCATACCCACAGCGTTAGCAATACCCTGACCCAGCGGGCCAGTGGTGGTTTCTACACCAGCGGTGTAGCCCACTTCCGGGTGACCCGGGGTTTTGGAGTGCAGCTGACGGAAGTTTTTCAGTTCTTCGATTGGCAGGTCATAGCCAGTGAGGTGCAGCAGGCTGTAGATCAGCATTGAGCCGTGGCCGTTAGACAGCACGAAACGGTCGCGGTCAGCCCAGGCCGGGTTCTGCGGGTTGTGGTTCAGGAAATCACGCCACAGGACTTCGGCGATATCAGCCATACCCATAGGGGCGCCCGGGTGGCCGGATTTGGCTTTCTGTACTGCGTCCATGCTCAGCGCACGAATAGCATTAGCAAGCTCTTTACGTGAGGACATTTTAACTCCAGATCGGACTGTTAAAGGCCATGCCCTTGACGACAGCGCGTTTTGGGCTACGCCGGAAAAAAGTGCCAACAATGTAACCCAAGCGACAAGGCATGTACATGGAGCATTCTTTTGCCGCTTAAGAAATCTCTGGATCATGCTCGCATGTTGCGCAATCTGCTCGCTCGCTACCGTATATCTTCCTTATACTTAGCCCGACACTGGCTTTCTGGCCGGTGCACTTTTCGGATTTAATTCAGACTAACGAGTACGGAAGCAACATCATGAAAATGCGTGCAATTGTGCTGGCCCTGGGTACAACTCTCCTGCTGAGCGGCTGTCAGAATATGGATTCTAATGGTCTGATGACCTCTGGCGCGGAAGCATTTCAGGCATATTCCCTGAGCGATGCGCAGGTAAAAGCGTTGAGCGACCAGGCCTGTAAAGATATGGACGGAAAAGCCACTATCGCCCCTGCCAGCAGCACATACGCGCAGCGTCTGAATAAGATAGCCTCCGCTCTGGGTGACAACATCAACGGCCAGCCCGTGAACTACAAGGTCTACATGGCGAAAGACGTTAACGCATTTGCCATGGCAAACGGCTGTATTCGCGTCTACAGCGGGCTGATGGACATGATGAACGACAACGAAGTTGAAGCGGTCATCGGTCATGAAATGGGTCACGTTGCACTCGGCCACGTGAAAAAAGGGATGCAGGTTGCGCTGGGCACCAACGCCGTTCGCGCGGCAGCGGCCTCCGCAGGTGGGATTGTCGGCAGCCTGTCCCAGTCTCAGTTGGGCGATATGGGTGAAAAACTGGTCAACTCTCAGTTCTCTCAGCGTCAGGAATCCGAGGCCGATGACTACTCCTACGACTTGTTGCGCAAACGCGGCATTAATCCGTCAGGGTTAGCCACCAGCTTCGAAAAACTGGCAAAACAGGAAGCGGGACGCCAAAGCTCAATGTTTGACGATCACCCAGCGTCAGAAGAACGCGCACAGCATATTCGCGATCGTATGGCGGCAGACGGAATTAAATAATTTATGAAGGAGGCAATATTGCCTCCTTTTTTATTTCGCACGTATTGTCAATTTAACCGCACGTATCGATAACGCTCTGAAAGCCTTGCCGCATCAGCATTCTGACGCTGAAACCTTTGCTCACATAATTATTGCAATCAGTAAATTTTCCGGTAATTATCCCTTCGCAGTCTTTCAAATTAATATATCAAGACAGAGATGTTCCCTCCGTGAAAAAACAATTATCGTTAGTTGCTTTAAGTTTATTTGCCGCATTACCCGCGTTTGCAAGCCAACAATCAGACAGCCAGGGTTTTATTGACGGCAGCCATCTGGATCTGTTTTTACGTAATGCGTATATCAGCCGCGATTATCATCAGGGCCAGCAGGATAAAGCTGAGTGGGGTCAGGGCATCGTCGCCACATTTGCATCTGGATACACCGAAGGCCTGGTCGGCTTTGGCGTCGATGGCATCGCACAGTACGGCGTACGCCTTGATGGTGGCCGTGGTAAGAGCGGCGCAGGCGGTATCGACTTTTTCAAACAGGAAGACGATGGCCGTGCGAAATCCGATCTGGCGAAATTTGGCGCGACCGCCAAAATGCGCATCTCCAGTACCGTGCTGAGCTACGGTAACCAGCGTCCTGAACTTCCGATTGTGAATGCCGACAGCTCCCGCCTGCTGTTTGAAAGCTATACCGGGACGATGCTGACCTCGAAAGAGATAGACGGGCTGGAAGTCAATGCGGGTTACTTCACTGACGAACAACGCAAAAGCGACGACCGCCACGACAGCGGCCTGAAAAGCCTCTCCTTCGGCGGCGCGAGCTATCAGTTCAATGACCAGTTCAGCGGCGCGCTTTACGCTTCTCACGTTGAAGAGGTAATGAACAAGCAGTATCTGGGCATGAACTTCAAACAGCCGTTCAGCACCGGGCAACAGCTGGTTCTCGACTTTAACGGCTACAACTCACGTCTGGATCAGGGTTACGCTGACAGCCTCGATACGGGTCGCAGCAACACCATCTGGAGCATGGCGGCGAGCTATATCTGGGATATTCATACCTTTAAGGTGGCGTATCAGCAAAGCAGCGGCAGCACCGGTTACCACTATGGCAGCTATCGCGATCAGGGCGGCGTGGGTGACGGTGGTAATACCATCTGGCTTGCGAACTCTTACTGGTCTGATTTTAACGGTGAAGACGAACGCTCATGGCAGGCATCTTACGGGCTAGACTTCGCCGGACTCGGCTTACCGGGTCTGAGCTGGACCACCGCATACGTGCGCGGCGACAACATAAAAACCTCTGAAACCAGCAACGGTAAAGAGCATGAGTGGTTTAACCAGGTTCAGTACCAGGTGCAGGAAGGCCCGGCGAAAGATCTGAAACTGAAACTGCGCTACTCCGTACTGCGCGTGTCCAGTAACGCCAGTGATTACAACGTGGGCGGGGACGAAATCCGCGTCTATGTGGAATACCCGTTTAACGTGTTTTAAGCGTAAAAAAGCCCTCACCTGCTGGTGAGGGTTTTTACTTAACCGCTAAGCTTACTCGCCTTTTTTCGCCGCCTGGATATAGAGCATTTCCAGTGCCAGCGTCGCAGCAGCCAGGGCTGTGATTTCGGATTGATCGTACGCAGGCGCAACTTCCACCACATCCATACCCACGATGTTCAAATCTTTCAGGCCACGCACCAGTTTGATGGCACGGTCAGACGTCAGGCCGCCAATCACCGGCGTACCGGTACCCGGAGCAAATGCCGGATCCAGGCAGTCGATGTCGAAAGTCAGATAAACAGGCATATCACCGACGATCTGCTTCACCTGCGCGATGATGTCGTCAACGCCACGATCGTTAACCTGGCCGGCATCCAGCACGGTGAAGCCATTGTCTTTATCGAACTCAGTACGAATACCGATCTGTACAGAGTGGTTCGGATCGATCAGGCCTTCGTTTGGCGCGGTGAAGAACATGGTGCCGTGATCGAATTCACAGCCGTTCGCGTAGGTGTCGGTATGTGCATCAAAGTGAACCAGCGCCATTTTACCGAAGTGTTTCGCGTGCGCACGCAGCAATGGCAGAGTCACGAAATGGTCACCACCGAAGGAGAGCATACGTTTACCGGCAGCCAGCAGTTTCTCGGCGTGCGCCTGGAGTTTTTCGCTCATTTCACGCGCATCGCCAAAGGCGTACACCAGGTCACCGCAGTCAACCACGTTCAGGCGCTCACGCATGTCGAAGTTCCACGGGAAGCGATTGTGCTCCCAGGCCAGGTTAGTCGATACCTGACGGATAGCTGCCGGGCCATGACGACCACCCGCACGGCCAGAGGTGGCCATATCAAACGGCACGCCGGTGATAACCCAGTCAGCATCACTGTCGTACGGCTGGAAGTTCATCGGAAGGCGTAAAAAACCAAACGCGTTAGATACCAGAGAGTTATCGTACTGATGACCTAAAGTGCTCATGTCCTGACCTCTTTTAAAGTCGATTCATTAAAAAAAGATGAAAAAAAATCCCCTCCGCGTCGTTAAACCCGACGAGGAAGGGATTGATTCGTAAATAGCATATTGAGGCGAATTATCGCCGTTAATTCATACGGGTTCAAGAGAGTATAGGGCATTGTGCGGTCTTTGCCCCTTCC